>NZ_JAKLRZ010000022.1:0-141829 GCF_021892025.1 Enterobacter cloacae complex sp. ECC445 | reverse complement strand
CCGAGAGCGCGGGCGAAGTGTTTGACCTGAGCAGGGTTAACGACGGCGACAGGCAGCCCGGCAAGTTCAAGCGTGGCAGCAAGCAGGTTGTGGTAGCGCCCCGTGGCTTCCATCACGATGCGTGTAACGGTACGGGATGAAAGGGCGTCGAGGAGTAGCTGATGGCCCTGAGGGGTATTATCCAGATGAAGAAAAATCCCGTCAGGACTGATAAATACATCAAAGGTCTCTTTGGCGATATCGATGCCGACGGTGGTATGTTCAGTCATGTTCGAGTCTCCCGGCCTTGTAATATACGGGCTGGCACAGGCCGCCCAGGCAGCTGTTCGGGTTAACAGGAAAACTGATGCCACGCCATGAGCTCACCCGCGGGCTTGGAAACCCAGAGGGCTAACGGGCTGTGGCATCAGGTCAAACTCAGTGACAGTTTACCCGTCTGTTGACGGGTAACTGAAGTGACTTTAAACATACAAGGGCATCAGGCCGCACGGCGTTTATTCCGGCAGCGTCCAGTCACCATCGTTGAGCGGGCGCTGCATAATCACCGTATCCCGCCAGTCGCCTTTCTTATACCCCACGCTGCGCAGCTGGCCGACAATCTCGAAGCCGTGCTTTTTATGCAGCCGCAACGAGCCGGCGTTATTATTGCCATCTCCCACCACGGCAATCATCTGCCGCCACGGGCCTTGCTCGCAGCGTGCAATCAGCGCAGACATTAACGCCGAGCCAAAACCGCGCCCGGTGATGCTGGCATCCACGTAAATCGACTCTTCCAGGGTATAGCGGTAGGCGTGTCGCGGACGATAAGGGGTAGCGTAGCAGTAGCCCACCACGATGCCGCGGTACAGCGCGATAAGCCACGGTAAACCGTGCTCGGCCACGTTTTTCATTCGATGGCGCATTTCGTCGATGGTCGGAGGGACTTCCTCAAATGACGCGCGCCCGTGAAGCACATGCCAGGCATAAATGGCGGCGATGGCGTGCACATCATCGGGAAGGGCATCGCGCACTTCCAGCTCGGTCTCGGATAAAACATCAATAGCCGACATGATGTGCCTGCTCCTCGTTATAGAATGCCGGAGAAACGTTTCTCCGGCGTCAGACGGTTACTCTATTACGATTAAGGCGCGCTTAACAATCTCTCAAATTTGGCTGTAGGAATTAATCAGGTGCTTGCGTTATGGGCTGCTCCGCGTCTGTGCTCTCTTTCCAGTATTTATTTCGCGTTGTTTTACCAATGCCGGGATTCATGCTGTTTGTAGGGTCATTCTCGCGATAAAACTGCTTAAGTGCGTCAGGGGCTTTATAAAGATGCCCAACGTTGTGCTCGGCAGGATATTGTGCGCCGCGATCACGCAACAGGGCGAGCATCTGCTCCTTCAGCGCGTGGGCATCCACCCCTTTTTTGACAATGTAATCCTGATGGAAGACGTAGCACATAAAGTGGCCGTAATAGAGCTTGTGCACCAGCTTGCTGTCGATTTCCGGCGGCAGGTGCTCAAACCACTCGGTGTCGTTACGACGCAGGGCGATATCCAGCGCCAGAATGTCCTCCACCTCTTCGGAATGCACCGCCTGGTAGCGGATGGCGGCACCTGCGGCGGCAAAGCGGTGCAGGAAGGCCTTGCTGCCCTCTTCAGGCGTACAGGCGAAGAAATCCCCTTCGGCGGTTTTGAAGAATTCGGTCAGCCAGCTCTGCGCTTCGGCGATCCCGTCCCCGGCCATTTTCAGCAGCAGATGGTGCTCGTACTTATCGCGCCAGGTTTTCATCCGCTCCGGCAAATGCGCCGGGAAAACGTTGCCCAGCTTCTGCATAAAGCGGTCGGTGAAGTGGGGTTTGAACAGCGACACTTTCTCCAGCATCGCGTCGGTACGGCCCTTCATGGTGAAGAAGAACGGCATTTTGTCGGTGCCGAGCCTGTCGATCATCAGGAACGTATCTTTGCCGTAACGCTCGGCGATGTCGTAAATGTCCCGGTGCATGTACTCGCCCGCCACCGGCAGATGGGTGAATTCGCCCAGAATATGACGGCGAATTTCGGTTAGCACCTCTGGCTGATTGGTACCGATATAAAACACCTGCTGCTTTTTCTCTGCCGGGAAGGTATCCAGACGCACCGCGAAAACGGCCAGCTTGCCCGCGCAGCCGGAGGATTCAAACAGGCGGTCCGGGTCAGCGTTGTAGCGCGCTGGGGTATTGGCGTCGATATCGCGCACGCGGGTCACGTAGTCATGATCGTGCGCATGGCGGCCGTCGTGCTGAACGTCTTCGTCCTTCACGCGATCGTCGTCGAGCTTGCTGAGGATCTGTTCCGGCGTGACGCCGAGATCGATACCCAGATGGTTAACCAGCGTCAGCTTGCCGTTTTCATCTATTCGGGCAAACAGCGACATCTCGGTGTAGGCCGGGCCGCGCTGTACCAGCGAGCCGCCGGAGTTATTGCAGATCCCACCCACGACCGAAGCGCCAATGCAGGAAGAGCCAATCACCGAGTGCGGCTCACGGCCCAGCGGCTTAAGCGCTTTTTCCAGGGAGTAGAGCGTGGTGCCGGGGAAGGCCAGCACCTGCTCGCCCTTGTCCAGCAGGTGCAGCTTGTCGAGGCGCAGGGTGCTGATAATCACGATGTCACGATCGTAATCGTTGCCGTTCGGCGTGGAGCCTTCGGTCAGGCCGGTATTGGCGGCCTGCATTAAAATAATCTTGTCGGCGGCGACGCAGGCGCTCAGCACGCGCCACAGCTCCAGCAGCGTGCCGGGGAAAACCACCACCAGCGCGTCGCCCTGTCCGGAGCGGAAGCCCTTGCGGTAGCGGGCGGTTTTGGCCGGGTCGGTAAGCAGGTGAGAGGAGCCAACCAGGCGCGACAGTTCGTTAATAAATGTTTTGTTATCGTCAGTTCGAACAGAAGACATCTTCCACTCCTTGTGGTGGGGCAAATTTCTCGCTGTAAAGCATAGCGCGATTAACCGTTAAGCGGTCGAGTATTCACGAGAAAAATCAGAGAATAACCCTGCAACGATCGGAGGGTTTGTGGCACACTGCGCTTTTCGCACGGTATGGCCGAGATCGTCCGGCGGTTATTGATGAGAGAGTAAAACGACATGAAATGGCTATGTTCTGTAGGTGTCGCCGTCAGCCTGGCGCTGCAACCTGCGCTGGCAGACGATTTGTTTGGCAATCACCCGCTCACGCCTGAAGCACGCGACGCGTTTGTCACGGAATTGCTCAAGAAAATGACGGTCGATGAGAAGATCGGCCAGCTGCGTCTTATCAGCGTCGGCCCGGATAACCCGAAAGAGGCCATCCGCGAGATGATCAAAGACGGGCAGGTAGGGGCCATTTTTAATACCGTCACCCGCCAGGATATCCGCAAGATGCAGGACCAGGTGATGGATCTCAGCCGCCTGAAAATCCCGCTGTTCTTCGCCTATGACGTGGTGCACGGTCAGCGTACCGTCTTCCCCATCAGCCTCGGCTTGGCGTCTTCCTTTAACCTCGACGCGGTGAAAACCGTCGGACGCGTGTCGGCGTATGAAGCGGCGGACGACGGCCTGAACATGACCTGGGCGCCGATGGTGGACGTCTCGCGCGATCCGCGCTGGGGCCGCGGCTCGGAAGGCTTTGGTGAAGATACGTATTTAACCGCCACGATGGGTAAAACCATGGTGGAAGCGATGCAGGGCAAAAGCCCGGCGGACCGCTACTCGGTGATGACCAGCGTCAAACACTTTGCGGCCTACGGCGCGGTGGAGGGCGGTAAAGAGTACAACACCGTCGACATGAGCCCGCAGCGCCTGTTTAACGACTACATGCCGCCGTACAAGGCGGGGCTGGATGCGGGCAGCGGCGCGGTGATGGTGGCGCTGAACTCGCTGAACGGCACGCCTGCGACCTCTGATTCCTGGCTGCTGAAAGACGTGCTGCGCGACCAGTGGGGCTTTAAGGGCATCACCGTGTCCGACCACGGCGCGATTAAAGAGCTGATCAAACACGGTACGGCCTCCGACCCGGAAGACGCGGTGCGCGTGGCGCTCAAGTCCGGCATCAATATGAGCATGAGCGATGAGTACTACAGCAAGTACCTGCCGGGGCTGGTGAAGAGCGGCAAGGTGACGATGGCGGAGCTGGACGATGCCGCGCGTCACGTGCTGAACGTAAAATACGACATGGGGCTGTTTAACGATCCGTACAGCCACCTGGGCCCGAAAGCGTCTGACCCGGCGGACACCAACGCCGAAAGCCGCCTGCACCGCAAAGAGGCGCGTGACGTGGCGCGCGAAAGCCTGGTGCTGCTGAAAAACCGCCTCGACACGCTGCCGCTGAAAAAATCCGGCACCATTGCCGTGGTGGGCCCGCTGGCCGACAGCAAGCGCGACGTGATGGGCAGCTGGTCTGCCGCGGGCGTGGCCGACCAGTCGGTGACCGTGCTGACCGGCATCAAGAGCGCCGTGGGGGATAACGCCAAAGTGGTGTACGCCAAAGGGGCGAACGTCACCAACGATAAAGACATCGTGACCTTCCTCAACCAGTACGAGGAAGCGGTGAAGGTCGATCCGCGCACGCCGAAGGAGATGATTGACGAGGCGGTGAACGCCGCGAAACAGTCTGACGTCGTTGTCGCGGTCGTGGGCGAAGCGCAGGGGATGGCGCACGAAGCCTCCAGCCGGACCGACATCACCATTCCGCAGAGCCAGCGCGATCTAATTGCCGCCCTGAAAGCCACCGGCAAGCCGCTGGTGCTGGTGCTGATGAACGGTCGTCCGCTGGCGCTGGTGAAAGAGGATCAGCAGGCAGACGCCATCCTGGAAACCTGGTTCGCCGGTACCGAAGGCGGTAACGCCATCGCCGACGTGCTGTTCGGTGATTACAACCCGTCCGGCAAGCTGCCGATGTCCTTCCCGCGCTCCGTCGGCCAGATCCCGGTCTACTACAGCCACCTGAATACCGGTCGTCCGTACAACGCCGACAAGCCGAACAAGTACACCTCGCGTTACTTCGACGAAGCGAACGGCCCGCTGTATCCGTTTGGCTACGGCCTAAGCTACACCACCTTCAAGGTCTCTGACGTGAAAATGTCGGCCCCAACCCTGAAGCGTGACGGCAAAGTTACCGCTAGCGTTGAGGTGACCAACACCGGCAAGCGCGAAGGGGCAACGGTGATTCAGATGTACGTTCAGGATGTTACCGCCTCGATGAGTCGTCCCGTGAAGCAGCTGCGCGGCTTCGAGAAGGTCAATCTGAAGCCGGGAGAAACCCAAACCATCAGCTTCCCGATTGACGTGGATGCGCTGAAGTTCTGGAACCAGCAGATGAAATACGACGCGGAACCGGGCAAGTTTAACGTCTTTATCGGCGTGGATTCCGCCCGCGTGAATAAAGGCGAGTTCGAGCTGCAGTAACGTTTCCCTCCTTTGCATCCCCCGTCTCGCGGGGGATGCGTCTTACCTTATGCTAAAAAGGCATTTTGCCGGGTAAATCCGCCGTTTTAAGCTACGCTTTTCTCTCAAGCCTCTGAAAAAGGCGATAAAAAAATGAGGACAGCGGAATGACGATTAAAACGGGGATGGCAATTTCTGCGGCGCTACTTGCAGCGCTAAGCCTGCAGCTGCACGCGGCGGAGCCGGTAAAAGTAGGATCAAAGATCGATACCGAAGGCGCGCTGCTCGGCAATATCATCCTGCAGGTGCTGGAAAGCCACGGCGTGAAAACGGTCAATAAAGTTCAGCTGGGCACCACGCCCGTCGTGCGCGGGGCGATTACCTCCGGCGAGCTGGATATCTATCCGGAATACACCGGCAACGGGGCTTTCTTCTTCAAACAAGAAAACGATCCGGCATGGAAAAACGCCAAAGCCGGATATGAAAAGGTTAAAAAACTCGACGCGGAGCAGAACAAGCTGGTCTGGCTGACTCCGGCTCCGGCCAACAACACCTGGACTATCGCCGTGCGCAAGGACGTGGCGGAGAAAGGCAAGCTGACTACGCTTGCGGATCTCAGCCGCTATCTGAAAGAGAAGGGCGACTTTAAGCTTGCCGCGTCCGCGGAGTTTATCGAGCGTCCTGACGCGCTCCCGGCGTTTGAAAAAGCCTACGACTTCAAGCTCGACCAGGCGCAGCTGCTCTCGCTGGCGGGCGGGGATACGGCGGTGACCATCAAGGCGGCGGCGCAGCAAACCTCGGGCGTTAACGCGGCGATGGCCTACGGCACCGACGGCCCGGTGGCGGCGCTTGGCCTGCAAACCCTGACCGATCCAAAAGGCGTGCAGCCGATTTACGCCCCGACCCCGGTCGTGCGTGAGGCGGTGTTGAAAGCCCATCCGGAGATTGCCGACTGGCTCAAGCCGGTCTTCGAAAAGCTGGATGAAAAAACGCTGCAGCAGCTGAATGCCAGCATTGCCGTCGAGGGACTGGATGCCAAAAAAGTGGCCGCCGACTTCCTGAAACAACAAGGGCTTGTGAAGTAACGGGAAAGGGCTGTGCCAATAAAATGTCATAACCGCGTCCTGCTGCTGTTGGCCTTTGTGGCCTTCGCGGCGGTTGCGTTACCGTTTGTCAACGTTGCCCCAAACCGGCTGATGTCGGGGGAGGGCAAAGCGCTCTGGCAGGTCTGGTCGTTTACGCCGGGGTGGCTGGCAGCGTCGCTGGGCGCGTGGGTCATCCTGTCGCTCTGGCAGGGACGCCCGGCGCAGTGGCTGACGCTGCTCCTCTCCGAAGGGCTGTTCATCATCCTGTTCTGGAGCGCCGGCCTGGCGGCGACGCATATGGCCTCGGCGGAAAGTCCGCTGGCGAGAACCACCATAGGCAGCGGCCTGTGGCTGTGGCTGGCGCTCTGCCTGCTGGCCTGCAGCGATGCCATTCGTCGACTCATCGCCAGTTCCGTCTGGCGCTGGGTGCTCAACGCGCAGATATGGTGTATTCCCTTGTTCCTGCTGTTCAGCGGGGAGCTGAACAATCTCTCGCTGTTAAAAGAGTACGCCAACCGCCAGGAGGTGTTTGATGATGCCCTGGCGCAACACCTGACGATCCTCTTCGGCACGCTCTTTCCGGCGCTCCTGCTCGGGATCCCCCTGGGCATGTGGTGCTATCGCCATCCTTCACGTCAGGGCGGAGTCTTTGCCGTGCTCAACGTGATCCAGACCATTCCCTCCGTTGCGCTGTTTGGCCTGCTGATTGCCCCCCTGGCCGGGCTGGTGAAGGCTGTTCCGGTGCTGGGAACGCTGGGCATAGCCGGAACGGGGCTAACGCCCGCCCTGATCGCGCTGGTGCTGTACGCGCTGCTGCCGCTGGTGCGCGGCGTGGTGGCGGGATTAGGCCAGGTCGCGCCGGACGTGCTGGAAACCGCCCATGCGATGGGAATGAGCGCCCGGCAGTGTTTCTGGAAAATTCAGCTGCCGCTGGCGCTGCCCCTGCTGCTGCGCAGCCTGCGGGTAGTGGCGGTCCAGACCGTCGGCATGGCGGTAATTGCCGCGCTGATTGGCGCGGGCGGCTTTGGCGCGCTGGTGTTCCAGGGCCTGCTGAGCAGCGCTCTCGACCTGGTGTTATTGGGCGTGGTGCCCACGATTGCGCTGGCGGTTGTCGTCGACGCGCTGTTTGCCTTATGGCTCGCGTTGCTCAGGAGAAGCGCCAATGATTGAATTTCACGATGTCAGTAAAACCTTTGCCGGTCGTCCGGCGGCGAGCCACCTGAACCTGAACTTTGCCGAGGGGGCGTTTTCCGTGCTGATTGGCACCTCCGGCTCGGGCAAATCCACCACGCTGAAGATGATCAACCGCCTGGTCGAGCACGACAGCGGCCTGATCCGCTTTGCCGGGGAGGAGATCCGCAGCCTGCCTGTGCTGGAGCTGCGACGCCGGATGGGCTATGCCATTCAGTCTATCGGCCTGTTCCCGCACTGGACGGTGGCGCAGAACATCGCCACCGTGCTGCAGCTGGAAAAATGGTCGCGGGCAAAAATCGCCGATCGGGTTGATGAGCTGATGTCTCTGCTGGGGCTCGAGCCCGCGCTGCGCGACCGCTATCCGCATCAGTTATCCGGAGGCCAGCAGCAGCGCGTGGGCGTGGCGCGCGCGCTGGCGGCCAACCCGCAGGTGCTGCTGATGGATGAGCCTTTTGGCGCGCTGGATCCGGTTACGCGCGGTGCGCTGCAGGCCGAGATGACCCGCATTCACCGCATTCTCGGACGCACCATCGTTCTCGTGACGCACGATATTGATGAAGCCCTGCGCCTGGCCGACCATCTCGTGCTGATGGATCATGGCGAGGTAGTGCAGCAGGGCTCGCCGCTTGAGCTGTTAACCTGGCCGAAAAACGACTTTGTGCGCGAGTTTTTTGGCCGCAGCGAGCTGGGCGTCAGGCTGCTCTCCCTGCGTACGGTCAGCGACTATATGCGCCGGGAGGCGGTGCCGCTGAGCGGCGAACCGCTGCAGGAACAGATGAGCCTGCGGGATGCCCTCTCGGCGTTTGTCGCGCGCCAGTGCGAGGTATTGCCCGTTTCGGATGCCCGCGGGACGCCGTGCGGAACCTTACACTTTCGCGATCTGCTGGCAGGGGAGGTGACGCGTGAAGGCACTGCGTGATCCGCTCCTCTGGCTGGTAGCGCTCTTTGTCGCCTTACTGTTCCTGATGCCCCACAGCGCGGCGCTGTTTAACGGCCTCTTTCCGGGGCTGCCGAGGCCGGTGTATCAGCAGGAGAGCTTTATTAATCTCGCCCTGGCGCATCTCTGGCTGGTGGCGATCTCAAGCGCTATCGCGATTGCGCTGGGCACGGGGGCAGGTATTGCGGTCACTCGGCCCGGGGGCAAGGAGTTTCGTCCGCTGGTGGAGACGATTGCGGCCATTGGTCAGACGTTTCCCCCGGTAGCGGTACTGGCGATTGCAGTGCCGGTGATGGGCTTTGGTCAGCAGCCTGCCATTATTGCGCTGATTTTATACGGCGTATTGCCGGTGCTGCAGGGCACGCTGGCGGGCATCACGGCGGTACCGGCGTCCGTGCTGAGCGTGGCGGAAGGGATGGGGATGAGTCGCGGTCAGCGGCTGCGCAAGGTCGAACTGCCGCTCGCGGCACCGGTGATCGTTGCCGGGATCCGCACGTCGGTGATTATTAACATCGGGACGGCGACCATTGCGTCGACGGTCGGGGCCAATACGCTGGGCACGCCAATTATTATCGGCCTGAGCGGATTTAATACGGCTTATATCGTGCAGGGGGCGGTGCTGGTTGCGCTGGCGGCCATCGTCGTCGATCGCGCTTTTGAGCGGCTGGCGCTGTACCTCAGCCGACACCGCCGCGAACGATAAACGAGTATCCTGCCAGCATCACGCCGCCGATACCGCTTACGGCCATCAGAACAAAAAGGGTAATAATGGCCAGTTTGGTTGCCTTCATCATGTGCTCCTGTTGTTAACGGAACAATTATACGGTGAAGCGCAGCTGTTAATGAACCATTAAATGCCGTTATGGCGCTTCCGGGCCAAGGGAGTAGACCGGGTAACCATTCTCGCGCCACTCCGTCAGCAGCTGTTGCTGCGTGGCGGACGGCACTTCGCCACACCAGACCAGCAGGGTCTGGCCGTCGAAAAACTCGGGTCTGAGCTGCGCCAGCGAGTGCGCCAGGACATCCACGCGCCAGCCCTTCTGGGTGGCAATCCACGCTTCCAGCCACAGGCGGGTGGTATCGTGCACGTTCCAGCCCACCACCAGCGCATCTTTTCCGGTTTTGTTCTTCGCCGAGGCAAGGCAGACGGCAATGTAGTTGATCAGCACGCCGTCGAGCATGCTGAGCAGCGCCTGCAGGGTGGACTGCTGGCACTGCAGGCGTCTGCGGAGCGGAATGAAAAGATGGGTGATAAGCGTCTGGGCCGGATAATCGCGGCCCTGCTCTTTTATCCATGCGCGCACGCGCTGGAGATTGCCCGCCTGCAGGAGCCGCAGCAGGGTTTCCTGTTGTTCGCGCCAGAGGCGGTGCGTGTCCGGGTCATCGTGACTCAGCAGGGACTTCACTTTGCCGACCTGCACCCCGTTGTCGATCCAGCTTTTAATTTCGCGGATCCGGTCGATATCGGCCTCATTGAAAAGGCGATGGCCGCCGTCCGTCCTCTGCGGTTTGAGTAATCCATATCGTCGCTGCCACGCCCGTAGGGTAACGGGATTGATATCACAAAGGAGTGCCACTTCACCGATTGTGTAAAGCGCCATATTCGCCCCCTGGCTTACGCGTCCCCAGCTTAACTGTAGACTCACTTTGACGAACCAGGAAGGATTGATTGATTTTTGAACAAACTATGCGAAGCATGCGCGATATTCAGAAAAAGGTGTGATAACGAACACGATTTTGCGCTTTTTTGGGATGCTTCAAAGAAAGTCGCCCTACATCAGTGTATGTTACGCGTTTTTTAGCGTGTGCGGTTTTGAGTATGTACGAGTTTAATCTGGTGCTGCTGTTGCTTCAGCAGATGTGCGTGTTTCTGGTTATTGCCTGGCTGATGAGCAAAACGCGCCTGTTTATTCCGCTGATGCAGGTCACCGTACGTTTACCGCACAAGCTGCTCTGCTACGTCACCTTCTCTATTTTCTGCATCATGGGGACCTATTTCGGTCTTCATATCGAAGATTCCATTGCCAACACGCGCGCGATAGGCGCGGTCATGGGCGGGCTGCTGGGCGGCCCCGTCGTCGGTGGGCTTGTGGGGTTAACCGGCGGGCTGCATCGTTATTCCATGGGCGGCATGACGGCGCTCAGCTGCATGATCTCTACGATCGTGGAAGGGCTGCTCGGCGGGCTGGTGCACAGCTATATGATCAAGCGCGGCCGCCCGGATAAAGTCTTCAGCCCGCTTACCGCCGGTGCCATTACCTTTGTGGCCGAAATGGCGCAAATGGCGATCATCCTGCTCATTGCCCGTCCGTTTGACGATGCGCTGCACCTGGTCAGCAGCATTGCCGCCCCGATGATGGTCACTAACACCGTGGGCGCGGCGCTGTTTATGCGCATTCTGCTCGACAAACGCGCCATGTTTGAGAAGTACACCTCGGCCTTTTCCGCCACGGCGCTGAAGGTCGCCGCCTCGACCGAAGGGATACTGCGCCAGGGGTTCAACGAAGAGAACAGCATGAAGGTGGCGCAGGTGCTCTACAAGGAGCTGGATATCGGCGCGGTGGCTATCACCGACCGCGAGCGGCTGCTGGCCTTTACCGGGACCGGAGACGATCACCATCTGCCGGGTAAACCGATCTCCTCAGCCTATACGCTGTGCGCGATTGAAACCGGTGAGGTGGTGTATGCCGACGGAAACGAGGTGCCTTACCGCTGTTCGCTGCATCCGCAGTGCAAGCTGGGCTCCACGCTGGTGATTCCGCTGCGCGGGGAAAACCAGCGGGTGATGGGCACCATCAAGCTGTATGAGGCGAAAAACCGTCTGTTCAGCTCTATCAACCGCACCCTGGGAGAGGGGATTGCCCAGCTGCTCTCCGCGCAAATTCTCGCCGGGCAGTATGAGCGGCAGAAAGCCCTGCTGACGCAGTCCGAAATTAAGTTACTGCATGCCCAGGTTAATCCGCACTTCCTGTTTAATGCTCTCAACACGCTCAAAGCGGTGATCCGCCGCGACAGCGATCAGGCCGCGCAGCTGGTGCAGTTTCTCTCGACCTTTTTCCGCAAGAACCTGAAGCGGCCGTCGGAGATCGTCACCCTCGCCGATGAGATTGAGCACGTGAATGCCTATCTGCAGATAGAGCAGGCGCGTTTCCAGTCGCGACTGCAGGTGTCGCTCTCCGTGCCGGACGAGCTGGCGTATCAGCATCTTCCGGCCTTTACTCTGCAGCCAATTGTCGAAAACGCCATTAAGCACGGCACGTCGCAGCTTCTGGGAACAGGGGAGATAACCATTGCCGCCAGCCGGTTTAACCATCATCTGGTGCTGGATATTGAAGACAATGCCGGGCTTTATCAGCCTTCCGCCTCCGGCGGTTTAGGGATGAGCCTGGTGGATAAACGCCTGCGCGCCCATTTTGGCGACGACTGCGGCATTACCGTCGCCTGTGAGCCAGACCGATTTACCCGTATTACCGTACGACTGCCGCTGGAGGAAAACGCATGTTAAGAGTGCTGATTGTGGATGACGAGCCGCTGGCACGGGAAAATCTGCGCGTTCTGCTGCAGGAGCAGCCGGATATTGAGATTGTGGGGGAGTGCGCGAACGCCATTGAAGCCATCGGCGCGGTGCACAAGCTGCGCCCGGACGTGCTGTTCCTCGACATTCAAATGCCCCGCATCAGCGGGCTGGAGATGGTCGGCATGCTCGACCCGGCGCATCGCCCCTACATCGTCTTTCTGACGGCGTTCGACGAATATGCCGTTAAGGCCTTCGAGGAGCACGCGTTTGACTATCTGCTCAAGCCGATTGAAGAGAAGCGTCTGGAAAAAACGCTTACCCGTTTACGCCAGGAGCGCACCGTGCAGGACGTCACGCTGCTGCCCGAAAACCAGCAGCCGCTGAAGTTTATCCCCTGCACCGGGCACAGCCGGATTTATCTTCTGCAGATGGATGACGTGGCCTTTGTCAGCAGCCGGCTGAGCGGCGTGTTTGTCACCAGCGCGGAGGGGAACGAAGGGTTTACCGAGCTGACGCTGCGCACGCTGGAGAGCCGCACGCCGCTGATCCGCTGCCACCGGCAGTACCTGGTCAATATGGCCCACCTGAAGGAGATCCGCCTGGAAGATAACGGCCAGGCCGAGCTGGTGCTGCGTGCCGGGCAAACGGTCCCCGTCAGCCGCCGCTACCTGAAGAGTTTGAAAGAGGCGATTGGCCTGTAAAACTGGTACACTGCGCGCCATTGCATCATCGACATTCGAAGGCTCTATGCTAAGTAACGATATTCTTCGTAGCCTGCGCTACACCCTGAAAGCGAACAATAACGACATGGTGCGCATTCTTGCGCTCTCCGACATGGAATCCACGTCTGCGAGTTTTGACACGTGGATGACCAAAGAAGACGAAGAGGGCTTTGTCCGCTGCCCGGACATCATTCTGTCGGGGTTTCTGAACGGCCTGATTTATGATAAGCGCGGCAAAGATCCGGCCGCGCCAGAGCTGGCGCTGGAGCGTCGCGTGAATAACAACACGGTGCTGAAAAAGCTGCGCATCGCGTTCTCGCTGAAAACGGACGATATCGTGGCGATCATGACGGAGCAAAAATTCCGCGTATCCGTGCCGGAAGTGACCGCCATGATGCGCGCGGCGGACCATAAAAACTACCGCGAGTGCGGCGACCAGTTTCTGCGTAATTTCCTGCGCGGGCTGACCCACCGGGTGCATCACCCTAAAGCGTAAAGACGGCATGGGTGCGGCCTGATGCCCTCACCCCGACCCTCTCCCACAGGAAGAGGGAGCACAAAAAAGCCGGAGATTATCTCCGGCTTTTTCGTTATTTCACCTGCTGACCCGGCTTCGCGCCTTCGTCAGGGCTTAACAGGAAGATGTCCTTCCCACCAGGGCCTGCGGCCATCACCATCCCCTCAGAGATGCCGAAGCGCATTTTGCGCGGCGCCAGGTTCGCCACCATCACGGTCTGACGACCAATCAGCACCTGCGGGTCCGGGTAGGCTGAACGGATGCCGGAGAAGACGTTACGCTTCTCGCCGCCCAGATCCAGCGTCAGGCGCAGCAGCTTGTCGGAGCCCTCCACGAATTCCGCGTTTTCGATCAGCGCCACGCGCAGGTCGACTTTGGCAAAATCATCAAAGGTGATGGTTTCCTGAATCGGGTCGTCCGCCAGCGGGCCGCTCACCGGTGCTGCCGCGGCCTTCACCTCTTCTTTAGACGCTTCTACCAGGGCTTCAACCTGCTTCATCTCGATGCGGTTGTACAGCGCCTTAAAGGTGTTCACCTTGTGGCCGAGCAGCGGCTGCTGGATAGCATCCCAGGTCAGCTCGGTGTTCAGGAACGCTTCAGTACGGGCTGCCAGCTGCGGCAGTACCGGCTTCAGCCAGGTCATCAGCACGCGGAACATGTTCAGACCCATGGTGCAGATCGCCTGCAGGTCGGCGTCGCGGCCTTCCTGTTTCGCCACCACCCAAGGGGCCTGCTCGTCCACATAGCGGTTGGCCACGTCGGCCAGCGCCATGATTTCACGAATCGCTTTACCGAATTCACGGCTTTCCCAGGCTTCGCCAACCGCAGCGGCGGCGTCGGTGAAGGTTTTATACAGCTCAGGATCGGCCAGTTCGGCAGAAAGCACGCCGTCAAAACGCTTGGCGATAAAGCCCGCGTTACGGGACGCCAGGTTCACGACCTTGTTGACGATGTCCGCGTTCACGCGCTGCACGAAATCTTCCAGGTTCAGGTCGATATCGTCGATGCGGGAAGAGAGCTTCGCGGTGTAGTAGTAGCGCAGGCTGTCTGCGTCGAAGTGGTTCAGCCAGGTGCTGGCCTTGATGAACGTTCCGCGGGACTTGGACATCTTCGCGCCGTTCACCGTCACGTAGCCGTGCACGAACAGGTTGGTTGGCTTGCGGAAGCTGCTGCCTTCCAGCATCGCCGGCCAGAACAGGCTGTGGAAGTAGACGATGTCTTTACCGATGAAGTGATACAGCTCGGCGGTGGAATCTTTCTTCCAGTATTCGTCGAAGCTGACGGTGTCGCCACGCTTGTCGCACAGGTTCTTGAAGGAGCCCATGTAGCCGATCGGCGCGTCCAGCCAGACGTAGAAATATTTGCCCGGCGCGTTCGGGATTTCGAAGCCGAAGTACGGCGCATCGCGGGAGATATCCCACTGCTGCAGGCCGGATTCGAACCACTCCTGCATTTTGTTCGCCACCTGCTCCTGCAGCGCGCCGCTGCGGGTCCATGCCTGCAGCATTTCGCTGAAGGACGGCAGGTCGAAGAAGAAGTGCTCGGAATCACGCATCACAGGGGTGGCACCGGACACCACGGATTTCGGCTCGATCAGCTCGGTCGGGCTGTAGGTCGCGCCGCACACTTCGCAGTTATCGCCGTACTGGTCCGGGGATTTACATTTCGGACAGGTACCTTTGACGAAACGGTCCGGCAGGAACATGCCTTTTTCCGGATCGTACAGCTGAGAGATGGTGCGGTTTTTAATAAAACCGTTCTCTTTCAGACGCGTGTAGATAAGCGTTGACAGCTCGTGGTTCTCGTCGCTATGGGTGGAGTGATAGTTGTCATAGCTGATGTCAAAGCCAGCAAAATCGGTCTGATGCTCCTGACTCATTTCGGCAATCATCTGCTCTGGGGAAATCCCCAGCTGCTGCGCTTTCAGCATGATCGGCGTGCCGTGAGCATCGTCCGCACAGATGAAGTTTACCTCGTGGCCGCGCATTCGCTGGTAACGGACCCAGACATCAGCCTGGATATGCTCCAGCATGTGGCCGAGGTGGATTGAGCCGTTGGCGTACGGCAGCGCGCACGTTACCAGAATTTTCTTCGCGACTTGAGTCATAGTAGGCATTACTTCTTTTAACTGTGAAAAGGGTTTTTGATATTACCAAAAGGGGCATTATTAAGTAAGCACAAAGCACGGCCTTTCAGGTAAACTTGTTCATCTAAGGTCTTATTCACAAGAACAAAGGAGTCGGGATGAGTTCTCAATCCCAGGCCAAATCACCGGAAGCCTTACGAGCAATGGTCGCCGGGACGCTGGCTAACTTTCAGCATCCAACCCTGAAGCACAATCTTACGACGCTGAAAGCGTTACACCACGTTGCCTGGCTCGACGAGACGCTGCACGTTGAGCTGCAGATGCCGTTCGTCTGGAGCAGCGCCTTCGATGCGCTAAAAGAGCAGACCAGCTCTGAGCTGCTGCGCATTACCGGCGCGAAGGCAATCGACTGGAAGCTGAGCCACAGTATTGCCACGCTGAAACGCGTGAAGAACCAGCCCGGCGTGAACGGCGTGAAAAACATCATTGCCGTTAGCTCGGGCAAGGGCGGGGTGGGGAAATCCTCTACCGCCGTAAACCTGGCGCTGGCGCTGGCAGCGGAAGGGGCCAAGGTCGGTATTCTGGATGCCGACATCTACGGTCCGTCTATTCCAAATATGCTGGGCGCGGAAAACCAGCGTCCAACTTCACCGGACGGCACCCACATGGCGCCCATCATGGCGCACGGTCTGGCGACCAACTCCATCGGTTACCTGGTGACCGACGATAACGCCATGGTCTGGCGCGGCCCGATGGCCAGCAAAGCCCTGCTGCAGATGCTGCAGGAGACGATGTGGCCGGATCTGGATTATCTGGTGCTGGACATGCCGCCGGGAACCGGTGACATTCAGCTCACGCTGGCGCAGAACATTCCGGTTACGGGGGCGGTTGTCGTGACCACGCCGCAGGATATCGCGCTGATCGACGCCAAAAAAGGCATCGTGATGTTCGAGAAGGTGGAAGTGCCGGTGCTCGGTATCGTTGAGAACATGAGCATGCACATCTGCAGCAACTGCGGGCACCACGAACCTATCTTCGGTACGGGTGGCGCAGAAAAACTGGCCGCGAAGTATCATACCCAGCTGCTGGGACAGATGCCGCTGCACATTACCCTGCGTGAAGATCTGGACAGCGGAAAGCCGACGGTCGTTAGCCGTCCGGACAGCGAATTTGCAGAGATGTATCGCCAACTGGCGGGGCGCGTTGCGGCGCAGCTTTACTGGCAGGGCGAAGTCATCCCGGGTGAAATCGCCTTCCGCGCGGTGTAATTCCTCTGAGTTTGAGTGCCGGGTGGCGGCTTCGCCTTACCCGGCCTACGAAATACGGTGTTGTAGGTCAGGTAAGCGAAGCGCCGCCTGACTTTACCCAAGCCGATAATGCATCAGATAATACTCTCCGTCCGGCGAATCACCCGTCGCCTCAATGTGCCAGCCGTGACGCTGGTAAAACGCAACAGCCCGCGCATTCTTCACCAGACACTTCAGCGAACCCGTACTGGTAAACCTCTTCTGAACCTGCTCAAGGAGCAACTGGCCGACCCCGAAGTTTTGATACTGCGGGTCCACGAACAGGTTGTGCAGGAAATTATCGTTCGTCCAGACGGAGGCAAAACCCAGGCGATGGCCGTTTTGAACAGCAACCCAAATCACTTCGTCACGGGTTGCCGCGTCAAAATCTTCAAGCTGCCAGTCTGAGCCGTCCAGCCACGGCCAGGCTTTACGCCGGGCGTGTAGGTAGAGCGTGCGCAGGAAAGGGCGGTCACTTTCCTGCCAGGGACGAATCAGAATTGCGTTAGCGGTGATAGAAAATATCTCCATTGTAGGCTTTGTAGATTTTGCCATCGGCATCGCCAATCAGAACGTAGTTTTCACCCATGTAGGTCCAGTGGGTTCCGGCATCCGGAGCCGGCAGGTTACGCAGCTGGTACTGTTTGATGGTGTATTCCGGCGTTTGATACTGCGCCGGCGCCGTGTCGCCAATCTTAAATTTCGTGAAGTCAGCGATGAACTCTTGTTCTTCATAGGCCTTGATGCCGGATGGCGCAGCGGCCGTTTGCGGGGCAGCGAATGCGGATCCCGCCAGAGACAGTAATACACCCAGAAGCAGCAATTTACGCTTAGCCATTTTTTCTCCAGTGATATCGTTACGGATACTTTTCGTCTACGGGTCGTGCAAAGCGGAGCAGACAGTCCATTTTAAGTATCAACGCAGGGTATGTTTGAAAAAAAATGTAACAAAACTGGACGGTTTTGTGTAGTCGAATGGGGTGATATCTATCATTACTGCGAATATTTTTCGCGCTTTATATTTTTAATAATTATTATTTCATTAATCAATTCTGAAAATAACTTTCCATATCAAAATTGGACAGCTATGCGAATGCTTTCCCACAGAAGAAGATTTAAGATTATCTTCGGGTGAAGTGCCCCGGCTTCTTTTTTAGCGCAAAAGCGTGTTTTGTCTTTGTTTTAGAGAGCGGTCTGGTCACGTTTCACAATGCCTTAGTTTCGTATGTCAGAATAATAATTAATTAAATTTCATGATCTTAGCATAGTCAGCCTTGCAGGCTTGACGATTAACGCAACATTAAAAAGAAACATTCATATAAATGAAAAGTATAACTTTATTTTCGCTGTTATTTCTGACTGTTAGTCAGTTAACAGGATGTGTATTTTCCCCCGGCCAAAACTTGAGTGTATCCGGGAAAAAAGTCATTTCGACTGAAGAAGAGAATTATCAGCTTGATAAACGCGTGGAAATTTTCCCACTGACGCCGGGATTAATTGAAAAGCTGCGTCCGAACGTGGCGAAATCTCAGGCAAATCCTAATCTGGATGAGCAGATCAAAAACTGGGAATACCGAATTGGCACGGGCGACATCCTGACGGTCACCGTCTGGGATCACCCTGAATTAACAACGCCCGCAGGACAATATCGTAGCGCGAGCGATGCCGGTAACTGGGTCAATGCCGACGGTACGCTCTTTTATCCCTACATCGGTAAGCTCCGGGTGGAGGGAAAAACGGTTTCACAGGTACGTGAAGAGATTACAGCTCGACTGGATAAAGTCATTGAGAGCCCGCAGGTGGACGTCAGTATTGCCGCCTTCCGTTCCCAAAAAGCCTACGTCACCGGCGAGGTCGAAAAATCGGGCCAACAGCCGATAACCAATATTCCGCTGACGGTAATGGATGCGGTCAACGCCGCTGGCGGTCTTTCTGCGGATGCCGACTGGCGTAACGTCGTGCTGACGCATGATGGTCGTGATTCACGCCTTTCGCTCTATGCGCTGATGCAGCATGGCGATTTGACTCAAAATAAGCTGCTTTATCCTGGCGATATCCTGTTTATTCCTCGTAACGACGCGCTGAAAGTGTTCGTCATGGGCGAGGTGGTTAAGCAGAGCACGCTTAAGATGGATCGTAGCGGCATGACGCTGGCTGAAGCGCTGGGGAATGCCGGGGGGCTTAACCAAAATATGGCCGATGCAACCGGCATTTTTGTTATTCGGCAGGTAGCTAAAAAAGGCGACACGGACAAAATTGCCAACATCTATCAACTGAATGCGGAAGATGCTTCAGCCATGGTGCTGGGTACGGAATTCCAGCTGGAACCGTATGACATTGTCTACGTTACCACCGCCCCGTTATCGCGCTGGAATCGCGTGATTACCCAGCTGGTGCCGACCATTAGCGGCGTCCATGACCTGACCGAAACCGTTCGCTACATCAGATCGTGGCCGCAGTGATGTTCACGTCAATCTTAGTGGTCTGCACCGGTAATATTTGCCGCTCACCGATTGGTGAGCGGCTGTTGCGCCAGCAATTACCCGGCAGGCAGGTAACCTCGGCAGGTATTTTTGGGCTTGAAGGACGCCCGGCGGATGCGGCTGCGCAGGCTGTTGCCGGGCGCCATGGCGTTTCGCTGGAGGGGCATGTTGCCCGCAAGGTGACGCGCAGCCTGTTGCAAAAGTCCGATTTGATTCTGGTGATGGAGCCGGAACACCTCCGTTTCATTGCCGCAATGGCTCCGGAAAACCGGGGAAAATCGCTGCTCTTTGGACAATGGCTGGAAACCAGGGACATTCCCGACCCGTATCACAAAAGTCGCGAAGCCTATGAATATGTTTTCGAGCAATTAGGAAAAGCCAGTCAGGAATGGGCTCGTCGTTTGAGTCAACAAGGAATGAAGCAGTAATGTCGTCTTCTAAATCAGAAAATTATAGTGCTGCGATGCCGCAGCATAATGAGATCGATCTTCTTCAACTGCTTGCTGAGATCTTCGATCACCGGGTGACGATCGCGTGCGTCACGCTCCTGCTCACGGTATGTGCGGGGATCTACGCGTTTAGCGCTACGCCAGTTTATCAGGCGGATGCCCTGGTACAGGTTGAAGCGAAGCAGAATAACTCGCTGCTCAAGAACCTGACCTCTTTCGAGTCCGATCTCTCGCCAGACGTCGCGCCGGAACTGTTACTGCTTAAATCCCGGATGATTCTGGGAGAGACCGTGGATCAACTCGGGCTGACGTACAGCGTCAAGCGGCGCGTATTCCCTGTCATCGGGACTTTGTGGGAAAAGGTGCTGGGCCGTCAACCCGATAAAATCACGATTGGCGCGCTGACGATCCCTCTTCTGGAAGGTAAGCCACAAACGCTCTTGCTCACCGTGCAGGAGCAAGGCCGGTATCGTCTTGAAGGAGAAACGCTTGAGGCAGACGGCGTCGTTGGGAAAACGCTGGTTAAGGATGGAATATCGCTACTGGTGACATCTCTTAATGCGAAAGCCGGCGCCCGGTTTACGCTCAAAACCGTCTCAAGACTTGACGCGATCAATGCCATTCAGGACAGGCTAACGGTTGTGGAGTCGGCGAAACAGAGCGGTATGATCGCATTAACGTTAACGGGTGAAGACCCCGGCAGGATCGCTGCGGTGCTGAACACCATTGCTGAAAATTATCTCAGCCAGAATATTGCGCGCCAGGAAGCGAAAGATTCCCGCAGCCTTACGTTCTTACAGGGGCAGTTACCTAAGATCAGTCGAGAACTGGACGAAGCCGAAGCGCGGCTGAATGCCTACAGAGAGCAGCGCGATTCGGTCGACTTATCTCTGGAGGCGAAGTCAATTCTTGATCAGGTGGTTAACGTGGAGAATCAGCTTAACGAGCTGACGTTCCGCGAAGCGGAGGTTTCCCAACTTTTCAAAAAGGACCATCCTACCTACCGCGCTTTACGGGAGAAGAAACAAACGCTTGAGCGAGAGCGCGCGCGTCTGAATAACCGCGTCTCATCCATGCCTTCCACGCAGCAGGAGATATTACGCCTGAGTCGTGACGTTGAGTCCGGGCGTACCATCTATCTGCAGTTGCTGACGCGTCAGCAAGAGCTGAGTATCTCGCGCTCCAGCGCTATCGGGAACGTGCGGATTATTGACCCGGCCGTGACGCAGCCAGCCCCAATCAAACCGCGCAAAGCGGCCATTATCATACTGGGCATGATGATGGGGTTCATGCTCTCTGCGGGAACGGTTTTAGTGCGCTCGGCCTTTAAGCGGGGCATTACCTCGTCTGAACCGCTGGAAGCTCATGGGATACCGCTTCTGGCGACGCTGCCGCGCTCGGTGTGGCTGTGGAAAAAAACGCACCTGCGCAGGAGAAACCTGTTTGCTTCCTACTGGAAGCACAGGACGTCAAATATCCCTTTCCTGCCCGTTGACCGTCCGGCAGATATGTTTGTCGAGGCGGTACGCGGGCTGCGCACCAGTCTGCATTTTACCATGATGGATGCCCCAAATCGGATCGTCGTGGTCTCTGGCCCAACGCAGGACTGCGGAAAGACGCTGGTCAGTACGTCACTGGCGTCGATTGCCGCGCAGGCCGGACAGCGAGTGCTGTTTATTGATGCCGATATGCGTAAGGGATATGTCCACAATGTCTTCAAACTGAGCAACCATCATGGATTATCCAGCGTGCTCGGAGGCGCCGTTGCGTGGCAGGAGGCGATTCAACGCGTCGAGAAAGGCGGTTTTGATGTATTGACCTGCGGACCCCAACCTTCACATCCCGTTGAGCTGCTCATGAGTGAACGTTTTCAGGCCATGATGGCGGGGATAGACAAACGCTATGATATCGTGATTGTCGACACCCCACCTGTGCTTGCCGTAACGGACGCCTTGTTGGTCGCCAGAGCTGCGGCTACCACGCTGCTGGTCGCCCGCTACGGCAAAACCAGCGTCAAGGAGGTCGAGAATTGCCTGAAGCGTTTGGCGCAAATGGGTGTGCAGGTGAATGGCACGATCCTTAATGATATCGTGAAATCGGCTGCGCTCTATTACAGCTCGGGATATAGCCACTACGACTACGGTTATACCCAAGAGTAAACCTGGCGCGACACTTCTTTACAGCGTGATGGCGAGTTGCCCGTTAAGATGACCTTCGTTAAAACATGAGGTCGAAATGGATAACCGTAAAATCAGTCGATTGCGCCGCTGGGCGCGGGAAGGGATCATACTCGTTCTGCTGACGCTGGCCGTAATGTGGGGAGTTGATCGGTATAGAAAACCGACGCTCCCCGCCAGTTTTAGTGCAACACCCATGCACAGCATCGACGGCAATATTCACGATATCGCGGCGCTCAGTCAGGAGCGCCCTCTGCTGATTTACGTCTGGGCCACCTGGTGTAGCATCTGTCGTTATACGACACCGGCGGTGGATAAGCTGGCTAAAGAGGGCGGTAACGTCATCAGCATTGCCATGCGCTCCGGCGATGACGCTAAGCTGGCCCGTTGGGTCGAGAAGAAAAGCCTGAGCATGCCGGTGATAAACGATGAAAACGGTGCGCTATCGCAGCAGTGGCAGGTGAGCGTCACGCCAACGCTGGTGATTGTATCGAAGGGTAGTGTAGTCAGCACTACGACGGGCTGGACGAGTTACTGGGGATTAAAAGCGAGAATGTGGTGGGCTGGTCTGTAAAAATCACCCCTCTCCCGGCGGAAGAGGGGTGTTGTATTACTTAGCCAGCACTTCCTGCGCCGTACGCTCAACCAGAGACAGCAGGATTTTAATATCTTCCAGCGTTACGGTTGGGTTCAGCAGCGTCAGCTTCAGGCAGGTCACGCCGTTATGCTCGGTCACGCCGACGTTGGCGCGGCCGGATTCCAGCAGGGCATCACCAATTTTCTGGTTCAGCAGGGCGATGCCCGCATCGTCCATCTGCACCTGGCCACGGAAGCGGAACAGCACGCTTGCCAGCTGCGGCTGCATAACCAGTTCCAGAGCAGGCTGCTCTTTCACGTAGGCCGCAACCTGCTGTGCCAGCGTCACGCCGTGATCGATGATCGCCGCGTATTGCTCCTGACCCAGTGCTTCCAGGCTCATCCACAGCTTCAGCGCGTCAAAACGACGGGTGGTCTGCAGAGATTTGGACACCAGGTTAGGCACGCCCGCTTCTTCGTCGAACTCAGAGTTCAGGTAGGCCGCCTGATAGCGCATCAGCTCATAGTGGCGCGCTTCTTTCAGCAGGAACGCGCCGCAGCTGATGGTCTGGAAGAACTGCTTGTGGAAGTCCAGGGTGACGGAATCCACCAGCTCAATGCCGTCCAGATAGTGACGATACTGCTCGGACATCAGCAGCGCGCCGCCCCAGGCCGCATCAACGTGCACCCAGATGTTCTGCTTCGCGGCCAGTTCGGCGATTTCACGCAGCGGATCGATAGCACCCGCATCGGTGGTACCTGCCGTCGCGACGATAGCCAGAATCTGTTCACCGTTCGCATTGCACTGTTCAATTTTCGCCGCCAGATCGGTCAGATCCATGCGGGAGAATTCGTCCGTTTTCACCTGCACTACGGACTGGTAACCCAGCCCCATCAGCGCCATGTTTTTCTGCACGGAGAAGTGCGCGTTTTCGGAGCACAGCACGCGGATCTTACGCAGATCGCCCACCAGACCGTCCTGCTGAACGGAGTGACCCTGACGCGCGAAGAACGCATCACGGGCCAGCATCAGGCCCATCAGGTTGCTCTGAGTGCCGCCGCTGGTGAAAACACCTGCGTCGCCAGCCTGATAACCCACGCGGGTACGCAGCCATTCGATCAGTTTGATCTCAATAATGGTTGCGGACGGGCTTTGATCCCAGGAGTCCATACTCTGGTTAGTGGCGTTAATCAGCACTTCCGCCGCCTGGCTTACGACCAGGCTTGGGCAGTGCAGATGCGCCACACACTGCGGGTGATGAACCGACAAGCTGTCTTTCAGGAAGAACTCCACGGCGCGTTCAATCGCCGCTTCGTTACCCAGCCCTTTCGGGTTGAAATCAAGCTTAATACGGTCACGCAGTTCCGCGACCGTTTTGCCCTGGTACATCTCAGGCTGCTTCAGCCACTGCATCACAGCCTGAGTGCTTTGTTCAATCGCCTGCTGGTAAGCGTCAATGCTCTGCGCAGAGGAGAACAAAATTGGGTTTGAATCAGACATCGTAATCAATAACTCCGGTTACGCCGGGCGAACGCCCGCAGCAAGCAGCGCCTGCTCGAATTTATCCAGGAACACTTTCAGCTCATCGTCGGCGATCAGCAGTGAAGGCAGCAGGCGCAGCACGATACCGTTACGGCCACCACGTTCCAGAATCAGACCATTTTCGAAGCACTTCTTCTGGATCAGCGCAGACAGCTCGCCGTCTCCAGGGAAGCAGCCCATGTGGTCAGCGGCTTCGTGTGGCTTAACGATCTCAATACCGATCATCATGCCCAGACCGCGAACGTGGCCGATAACAGGATAGCGTTTCGCCATCTCTTTCAGCTGGCCCTTAAGCCATTCGCCCTGCACGGCCACTTTGCCTGCGATGTTCTGATCTTTCAGGATTTTCAGCGTCGTCAGACCGGTTGCCATCGCCAGCTGGTTGCCGCGGAAGGTACCGGTGTGGTGACCTGGCGCCCATGCGTCAAACTGCTTTTTGATACCCAGCACGGCCAGCGGCAGACCGCCACCGACGGCTTTAGACATCACGATGATGTCTGGCTCGATGCCCGCGTGTTCGAAGGCGAAGAATTTACCGGTACGGGCAAAGCCAGCCTGAACTTCGTCGAGGATCAGCAGAATGCCGTGTTCCTGAGTCACTTTACGGATGCGCTGCAGCCACTCGGCCGGAGCCGGGTTCACGCCGCCTTCGCCCTGAACGGCTTCGAGAATGACCGCTGCAGGTTTACGCACGCCGCTTTCAACGTCGTTAATCAGGTTATCGAAGTAGTAGGTCAGCGCCTTCACGCCCGCTTCACCACCGATACCCAGCGGGCAGCGGTACTCGTGCGGGTAAGGCATGAACTGCACTTCTGGCATCATACCGTCAACCGCTTCTTTCGGAGACAGGTTGCCGGTCACGGACAGTGCGCCGTGGGTCATACCGTGATAGCCACCAGAGAAGCTGATGATACCGCTACGGCCGGTCACTTTTTTCGCCAGCTTCAGCGCCGCTTCAACGGCATCTGCACCGGATGGACCGGTGAACTGCAGGCAGTACTCTTTGCCCTGACCAGGCAGCAGAGAGAGCAGGTATTCAGAAAACGCGTCTTTAAGAGGCGTTGTCAGATCCAGGGTATGTAACGGCAAGCCGCTGGTAATGACATTTTGGATGCTTTTCAGCACATCAGGATGGTTATGGCCAAGCGCAAGGGTCCCTGCACCTGCTAAACAGTCAAGGTATTCTTTATTATCTGCATCGGTGATCCACACGCCTTCTGCTTTAGTGATCGCTAAAGGCAGCTTGCGCGGATAACTCCTGACGTTAGATTCAAACTCGGCCTGACGGGCCAGATAGGTTTCGTTGCTTTTGTGGGCATCTACGGTGTCAATACGGACTTTATCCGTCATCATATCACTCCTACAACCGCCGCTTCGTTATGAGCAACGATTGAATAAAAAGTTAAAAAACAGATGGGGGCCTGAAAAAAACGCCGCCAATATAGAGCCTTTTGCCACGGGGCTCAATGGTTAATTTGTTTACTGTTTTGTGACACGGGGCTGTGGGGAGAAAATATCCCCATTTTTAAAATGAAAATTGCGTTTTATGCCAAATAAAAACAGCCTGTTACAGGCTGTTTGTCCGGCGTGTACAGTCGCAGAAAAGAGTGTGACAAAACGTGCCATCGAATGGCAAAAAAGGAGGTTGGCTGTCTCTATTTCTGCGTCATGTGCAAAAAGCGGTGCTCATGATGCATGCACAACGGAATCACGCATCAAAAAAGGACTTTCAACGCGCGTGGTGTTTTGATGCTCTTCACCGTTAATAATATGCAGGGCGCTCAGGCGACCAATTTCATAGTGTGGCAGTTGAACCGTCGTGAGAGGAGGCAGGAACAGCTCTCCAATACCCACCATATTGTCATAGCCGATTACCGCGACATCTTCCGGTATGCGAAGCCCTTGCGCCAGCAGCGTCTGATAGACCATAAACGCGATACGGTCGTTACCGCAGATAACGGAGTCGAACCGGGGAATGCCATTCTGCATGTGCGCCAGCAATACTGACGGAATGTCATGATAGTGTTCATCGCCGAGCGCCATATAGCTGTGCGCCAGGCTGTGCGGGTCGAGCCCCGCTTCACGGCATGCACGTTCCAGCCCCAGACGACGTCGGGTTGTGGCCAGATGCCCCTCAGGCAAATGCAGGCAGAGAGGGCGTCGATAACCCTCCGCGAGTAACGCCCGCACGGCGGTATACTGCCCCTGTTCATCATCGGGAATATAGCTGGCGACCTTTTCGCCGTCACTTTCGCAGTTGGCCAGCACGCAGGGAAGGGTGAGGAGTTTGGCCGGGAGAGGAACCTGACGTAACCCCATGGTGGTGTAGATAATTCCGTCAGGCCGATGAGAAAGGAGAAGGTCGACAATGGCGTCCGGGTTGTCATCGGTAAACATATTCATCACGAAGCTGTTCCAGCCGTGCATTCTGGCCGTCTCTTCAATCGACAGCGTGATCTCTACCGAGAAAGGCGTCGTCACCGTATCGAGCGCCAGTACGCCTATGGTTTTCGGCGAGGCATGCGCGCCGCGAATTTTCTTGGCGGACAGGTCTGGCACGTAGCTGGTCTGCTCGATAGCCAGTTGAACGCGCGCCAGCGTTTCCGGCTTAAGGCGTTCCGGGGTGTTCAGCGCACGTGAGACCGTCATCAGCGATACGTTAGCCAGCTTTGCGACGTCCTTCAGGGAAGCCATTTTTTTACTCCGTTAATGCTCTGTGTGAAAGGGTATACAACTAAGTCGCTGATGTAAAAGGAAGGCTGATGCACATGCCAGGTCAGGCTTACCTCCGTGATGAATGTTTGATCGCGATCTCATTCTCTTAATGTTAACGTTAACTTTCGTGATTAACATCTTAAATCTTCACCAAACAGCATGAGAAAGAAATTATGTTAACGTTACCATTGTGTCATTACTCCAACATGAGAATGTCATGATGAAAACGCATCACTCTCACAGCTACCCTTTATTAAGCGCACTACTCTTTTTCTTTTTTGTCACCTGGTCATCTTCCGGCTCGCTACTCTCCATCTGGCTTCATCAGGAGGTGGGCCTAAAAGCGGGGGATACCGGCGTTATCTATGCCGTGCTTTCCGTCTCCGCGCTTTTTGCTCAAATCTGCTATGGATTCATTCAGGACAAGCTCGGCCTGCGAAAAAACCTGCTCTGGTTTCTGACCAGCCTGCTCATTCTTTCCGGTCCGGCCTTCCTGCTGTTTGGTTATCTGCTGCAAATTAACGTGTTACTCGGCAGTATTTTCGGCGGGATTTATATCGGGCTGACGTTTAACGGCGGAATAGGGGTACTGGAGTCCTATACCGAGCGCGTGGCCCGCCAGAGCCAGTTCGAGTTCGGCAAGGCGAGGATGTGGGGATCGCTGGGCTGGGCGGCGGCAACCTTTTTTGCAGGGCTCCTGTTCAACATTAATCCGAAGCTGAACTTCGCGGTGGCGAGCTGCGCCGGGCTGGTGTTTTTTGTGTTGCTGGCGCGCCTCAGGGTCTCTTCCGCTCCGCACGCCATGCAGGAGGCGGTGTCCGGCGGTAAGGTCACGCTGGAGGATGCCTTGCGCCTGCTGACGCTGCCGCGCTTCTGGGCGCTGGTGTTTTTCGTTATCGGCACCTGTATTTATGGCGTTTATGACCAGCAGTTCCCTGTCTATTTCTCGTCCCAGTTCCCGACGTTACAGGAAGGGAACGCCATGTACGGCTATCTCAACTCCTTCCAGGTTTTCCTGGAGGCGGCGGGCATGTTTTGCGCCCCGTGGCTGGTGAATCGCCTCGGTGCGAAAAACGGCCTGATTTTCGCCGGAATGGTGATGGCGATGCGTATGGTGGCATCGGGTCTGGTTGAGGGGCCGGTATTGATCTCCGTTACCAAGCTATTGCACGCGGTTGAACTGCCGGTTTTGCTGGTCTCCATCTTTAAATACAACAGCTTGCATTTTGATAAGCGGCTCTCTTCCACCCTCTATCTGGTGGGCTTTGCCTGTACAAGCTCGGTGATTGCCTCGGTACTGTCGCCGCTGGCCGGCTACAGCTATGAGAAATACGGCTT
Organism: Enterobacter cloacae complex sp. ECC445; assembly: GCF_021892025.1. NCBI lineage: Bacteria > Pseudomonadati > Pseudomonadota > Gammaproteobacteria > Enterobacterales > Enterobacteriaceae > Enterobacter > Enterobacter cloacae complex sp. ECC445. The sequence continues at coordinate 113,828 of NZ_JAKLRZ010000022.1, read as the reverse complement.
TGCCCAGTCCTATCTCATCATGGGGTTGTTAGTTTTCAGCACCACGTTTATCTCCATCTTCCTGTTGCGCTCGGGGAAGTCCTCTTCTGACCCGCTCATGCCGCAACCTTCCACTATCTGATCGAAAGAGTAGAGAAATGACGTATTCCATTACAAAAGCAGAACAGGAACTGCAGTCCGGACGCGAAGGGCTTAACCTGCGCTGGTATCCGCGTTACCACCTCGCCGCGCGTGCCGGCTGGATGAACGATCCGAATGGCCTGGTCTGGTTTGACGGCTGGTATCACGCCTTTTATCAGCATCATCCTTATTCGACCCAGTGGGGGCCGATGCACTGGGGCCATGCGCGCAGCAAAGATTTAGTTCACTGGGAACACCTCCCGGTTGCGCTGGCACCGGAAGGACCAGACGACAAGGACGGCTGTTTTTCTGGCTCAGCGGTGGTGGATGGCGACACGCTGGCGCTGATCTACACCGGCCACAAATTCCACGGCGATCCCGGCGATGAGGCTAATCTCTACCAGGTTCAGTGCCTGGCAACCAGCCGTGACGGCATCCACTTTGTGCGGCACGGGACCGTCATTGACACACCGCCTGGACTGCATCACTTCCGCGATCCAAAAGTATGGCGTGAAGGGGAGTGGTGGTACATGGTCGTTGGCGCGCGAGAGGGTGATACGGGCCAGGTGCGTGCGTACCGGTCTGCCGATCTGCGTGAGTGGCAGGACTGGGGCGTGCTCGCGGTGGCTGAAAAAGAGATGGGCTACATGTGGGAATGTCCGGACTTTTTCACTCTCAACGGTAAACGCGTGCTGATGTTCTCTCCTCAGGGGCTGGCGGCGGACGGATTCAAAAACCGTAATCTTTTCCAGAGCGGGTATCTGGTAGGTGAATGGCAGCCCGGCCAGCCCTTTGTGCGTGAAGGTGAATTTGTAGAGATGGATTACGGGCATGATTTCTATGCGCCGCAAAGTTTCCTGACGCCGGATGGTCGACGCATCGTCATCGGCTGGCTGGACATGTGGGAATCACCACTGCCGGAACAGGAGGATGGCTGGGCAGGCATGCTCTCCTTACCTCGCGAGCTGACGCTGAGTGCGGATAATCATCTGCAAATGCATCCAGCCAGAGAAGTTGAAACCCTGCGCGGGGCGTGGTTCCCCTGGCCGATAAGTACGCTTAATAACCAGCAGATGACGCTGGTGGAACACTGCGATGCGATGGAGGTCACTCTGCAATGGGATTGCGCGAACAGCAGCGCGGAGCAATACGGCATTCGTCTCGGCGACGGGCTACGCATCTATGTTGATGCCCAGATGCAGCGCCTGGTGCTGGAGCGTCACTATCCGCAGTATGGCTTGTGCGGTACCCGAAGCGTCGCGCTTAACCTGAATGACATGCTGAACCTGCGCCTGTTCTTTGATAGCTCTTCCGTGGAAGTGTTTGTTAACGAGGGTGAGGCGTGCCTCAGCAGCCGTATTTATCCTGATGCAGACGGCCGCGAGCTGGCGTTGTTTGCCTGGGCGGGGAGAGCGTCGCTTATCCATGGTGGGGCCTGGCAGTTAGAATAAAAGGGCTTATGGCATTTCTGACCCTTTGCATGGAGTGAGACCGGCAAATAAAAAACCGCGACCGCAGTCGCCTGATTTATTTTAGCGAACCCTTCTTTTACTGCTTCATTTGCATCAATCATCATATAATCCTCAAGAATAATTGAAAAAAACGCCCATCTGTTAAGGGCGGCTTTAGCAATACACTAAAGACTGACAATCACGAATCTAATATACTTTGCTATTTAGTCCCTTTTAAGTCAGGGGGATATTATTTTTAAAGCTGCGAATTAACGACTTTTCCATTTTCAACAGTCAGCAAAAGCGTATAGCCTTGTTTCTTCCATACCCCATTATTAGGCTTCCAGCCATTAGCAAGAAGATATTCAGCACTATCAGAGATAGGCTTATTCATTACATGATCAGCTTCCTTAGTGATGTTATTCACTTTAGGTGCTTTTGTATTGCATTGCCCCGCAGCATCCATCACTTGTGTACAGCCTTTAGGTAAACCATGCGCAGATTGTGCTTTCTGTACTGGATAGAGCGCTTGCGCGTTTTCCATTGCTTGCTTTTCAGCTGAAGCGTTTATCGTTGCTTGCCTGTTTTGTTCTGCAATGTAACAAGCATCACGGCTAATACCTTGAGCTTCACAATCTGCCATGCGTTGAGCCTGTGAAGTACAACCCGCTAACGCAGAAACAGACAAAGCTACTATCATCAACTTGTTCATATGTCCTACACCGTTATTTAAATAAAGTGAATCGTTAAGCGTGTATCTATAAGAATAGCTTCTTTCATAATCTCACCCATTCAACATACATTAGCCCTATAAAGAAACCTGTGGCCACTAATGCTAATGCCACTATAGTGGAGAATAAAATATATTTTGTCATGTTCGCTATCATCAGAATAATCAAATTAAGCCAGTTAGCCATAAGTCATAGGGTGAGTTTGTAGTGATATCGTTGGTTAACTGGCTTGTTATTTAAAACTCTTAATAAAAGCCTCTAACGAAGAGGCGTGGGTTAAAAACTTTATTTAGAAACCGAAAGCTACACCAGCCCCGTAAGTAGCGCCGCCGAAGGAACCCGCACCAACAGAAGCTTTAGTTACGATGTGATCGGTAACACGAGCAGAGATTCCTATAGCAACAGCACCTTGAGAGTCATAACCGCCAGCACCAGCACCGATAGCGAAAGTCTGAGAGTCTGTTACCTGCGGGATGTTGCTCATAGCGGCCACAGAAGCAACACCAACAGCAGCACGTTTACGGTTGTTATCTACATCATCCTTAAGGTTCTGGAAGTTGTTATTACTTTCATTTTCTAACGCTGTAATACGTTCTTCATGGTTCTTCAGTTGTGCGCTGTGATTCTGAATAGTGGTTTCTTGTGCTTGTTGACGCGACTGAACGTTAGCGACAGCAGCTTTATTAGCAGCGGCTACTGTTTGTGCATCAACAGCTAAAGATTGCGCATAAGCGCTCGTATTGATTGCCTGAGTCGCTTTGTCAGAAGCATCTTGCAGGGCTTGATCTTGTCTATCCTGATCGGCTTTGAATGTATTTGAATCTACTTTAGTAGTAAGTGCGTTTGTGTTTGCATCAGCTTTAGCGTTTGCATTAATCGCAGAGGTTAAAGATGTGTTAGCCGTATTTGTAGCAGGAATTGTTGTAGCTACCGGAGTTTGGCTATCTACTACAGTGATTGTTAATTTCTGAACCCCGCCCTGAACCCCGATAGGATCATTACGGCTAATTATCTGTTGTACAGGAGCCTGAATAATAGCTTTTGGCGGTATAGTTGGAGTGTACATTAAGTTAGTTTGTACTGTTGGGATTTTGCTCGGAACATTGTAAGGCTGTGCAACTGGTATAGGTTGTTTGTTAGGAATCTGCTGAATAGGGAGACTTATTTTAGGTGGCACATTATAAGGTTGAATTGTTGGTTGTTTAACCGGAACGTTGTAAGCCATAGGGACAGGAATTTTATTAGGGGTGCTATTGGTCAACAAAGGAGGTACTTTGTTAGGTATGCTATGTGGTAATGGAGAAGGTACACCCTGATTAATAGGTGTAGGAATTTGTTGTTTAACTATAGGAATAGCAACAGGCGTAGCTACAGGAACCTTCTGAACCAAAGGAGGAGTTTTAATTACTGGCTTTGGTGGTTCAACAATCAAAGACTGCTTAGCTGGAGTAGTTATAATACTGTTAGCATTTGTAGTGTTAGCTGGTGCTGCAATCAAACCAGGCTCATTTAAAGTTGTTTTAGTATTAGTTACAGCAGTGTTACCAGAAACTACTACGGGTATATTAGCAGCTAAATTTACTTGTGCAGGTGTAGAAGGGGTTAACGTGCTCATAGATACAGGTGGAGTGATCCCTCCAATCTGTGTTACATAGATTAATTTACCTTGCGCCTGATCATAATAGCTATTGCTTACGAGTGTGTTATTAGCATCATTCAATGTGTTGCTTGCTATTACATTGTCACGAATCCACGGGGCATATTTTACAATGTCTGGATGTGAATTAAAGTAAGAGTTGGCAGCAGCAAGATCAGCACCAGTTAAAGAAGCTTCAGCTACACCAGTAGACACAACACTAAACATAAAAACAGCGATAGCTGATTTATTTAAAGACTTCATTTGAAAGCTCTCATCAATGCAAGAAAAAATTAAAGTAAGGGTGCTATCCGGGCAGGGAGATATAACCTCCTGTTATATCTGGATTAAACCTTGGTGCGTCTCAAAATTTAAGTTTGATAACTTATTTCGCAACGTGCAGTAACTATCTATGAATGTGTAATTTTGATTATTGATCTAGATCATGGATAGCATTTATCGCTAAACAGGTCTGCTGTAATATGAAAGGTATTATCTTAATAAATACAATTAGATAAGATTTATGACGTTCTGGATCTCAGAACATGAGAAAATTTCAATTCATAAGGTATGCTTAAGCATTTAACTATAAAATCATGCTAAATGTGTAAAACAGTTAATTCAAATTTATAGATTTTTCTACATTCTTTGCTTTTGAATCCTTTTTGTGTTTTGAATGAAAGTTGGTATTCAACTAAAGATTTTCTCTGTAGTTACTCACTAAAAATAAATGTGTTGAAAACTTATACGAAGTTGTATCTAGCTTGAATTGCTATATCTAAGTAAGAAGGTTGTTATACGAAATGGAGAGTTTAGAAGAGGGGGCATGATAGCCCCATATTTAGAGTGGGTTATGCTAAGCTTGTCTCTTTTCATTCCAGGCATCGGAATGCAAGATATTGCCATCTTTATAAAGGTGAGTGATCTTTTCATAAGCTAAAGACACATCTTCCATATGGCCTGTACCCGTAGCCGTTCGGGTATCATGCATCACAGGGCTAAAGCTAACTACTTTCACATTTTCTAGTGTAATGGTGTAGTAAATTTCCTCTTGCCCGCTGTTGTTGATACGATAGAAATTAAACTCAGCGCTTTTAAGAGTTTGCCCCGTTGCAACTGCTTTAAACAGATAGGGTGATGAACTATCAATCTCTTTAGTGAAATTGAATGAGCAATGTTGTCGGCTTCCTGTCACTTTACCTGTTAAATTGTCTGTAGGAATGATCACGCTATGCTGTAAGCTACGTAGTTCTATGCTTCCATCACGTCCATGAACGTCACAAGACCCCATGATCTGAGATCCACCATCATCTTTTAAAATCAAATGTACTGGTACAGCCATTTTTAACGCTCCTTGCTGTTAGTCGTATAACCATCTTCCTGCTTTAGCCGATTCTGCAAACATCCTTACAGTAAGAGGTTTTGAGATTTGCTTTACTGGTTTATCAGTAAACCATCTTCTAAAGAACCACGTTCTAAACCACGGATAATATTTCTGATAATTCATTGCTGACATGTCAACATTAAAAAATCTGTCGTATTTATTAATGCAATAAATTAAATCATCATCGTCTGCATAGTCTTGAAGAATATCATCAAGCTCTAACGGTATCAGCTTTCCTGTGAATGTACCTGACACAGGTAACTCTTTACGGAATAGCTCTAAAACTTCCTGATCTGTTACCATATGCGATCTTTCTCGTGTGCGATTGTGTTGTAGTCACGAACGGTTTTATAAACGATTTTACTAATGTCGCTCGCTACTATAGCCCAACCAACAACAGGTAATCCACGCCCCACAAAAGCGCCCAGGTTAGTAACATATTTAGGCTTAAGTGTTGTTATGCTCGCTTCTGTAAGAGTTGGAAGTCTTACAGGTAATTCAGTGTTAAGAAGTTGGCGAAGGTATTTTGATGCTATTGACGTACCCGCTGTGGTTCCGTAAGGTTTACCTCTTGTTTTTAATAATGGCAGCCCAGAATAATACAGCTTATTGAAATAACATCTTTAATTCCGCCAAATTGATCATTAACTCTATCCAGTAAAATCCCAAAAAATAACTCTCCTGCAGTGATATTGCATACGCCACGATAGAAATATGTTCCATTTAATTCTTCAACTGTATCCATCAGTAACCCTTTAGTTTCAGGTAACATGTTGATTAATCGTACTGCGTGCAAGTACAAAGGGGAAGCTGTTTTTATGAAAAAGCACTTAAAATCAAAGTGCTGTTGGCTAAATGATAAAGGTTATGTGTGCAGGCTATACATTGAGACAGTCGGATACCAGTGAATTATATAAGGGAAAGAGAAGGGGATTCATTAGCTACTGCTCAATACCATCTATTAAAATGTTAATTATTTTCTTTTCTGTGAAGGATCTTTTAGTCGTTTAATTAAAAAGACAGAGAGTAATTGGGTGTCGTTGTTCTTTCTGAGTATTCGAAGTCTTTCGCTCCTGCCTTGCGTGAAGAATCATTATCCGAAAGAGTGGGCTTGCTTGAGCAAGCAACTTCCCCTAATCTGGCAAAAAGTAAGCTAATGCTTACCAAATGACTCGGGGTGCCCTTCTTCGTTGAAGGCTGAGAAATACCCGTATTACCTGATCTGGATAATGCCAGCGTAGGGAAGTCAGATGCCTTCCCGGTCATCGCTTCTTCACGCAAGGCAGGAGCGAAACCATGCAGCCTGACCTGCTCGATTTACACGTTTTACATCACTTCCGCACCCGTTCTCCGCTGACCCAGTGTATGACCAACGATGTCGTACAGTCCTTTACGGCCAACGTTTTGCTGGCGCTTGGCGCATCCCCGGCGATGGTGATTGAGGCCGAAGAGGCCGAGCAGTTTGCCGCGATAGCCGATGCGCTGCTGATAAACGTTGGCACGCTGACCTCGCCGCGCGCCCAGTCGATGCGTCGGGCGATTGAACGCGCGGTGGCGGCAGGCAAGCCCTGGACGCTGGACCCGGTTGCCGTTGGCGCGCTCGCGTTCCGCACCCGCTTTTGCCATCAAATCCTTGCCCTGAAACCGGCCGCCATTCGCGGCAATGCGTCAGAAATCCTGGCCCTTGCCGGGATGAGCGCGGGCGGGCGCGGCGTCGATACGACCGATACCGCCGCCAGCGCGCTGCCTGCTGCCGAAGCGCTGGCTCGCCAGACCAATGCCGTAGTGGCCGTCACCGGCGAGGTGGATTACATCACGGACGGACAGCGCACGCGCACCGTAACGGGCGGCGATCCGCTGATGACGCGCGTGGTGGGCACCGGGTGCGCGCTCTCTGCCGTTGTGGCGGCGAGCTGCTCGCTGCCGGGTGACCGGCTGGATAACGTCGCTGCCGCCTGCGGGTTTATGAAGCGGGCCGGGACGATCGCCGTTGCGCAGTCGCGTGGCCCGGGCAGTTTTGCCAGCGCGTTCCTCGACGCGCTCTACACGCTGGAGGGGCAGGCATGAAGCGAATTAATGCCCTGACCATTGCCGGCACCGATCCCAGCGGCGGCGCGGGTATCCAGGCTGACCTGAAAACCTTCTCCGCCCTTGGCGCATACGGCTGCTCGGTCATCACCGCCCTGGTGGCGCAAAACACGCGCGGCGTGCAGTCGGTCTACCGTATTGAGCCGGATTTTGTTGCCGCGCAGATGGATTCGGTATTCAGCGACGTGCGTATAGACACCACAAAAATAGGCATGCTGGCCGAGACGGACATTGTGGAAGCGGTGGCCGAACGGCTTAAACGGTATCAGGTGCAAAACGTCGTGCTGGACACCGTGATGCTGGCGAAAAGCGGCGACCCGCTGCTCTCCGCCACTGCCGTGGAAACCCTGCGCAAAAAGCTGCTGCCGCAGGTGGCGCTCATTACGCCCAATCTCCCGGAAGCCGCCGCGCTGTTGGGCACATCGCATGCGCGAACGGAACGCGAGATGAAAGCGCAGGGGAACGCGCTGCTGGCGATGGGCTGCGGGGCGGTGCTGATGAAGGGCGGTCATCTTGACGACGCTGAAAGCCCGGACTGGCTTTTTACCCGCGATGGCGAGCTGCGTTTTACCGCGCCGCGCGTGCAGACCAGAAATACCCACGGTACGGGCTGTACGCTCTCGGCCGCGCTGGCGGCGCTGCGCCCACGCCATGACGGCTGGGCCGAAACGGTGCGGGAAGCGAAAACCTGGCTCTCGGCGGCGCTGGCAAAAGCCGATACTCTGGAAGTCGGTCACGGTATTGGGCCGGTACATCATTTTCATGCATGGTGGTAAGACAGTATACTGGCAGGAAACACCACGCCTGAGAAAACAGAGATGGAACAAGCGCATACCCGGTTAATCGCTCAACTGAATGAACGGATCGCCGCGCCTGACAACACGCCGCTGTACCTGAAATTTGCCGAAACGGTAAAAAACGCGGTGCGCAGCGGCGTGCTGGAGCACGGGAATATTTTGCCCGGCGAGCGCGATCTGAGCCAGCTAACCGGCGTGTCGCGCATTACCGTGCGAAAAGCGATGCAGGCGCTGGAGGAAGAGGGCGTGGTGACGCGCGCCCGTGGCTATGGCACGCAAATCAACAATATCTTCGAGTATTCCCTGAAAGAGGCGCGCGGGTTCTCACAGCAGGTCGTGCTGCGCGGCCAAAAGCCCAATACGCTGTGGGTCAACAAGCGGGTGGTGAAGTGCCCGGAAGAGGTGGCGAATCATCTTTCAATTCCCCCCGAGAGTGAGGTTTTCCTGCTCAAGCGTATTCGCTACGTTGATGAGGACGCCGTCTCGATTGAGGAGTCCTGGGTGCCGGTCGGGCTCATTCCCGATCCGGATGCGATCGGCATTTCGCTTTACGATTATTTCCGCAGCCAGAATATTTTCCCGCAGCGCACCCGTTCACGGGTCAGCGCCCGCATGCCGGACAGCGAGTTTCAGGCGCACATTAAGATGGATGAAAAAATTCCGGTGCTGGTGATCAAGCAGGTTGCGCTTGACCAACAGCACCGGCCGATTGAGTACAGCATCAGCTACTGTCGCAGCGATCTATACGTCTTTGTGTGCGAGGAGTAATTCCTCGCGGGTGGGGGCGCAATCCCCGCCGCGGTGGCTGACAACCCAGGAAGCCACGGCATTTCCCAGCAGAACGGCGTCTGCCAGCGGCCATCCCGCCGCCAGCCCGGCAAGCGTGCCGCCCGCGTGGCTGTCGCCCGCGCCGATGGTGTCCACGACCGTTGCCGGAAACGCCGGAACCACGCCCGAACAACCGCCGTCATACCAGACCGCGCCGTCTTTATCGTGGCGCACAATCAGCGCGGCCCCGAAGCGCTGCTGCCACTCCGTACCCAGGTTTTCAACCCCGACGCCTGGCCGCCCGGCTGCGATTTCCGCTTCCTGACGATTAAGGGAGACGATTGGCCTGCAGGCCATAATCCGCGCCATCAGCGCGTCGGGGATGTCCGCGATGCGGGGGCCAAAATCGATAAAGGCCGTCACGTCCTGCAACCCCTCCAGCCAGTCCGTTAACAGCTCGCCGCAGGGCGAGGCCAGCTGATAGCCGGACAAATAGACCAGGCTGTTTTGCGGGATGTTTAGCACATCAAGCCAGCGCTGCTGCCACTGGTTCTCCACGCCGCTAAAGGACATAAAGGTGCGCTCGCCGTCTGGCTCCACCAGCGCCAGGCACCAGCCGTTGTCGCCGGTTTCGGCCTCGATGGCGCTGTGCAGATCCTGCTTCGCCATGGCGTTGCGGATGATATCCGCCCACACGCCGTGGCCGACGGGCAGGGCGTTTTGCGCCGAAATGCCGAGCCGCTTCAGGGCGATAGCGATATTCAGCGCGCAGCCGCCAATATTCACACCCTGCTGTTTGAGCTCGATATCGCACCCGCGCCAGGGCAGGGCGTAGGCGTCGGCGATGACGTCAATCACCGCTGCGCCCAGCACCGTCACCGGGCGCGTAGCGTGCAGAGCATCAAGACGTTGGGCAAATGACGTCATACGCCCTCCCTTTGCTCCCGGTAGTGCAGCAGCTTCTCGCAATAGTGGCCGAAATCGAGCTGGTTAACGGCGTCGAGCTCGGCTTTAAGCGCCGGATCAATCGCCCGTACGCCGTGCAGCGCACCGCAGATGGCCGTCGCCATGGCGCCAATGGTGTCGGTGTCGCCGCCCAGGTTGGCGCATAAAATGGCGCAGCGGTTCGGGTCGGTTCCCGCCAGTTCAACCATGGCAATGGCTGCCGGAACGGACTCAATGGTGCTGGTTCCCGCGCCAATCAGCTGATAAATCTGCTCGCTGGCAGAGTCGATACCGTTGGCTTCCCGCACGGTCTTAAGCGCCAGCTCAATACGTGCCGCCAGCGATGCGCTAAAGGTGGTGGTTTTCGCCTCCTGCGCATAGCGGGCGATACCCGGCAGCGCGTCGACGATGTTCTGCCAGCTTTCGCCGTCGATAGCGCGAGAAACCGCCCAGGTAATCACCACCGCGCCGGCAATGGCGAGGTCCGATTTATGGGTCGGGCTGGAGGCCAGCGCCACCTGCCCAACAAAGTGTTCCAGACGCGTGGCCGGGAGCAGGCAGCCCAGCGGGGAGGCGCGCATCGCCGCCCCGTTGGTTACGCCGTTGTTTTCCAGTTCGCTGACCGGCTTTCCGTCGCGAATCGCGTTTAGCGCGATTTTGGAGGTCGGGCCGAGCACGTTCTTATTGAACGCGTCGAAATCGAGCGCCCAGTTAAGGATATGTTTGCCGATAACGTCCGCGTTAATGTCTCCCTCACACTCAATAATCGCATCCGCCAGGCACAGCGCCATGGAGGTATCGTCAGTGAACTCTGCCTGTTTGAAATAGCAGGCCGCATTATTCTCTGCCGGGCCGGGTAAAAAGCGGTCGATCCAGCCGAAGTGCGCCTTGACGCGCTTTCTCGGCCACAGCTCCGACGGCATGCCCATCGCATCCCCTAACGCCTGCCCGTATAGGGCACCGAGAACACGTTCTTGTTTCATTTAACTTCCCCTTGTGTCAGCGCGGTATCGCCATCAATCACCTCAATTGCGGCGATCTCTTTATCCGATTCGCGGAAAAACAGCATAAACAGCACGGCAATCACGGCAATCATGATTGCGCCAAACGCCCACATTCCGGCCCAGTTGAAGGTCAGCCCGTTCACCGGCTCTTTGTATGCGAACATTTTTTCCATCATTACGCCGCCCAGGCGGTAACCCAACAGGCTACCAAAGCCCTGGCAGCACAGCGTAATCAGGCCCTGCGCGGCGGTGCGCATATGCACCGGCGCTTTTTTATCCACGTAGATGTACGCGGTGACGTAGTAAAAGTCGTAGCTCACGCCGTGCAGCAGAATGCCGAGGAACAGCAGGGCGTAGGTGAAGTACTGTTCCGCGCCGCCGTACACAAAGAACCCGTAGCGGATGGCGGCGGTAATCAGGCCCAGCAGTAAGACCTTCTTAATACCAAAGCGTTTGGTAAAGAACGGCAGGGCGAGCATAAAGAAGATCTCGGAGAACTGCCCGAGCGTCATCCAGCCGGTGGCGTTTTTCATCCCCACTTCGGTGAGGTAGCCGTTGGCGAAGATGTAATAGAAGGCCAGCGGCATAGCAAACAGGAACGAGCAGAAGAAGAACACCAGAAAGTTTCTGTCGCGCAGCAGGATCAGCGCATCCAGCCCCAGCATCACTTTGAAATCCAGCTTGCCGGTGCTCTTCGGCGGCGTGTTCGGCAGGAACAGGGCAAAGACGCCGAGCAGGGCGGAGCTGGCTGCCGTCATCAGCAGCGGAATATTGGTATCGGAAATATCGCTGTAGCCCAGCATCTGCGGCAGAAAGCCGCACGCCAGCCCGGAGGCGATCCAGCCGATAGTGCCCATCACGCGAATGCGCGGAAAATCGGCCTCGACGTCGTCCACGTTAGCGAAGGCGATACTGTTGGTCAGCGCGATGGTCGGCATATAGGTCAGGGAATAAACCAGCAGCAGCGGGAAGAAGGTGCTGAATTGGGTTTGCTGCGCGGCGAAGTACATCAGAATGGCTCCGGCAAACATCAGCACCGCCAGCACTTTCTGCGCGGCAAAGAAGCGGTCCGTCAGCGAGCCGACCAGAATCGGGGAGAGGATCGCCGCAATGGCGGTACAGGCGTAAGACCAGCCAATTTCCCCGGCGGTAAACCCGCTTTTGCTCAGCCACAGCCACAGCGGCACAAACCATGCGCCCCAGATAAACCATTCAACAAACATCATGAATGACAGTTGGACTTTCGTTTTCATTTTTTAATCCTGCATGTCAGAGAGGGTACGCCTTTAACATACCACTGAATAATACCTTTTAAATACCTTTGTGGCGATTGTTTGATCAATGTAACAGTTTTGTTGTACACGAATCGAGCCAGCAGATTGTGCTGAAAAAGAATGCAAAAATTGGAAAATCGGTTAAGTCGGTACCAGGCTTAGTCTGCCCATCAATAATGGGACTGGATAAACACACACCGACACGACGTCGGACCTACGGGAGTATCACATGACTGATATTGCGCAGTTGCTTGGCAAAGACGCCGACAGCCTTTTACAGCATCGTTGTATGACCATTCCAGCCGACCAGCTGTATCTGCCTGGTCATGACTACGTTGACCGCGTGATGGTCGATAACAACCGTCCGCCTGCGGTCCTGCGAAACATGCAGACGCTCTACAACACCGGGCGGCTCGGCGGCACCGGGTATCTCTCTATTCTGCCTGTGGACCAGGGCGTAGAGCACTCGGCGGGCGCGTCCTTTGCGGCGAATCCCCTCTATTTCGATCCGAAGAACATTGTTGAGCTGGCGATTGAAGCGGGCTGTAACTGCGTGGCCTCCACCTACGGCGTGCTGGCCTCGGTTTCGCGTCGCTATGCCCACCGCATTCCGTTCCTCGTGAAGCTGAACCACAACGAGACCCTCAGCTACCCCACCGAATATGACCAGACCCTCTACGCCAGCGTCGAGCAGGCGTTCAACATGGGGGCGGTAGCCGTCGGGGCGACGATTTACTTCGGCTCTGAGCAGTCCCGTCGTCAGATTGAAGAGATCTCCGCGGCGTTTGAGCGCGCGCACGAGCTCGGCATGGTGACCGTGCTGTGGGCGTACCTGCGTAACTCGGCGTTTAAAAAAGACGGGGTGGATTACCACGTGTCTGCCGACCTGACCGGCCAGGCGAACCACCTGGCGGCAACCATCGGCGCGGATATCGTGAAGCAGAAAATGGCCGAAAATAACGGCGGCTATAAAGCGGTGAATTTTGGCTATACCGATGACCGCGTGTACAGCAAGCTGACCAGCGATAACCCGATCGACCTGGTGCGCTACCAGCTGGCGAACTGCTATATGGGCCGCGCGGGGCTGATTAACTCCGGCGGCGCGGCGAGCGGCGATACCGACCTGTCAGACGCGGTGCGTACGGCGGTGATTAACAAACGCGCGGGCGGCATGGGGCTGATCCTTGGCCGCAAGGCGTTTAAGAAATCGATGGCCGACGGCGTGAAGCTGATCAATGCGGTGCAGGACGTCTATCTGGACAGCAAAGTCACGATTGCCTGACCTGGGGACGAAACGTAGGCCGGGTAAGGCGTAGCCGCCACCCGGCAATACCATCAGCGCAAAAGCACACAGTCCGGCGGCAGCCTGCACTGCAGCGCGCCGGGCAATACCTCAATGCGGAACTGCGTTCCGCTCAGCGGTTCCCCGTCGAGGTTAAACGTCATCCCGTGCGGGGCATTTACCTCAAACCACGCGGATTTCCCGTCAATGATATTTGGGCTTTCTTCCGGCTGCGTCAGCGTGGTAAACAGCGCGGGCAGCAGGCCGTCGCCCGTGAAAATCCGCAGCTGTAGCTGACCGTCATCGATCAGCGCCTCCGGGCACAGCTGCTGACCGCCCCCCGCCTGACGGCCATTGCCAATGCCGATCACCAGCGCGTCACCCTGCCACTGAAAATTCTCGCCGCGAATTTCGCAGCGGTCAGGCTTGAGGGTGTCCATGCGCATCAGACCGTGGATGAGATACGACACGCCGCCCAGCGCTGCCTTCAGTTTTTCCGGCGTTTCGCTGGTGATGCGCGTGCCGAACCCGCCGGTCGCCATATTGATAAAGCAGGTTTTGTCATTCACCTGCGCGATATCTACGGCGGTGGCCTTGCCGAGGATCGCCAGCTGAAGCGCCTTATCTAACGTCTCAGGGATCCCGGCGCTAGTGGCAAAATCGTTGGCGGTGCCGAGCGGTAAAATGCCCATCGCCGGGCGGTCTGTCGGCGGCAGGTCGATAAGCGCAGAGGCGATCTCGTTGATGGTGCCATCGCCGCCGCCGGAAATGACGGTGCTGACGCCAAGCCCGAGGGCTTCATTGATATAGCGTGCCGCGTCGCCTTTCTCCCACGTCACTCTGACGTGAATGCGTGCGCCGTCGTCACGCAACCCCTGAATGGCCTGACGCAGCAGATCGTTGCCTGCACTTTTGCCATTGAGAATCAATAAACTGTCTGGATAGGTTGCCATCCGCGCTGCTCCCTTTTTTAGCGTTAGTAAGAGTGTATAGCAGAGCGGCAAAAAGCGGGTAAGAACAGGATGAAAGACAAAAATATGGCTTCGGAAAGGGGGGGATATCCCCCTATGAGGCGTTTACCTTTTATAGGCCGATCTCTCAATTGACTCTTGCTGTCAACGTTTGAGTCCTGCCATTTGCCTGTTCTCAATCTTCAACTGCTTACGCCACACCCGATTATGTAGCGTTAGCGCAATTGAGCGGTAAAAGACTGATGTATTCATCCACACAATGTTCAGGCAGAAAAATCCCAGGCCTAACAAGGAGGTTATCTGCGGTGTGTAATTTTCTACAGCGCTGAATAAAAGCGAAATCCACGTCCAGAGAAAATAAACGATGCTCATCACGCCAGTCAGTGTAATAACAGAAATATGCAGCTTATATCCTATTAAGGACCCTCTGGCAGTTAAAAACATAGTGCTCATCACTACCATGCAATACACCACTGCTGCAAAGAATACCCCCATCATAACCTTAAATTCAGGTAAACCAAGCAGGCGAAAGAGCAAAATCCAGACAGAAACTTGTAGCAAAGCGTAGCAAAAAATAGTGAGTAAGGTACTTATTGCTAATGGAATGCCTGTCATATGTACACCCACAGGAACACCGAACTGATCTTTTAAGCGATCTTTCAATGATTCAAGCCTTTGGCGATCGTCAGTCGCCATTTCACCTGTTATCACAGTGCTTAATGCCAGGCTCTTCTTGATATAATTTATCATGTCCGGTTTAATAACTTCCTGTAAATGAAAAAGACTGAATCAAACCAAAAACGTATTTACCAGATTGTGTAATATTCTGAGGATTCCGGATTGTACCCGAGACAGCACTGCCAACAAACGCTGAGGAGTTTGAAATAGCATTCAATAGCTCACGCTGTAAGAGCTGCTGTAGCGCTTCTGAAGGATAGCGTTTAGGGTAAACCCCGGCTTTCATCGCTGCTTTAACGCCTGAATTCGAGATTCCGGGATTTCGGATACGAATGATTTCCTCAGTTAACCGCGTGCGATCCGCTCGGCTCATTTTTTGTAATAACGAGAGTAAGCTTTCAGACGTAGAGCGATTAAGCAGGCGATAGGTTAATACAGCGCTTTTCAGACCCGCAGCGGCCCCGGCAAGTGATATCGCATCGAGAGCAGTATTGGTTGCGGTGTACCACTCCTGGGAATCCATCCACGCAACATAGTCATTATGGTTCATGGCAATAAGCGACAAGCGGCCAAGCCCGTTTGCACACTGAATTCCTGTTGCTACACCACCAGCGACAATCACAGCGGCAACAGCACCGGAAGAACCTGCGGTGAGAGGAATGGCCATACCTGCGCCTGCAGCAAGAACGACAGTGAGAATGGCAGCTCCGCAAGAAATCGCCGTAGAACCAATTTCAGTTGCGAGTGAAGGTGACTGAATCGTCGTCGTCGTTGCCTGGATAGGATTACTTGATGAAGCGTTTACTTTAGTGATGACGACATGACTTACCGAGCTTTCGTTTGGCGATGCAATTCGTCTTGAGGGTCTCACTAACCACTGACGCGCACCGTCTGAGTAGATGATCCCAACCTGGCTAAAGTTACGGCTACAGTCTAACTGACTGGCAAGAGCGGTGAAATTTATATCGCCGCCGGAGGCAAGACCCAGACTGCGTGCGAGTGCGTAATCCGGAATATCCTTTGAAATCTGACCAGGAAATGTCATATCTACTCTCCGTCCGTGTGAAATCGTATATCGCCAAGAAATTAAGAGTAAGGGGCATGTTGTGGACGGGGATTAGGAATGATCCGAATAACGCGTTATCCCGCCAGCTCCACGAAAAGTTGTGATGAACGTCATACACCCGCCCGATTTTCGTAAAAGATATTCCAGCAGAATCTGTCACGAATCAACACCCTTCATTTGGTGGGGCAATGCATTCTCATTCTTAATAAGTGGAATGAATGGTACAAAAAAATAAGCCCGCGTAAGGGAGATTACGCAGGCTAAGGAGGTGGTTCCTGGTACAGCTAGCATTTATGGGTTATGTTTTTCAGCGGGGGGATAATACCCGTATTGAACGAAGCGGTATGTGATCCGATTCTAAGAATTATCCCACCGTGAAAAAATTTCCCTGATTGACTATTTGCCGTGCGGATTTCGGGTGCTTTCACCGTTGAAGTTACGCATCAGCAGCGCGAACTTCAGCTCCACCTCTTCCGGCACCGGCAGCCAGACGGTATGACCGTCGCCCGGCGCCACGTCAATCGCTTCGCCTTTGCCGTTTTCCAGATGCTCCAGCGTGAAGTTCATGTTGCCCTGCGGGGTCATCAGCTCCAGGCTGTCGCCTTTGGTGAACTTGTTTTTCACCGCCACGGCCGCCAGCGCGCCTTTGCGCTCGCCGGTGAAGTCACCGACAAACTGCTGGCGCTCGGAAACGGAGTAGCCGTGCTCGTAGTTCTGGTAGTCGTCGTGGGTATGACGGCGCAGGAAGCCTTCGGTATAGCCGCGGTGGGCCAGGCCTTCCAGCGTTTCCAGCAGGCTGGTATCGAACGGTTTACCGGCTGCCGCATCGTCGATGGCTTTACGGTATACCTGCGCGGTGCGCGCGCAGTAGTAATAGGATTTGGTGCGGCCTTCAATCTTCAGAGAGTGCACGCCCATCTGCGTCAGGCGCTCGACGTGGGCGATGGCGCGCAGGTCTTTCGAGTTCATGATGTAGGTGCCGTGCTCGTCTTCAAAGGCGGTCATGTACTCGCCCGGACGCTTGGCTTCTTCAATCATAAACACGCTGTCGGTTGGCGCGCCGATGCCCAGCGTCGGCTCAACGTTGGTCACCGGGATCGGCTCGTGCTTGTGGACGATGTTGCCGACGTCGTCCTCTTTGCCTTCCTGGACGTTATATTCCCAGCGGCAGGCGTTGGTGCAGGTGCCCTGGTTCGGGTCGCGCTTGTTGATGTAGCCGGAGAGCAGGCAGCGGCCGGAGTAGGCCATGCACAGCGCGCCGTGAACGAAGATTTCGATTTCCATATCCGGCACCTGGGTGCGGATCTCTTCGATCTCTTCCAGCGAAAGCTCGCGGGACAGAATGACGCGGGTCAGCCCCATCTGCTTCCAGAACTTCACCGTCGCCCAGTTGACGGCGTTCGCCTGTACGGAGAGGTGAATATCCATCTCCGGGAAGTTCTCCCGAACCAGCATGATTAAACCCGGATCTGACATGATCAGCGCGTCCGGGCCCATATCCACAACGGGCTTCAGGTCACGGATGAACGTTTTCAGCTTGGCGTTGTGCGGCGCGATGTTGACCACCACGTAGAATTTTTTGCCCAGGGCATGCGCTTCGTTGATGCCGAGCTGCAGGTTCTCGTGGTTGAATTCGTTGTTGCGCACGCGCAGCGAGTAGCGCGGCTGGCCCGCATACACGGCGTCGGCGCCGTAGGCGAAAGCGTAACGCATATTTTGCAGCGTTCCCGCCGGGGAAAGGAGTTCCGGTTTAAACATGTTTGTTCTCGTTCTGATGACAGGTCAGATCCGCGTGCACCAGGTGCAGCGGTAAGGGGAGATCCCCCACATTAAGGGCGGGCATTGTAGCGCTGCGGGGCAGGGAGGTAAAGCTTTGCCCCTCACCCTAACCCTCTCCCCAAAGGGGCGAGGGGACTGAAACACCCTCTCCCCTTTGGGGAGAGGGCTGGGGGAGGGGGTGTTTATTTACGCAATCCTGCACGCGTCCGCTTCCCAGCGGTACCCCACGCCGTACACCGCGCGGATAAACGACTGCTCGGCGTCCAGTGCCTCCAGCTTGCGGCGCAGGTTTTTGATATGGCTGTCGATGGTGCGGTCGGTCACCACGCGGTAATCGTCGTACAGGTGGTTCAGCAGCTGCTCGCGGGAGAACACTTTTCCCGGCTCGTGAGAGAGGGTTTTCAGCAGGCGGAACTCCGCGGGCGTCAGGTCCAGCAGCTTGCTGCGCCAGCTTGCCTGGAAGCGGCTTTCATCGACTATCAGCGGGCTTTCGGCGTCCAGCACCTGGAGCTCGCGCTGCGGCCTGCAGCGGCGCAGAATGGTCTTCACGCGGGCGACCACTTCACGCGGGCTGTAGGGCTTGCAGATGTAATCGTCCGCGCCGATTTCGAGCCCCAGCAGGCGGTCAATCTCCTCAATTTTGGCGGTGACCATGACGATCGGCACGTCGGAGAAGCGACGGATTTCCCGGCACAGGGTCAGGCCGTCAACGCCCGGCAGCATTAAATCAAGCAGGATCAGGTCCGGCGGCGTCTGGCGCACGTATGCCAATACCTGGTCGCCGTGGCTGATGAGTGACGGCGCGTAGCTGGCCGCGCGTAAATAGTCGATCAGCAGCTGCCCCAGCTTGGGTTCGTCTTCCACAATCAAAATGCGCGGCGTGTTTTCGTCAATCGGTAACTCGGTCATGCTTCTCTCGATAAATCCCGTTCCAGAGGTAACTCTACTGTAATGCTAACCCCGCCAAAAGGCGAATGGGCGGCGCGGATCGTGCCATTATGCGCCTCGACGATGTTAACGCAAATCGCCAGCCCCAGGCCGGATCCGCCGCTGGCGCGGTTGCGCGAGCCTTCGGTGCGGTAGAAACGTTCAAACAGTTTTTCCAGCTGCGCGTCCTGCACGCCGGGGGCGGAATCCGCGAAGGTGAGGGCAAAGCGCCCGTTTTCCTGCCTGCCGGAGATATGCAGCCCGCCGCCGCTGTCGGTGTAGCGCAGGCTGTTTTCCAGCAGATTGTTGAACAGCTGCATCAGCCTGTCTTTGTCGCCAAACACCACCGCGCTGTCCGGCAGGGAGAGATCGATTTTCAGGTTTCGGCTGGCAAACCGCTCGCGGAAGGCGCCGCTGATCACCTCCAGAATATTAATCACGTCCACCGGCGCTTTCTGGTAGGCCAGCGCGCCTTCGTCGGACATGGAGAGCTGGTGGAGATCGTCCACCAGCTTGGTGAGCGTGCCCACCTCCGCCTGCAGAGAGGCCACCGATTCGGGCGTAAACTGGCGCACGCCGTCCTGAATGGCTTCCAGCTCGCCGCGCAGCACCGCCAGCGGCGTGCGCAGCTCGTGAGAAATGTCGGCCATAAAGTCGCGGCGCATCTGCTGGTTTTTCTCCAGCGTGCTGGCGAGCTGGTTAAAGTCCTGGGCCAGCTTGCCGAGTTCGTCCTGGCTGCGGGTATCGACGCGGGTGGTGAAATCCCCGGCGGCCAGCCTGTGCGTGCCTTCCACCAGCCGTTTTACCGGGGCGAGCAGACCGCGCGCCAGCGGGAAGGTGGCGAGCGCGGCGAGCAGGGTGGAGAGGGCGACAATCAGCCAGCTGGTCCGGCGCTGCTGGCGGTCAAAGTTGATGTCGGTGTTGCGCGTCAGGCGCTCCACCGGGGAGGCGATAACCCAGCCGACGATGGCGTTATTGACCTTAATCGCCCGCCGGGTGCCGTCCGGCGGTATCGGCGCGCGCGGGCCAACCAGCGTGCGCATCTCCTGGTCGATTACCCAGAACTGCGTGCGCCAGCCGTGCGGCGGCATGCCCGGGCCCGGACGATCGTCACCGGTATCGTGCTCCAGCGAGCGCAGGATCTGGAAAATAAAGCGGTCGTTATTGCGAAGAAAACGCCAGTTGCCGTGCTGGGCGTACTGCTCGCCCAGCGCATCGCTTAAGCCCTGCAAGCGCTGTTCATTGCCATGCTTGATGTAATCGATAAAGCCGCGCTCGAAGCTGATCCGTACCGCCCAGTGCATGGTGATCAGCAGGACGATACAGGTGGCAAATATCGCCACGAAGAGCTTGCCGGTTATGCCCGGTCGCCAGAATTTCATGAGCCACTCCTTTTGCCGCGCCGAATCACGACGTTCTTGCTGGTATCATCCGGCACGCGGGCGAAGATGACAGCGGGCAGGGCGATGATAACCGCCATGCTGAGGTAGGTATACATAAAGACCTGATGCGCCACCGGCGTATCGACGCTGAGATGGTGCTGGCCGTACATGCCGAGCAGTAAACCGGCGAGGGTCACCCCAACGCTCATGGAGAGCTGCATGATCATCGACAGCAGGCTGTTGCCGCTGCTCGCCAGATCGTCCGGGAGGTCCTTCAGCGTCAGGGTATTCATCGACGAAAAGCGCATGGAGTTGACGATCCCCTGGCAGAACAGCACCAGCGGCAGAACGTAGTACCAGCCCATCAGCGCCACGGCCATAAACAGCAGGCTGACCAGCGCCAGCCCCAGCGTGGCGGTCACCAGCACGTGACGGTAGCCAAAGCGGTTCACCACCTGCACCACGATGCGCTTCATTCCCATGCTGCCGAGCACCATCGGGATCATCATCAGGCCCGCGTGAAACGGCGAAAATCCCATGCCAATCTGCAGGAACACGGGCGTCATAAACGGCAGCATGCCGCTGCCGACGCGTCCGGCAAAGCTGCCTAACAGGCCAAGGCGATAGGTAGGGTTTTTAAACAGGTTCAGGCTGAACAGCGCCTTATCGTTACCGCTGGCGTGCCGCAGATACCACAGTATGGCGGTAACCCCGAGCGCGATCAGCAGCCCGAGCGTCAGGGGCGAAATCCCCAGCCCTTTTTGCCCGTCCAGCGCCAGGGTAAGCGTGGCCATGCCCGCCGCCAGCAGGATAAAGCCGAAGAAATCAAAGCGCCGCGTCTGCATTTTGTAGTTCGGCATCAGCGTCAGGGTGGCGATGGCGCCGATGATGCCAACGGGAAGGTTGATTAAGAAGATCCAGTGCCAGGAGGCGTACTCCACCAGCATCCCGCCGAGCGCCGGGCCCAGCAGCGGCCCCACCTGGCCGGGCAGGGTGACAAAGGTCATCGCCGCCATGTACTGCTCGCGCGGCACAATCTTCATCACCGTTAACCGCCCGACGGGCACCATCATCGCCCCGCCAACGCCCTGCAGCACCCGCGCCATCACCAGCTGGTCGAGGGTACTGGCCTGCGCGCAAAACAGCGAGCCGGTGGTAAACAGCACGATGGCGGTAAAGAAAATATTGCGCACGCCCACCTTGTCCGCCAGCCAGCCGCTGGCGGGCAGCATCACGGCCACCGTCAGCACGTAGGCAACAATCACCATATGCATGTGCAGCGGGCTCTCCCCCAGGCTTTTCGCCATGGAGGGGAGGGCGGTATTGACGATGGTCGTATCCAGCGACTGCATAAAGAAGCCGAAGGCGACGATCCATAACTGCCAGCGAACGTTAGCGGGGAGATCGGTCATTTACTCGGTCACCGTGGTTCTGTTTTTACGCGAAAAGCGCAGCCGCAGGCGGTCGAAGAACAGATAGACCACCGGCGTGGTGTACAGCGTCAGCAGCTGGCTCATGACCAGGCCGCCGACGATGGCGATCCCCAGCGGCTGGCGCAGCTCGGAGCCGTCGCCGCCGGAAATCACCAGCGGCAGCGCGCCAAAGAGCGCCGCCAGGGTGGTCATCATAATAGGACGAAAACGCAGCAGGCACGCCTGGAAGATCGCCTCCTCCGGCGAGAGGCTGCCGTTGCGCTGGGCGTCCAGCGCGAAGTCGACCATCATAATCGCGTTTTTCTTCACGATGCCTATCAATAGCATAATGCCGATGAGCGCGATAAGGCTGAACGGCGCGCCGAACAGCTCCAGCGCCAGCAGCGCCCCCACGCCCGCCGACGGCAGCGTCGATAGGATGGTCAGCGGGTGAACGTAGCTTTCATACAGCACGCCCAGCACAATATAGACCGTGGCGATGGCGGCCAGAATCAAAATCACCTGCGAGTTCATCGTCTCCTGGAATACCTGCGCCGTTCCGGCAAAGCTGCCGCGCACGGTGGACGGCACGCCAAGCTGGGTCATCGCGCGGTTGATCGCATCGCTGGCTTCGGACAGCGACGAACCGGCGGGCAGGTTGAAGGAGATGGTTGACGCCGCCGACAGCCCCTGGTGATTGACCGACAGCGGGGCGTTGGCTGGCTGCCAGCTGGCGAAGTAGGAGAGCGGAATCGCCTTGCCGTCGCTGTTAATCACAAACATTTTGTCCAGGGCGCTGATGTCCTGGGTGTAGCGCGGGTCTACCTCCATCACCACCTTGTACTGGTTCATCGGCTGGTAGATGGTGGAAATTTCGCGCTGGCCGAAGGCGTTGTTCAGCAGGCCGTTGGCGGCCTCCACGTTAATGCCCAGACGCGACATGGTTTCGCGGTCGTAGGTCAGGGCCATCTCGGCGCCGTTGTCCTGCTGATCGGAGTTGACGTCCGCCAGCTCCGGCAGGGCGGCCAGCGCCTTGCGGATCTTCGGCTCCCACTCGCGCAGGGCGGCTAAATCGTCCGAAAGCAGCGTGTACTGATAGCTGGCGTTCGCCTGACGCCCGCCGACTCGGATATCCTGAACGGCCATCAAAAACAGGTTGGCCCCCGGCTCTTTGGCGAGCTTGACCCGCAGGCGGTCAATCACCTGCTGGGCGGTTTCGTTGCGTTCGCCGCGCGGTTTGAGGGTAATAAACATCATCCCGCTGTTGACGCGCGACCCGCCGGTAAAGCCGGTGACGTTATCCACGGCCTTGTCTTCACGAATGATCTTCATAAAGTCCTGCAGCTTGCCGCGCATCGCCTGGAACGAAATGCTCTGGTCCGCCTGAATGCCGCCCATCAGCACGCCGGTGTCCTGCTCGGGGAAGAAGGTTTTCGGGATGGTGATGTACATCCAGACGTTGAGCACGATGGTGCCGATCAGCACCAGGCCGACCAGCCGGGTATGGTTCAGCACCCACTTCAGCGATTTGCCGTAGCCCTCCTGCATCGCCATCAGGACGCGGCCAAAGCCTTTGCGGCGCGGCTGGGCGTGCGGCCTGCTGCGCTTGAGCATCCAGCCGCACATCATCGGCGTCAGCGTCAGGGAAATCACCAGCGAGATGCCGATGGCGACCGAAAGCGTGACGGCAAACTCGCGCAGCAGGCGGCCCGGCAGCCCGCCCATCAGCAGCAGCGGCAGAAACACCGCCACCAGGGACAGGCTCATGGAGAGCACCGTAAAGCCCACCTCGCGCGTCCCCTGCAGCGCGGCCTGCAGCGGCTTCACGCCCGCTTCCAGATGGCGGGAAATGTTTTCCAGCACCACGATGGCGTCATCCACCACGAAGCCCGTCGCAATCGTCAGGGCCATCAGCGACAGGTTGTTGAGGCTGAACCCGCACAGGTACATGGCGGCAAAGGTGCCGATCAGCGATACCGGCACGGCCACCGCCGGGATCAGCGTCGCGCGGCCGGACCGCAGGAACAGGAAGACTACCAGGATCACCAGCGCGACGGAGATAATCAGCGTCTGCTCCACCTCCTCAAGCGAGGCGCGAATGGTCGGGGAACGATCCTGGGCAATTTGCAGATCGATCGCGGCCGGGATGGTCTCCTGCAGCGCCGGGAGGCGGGCGCGGATGCTGTTCACCGTCTCGATAATGTTGGCTTCCGGCAGCTTGCGGATCATCAGCAGAATGGCGGGTTTGGCGTTGGTCATCCCCGCGTTGCGCACGTCCTGCACCGAATCGGTGACGCTGGCGACGTCGCTTAAGCGCACCGCCGCGCCGTTGTTGTAGTGAATAATCAACGGCTGATATTCGGCGGCAGTTTTCAGTTCGTCGTTGGTGTGGATCTGCCAGCGGTGGCTGCTGTCCTCAAGCGCCCCCTGCGGTTTGCGCACGTTGGCGTTGCTGATGGCGGAGCGCACGTCGTCCAGCGACACGCCCTGATTGAACAGCGCCTGCGGGTTTAATCCCACGCGCACGGCGGGCAGGGAGCTGCCGCCGACGCTCACGTCACCCACGCCGTTAATCTGCGAGATCGTCTGCGCCAGCTGGGTAGACGCAAAGTCGTAAAGCTGTCCCTGCGAGTAGGTGTCCGACGTCAGCGTCAGGATCATGATCGGCGCGTCGGACGGGTTGGCCTTGCGGTAGGTTGGACGGCTCGGCATGCCGCTCGGCAGCAGGCTTTGCGCGGCGTTGATGGCCGCCTGCACGTCGCGCGCCGCGCCGTTAATATCCCGGTCGAAGCTGAACTCCAGAATGATGCGCGTGCTGCCGAGCGAACTGCTGGAGGTCATCTCGTTCACCCCGGCAATCCGCCCGAGGGACCGCTCCAGCGGCGTGGCGACGGATGACGCCATGGTTTCCGGCGAGGCGCCCGGCAGCGAGGCGCTGACCATGATCACCGGGAAATCCACCTGCGGCAGCGGCGCGACCGGCAGCAGCCGGAAGCCCAGCACGCCGCAGAGGGTAATGGCGAGCGAGATGAGGATCGTCGCCACCGGGCGATAAATGAAGAGGGCGAAAAACTTCACTTATGCCTCCTCTTCACGTTTCGGGAAGCGGCTTTTGGCCCACAGCGCCAGGCGGTCAAACAGCAGATATATCACCGGCGTGGTGAACAGGGTTAATACCTGGCTCACCAGCAGGCCGCCGACCATGCCGATCCCCAGCGGACGGCGCAGCTCCGCCCCGACGCCGGTGCTGAGCATCAGCGGCAGCGCGCCCAGCAGGGCCGCCAGCGTGGTCATCAGGATCGGACGAAAACGCAGCAGGCAGGCCTGGAAAATCGCATCCCGCGGCGACATGCCCTGCTCGCGCTCGGCGGCCAGAGCGAAGTCGATCATCATGATGGCGTTTTTCTTTACGATCCCGATAAGCAGGATGATGCCGATAATGGCAATCACGTCCAGCTCGCTGCCCGCCAGCATCAGCGCCAGCAGCGCCCCCACGCCCGCGGTCGGCAGGGTAGAGAGGATGGTGATCGGGTGGATAAAGCTCTCGTACAGCACGCCGAGCACGATGTACATCGCCACGACCGCCGCGACGATCAGCCAGATGGTGTTGCCCAGCGCGGCCTGGAACGCGAGGGTACTGCCCTGGAACTGGGTCTGGATATCGGACGGGAAGCTGAGCGCTTTTTCAGCCGCCTGAATGGCCTCCACCGCTTCGCCGAGAGAATAATTGTCCGGCACGTTAAAGGAGATGGTGGTGGACGGGAACTGATCCAGGTGGTTAATCGACAGCGGGGTATAGCGCTCCTCCACCGTGGCGATAGCGCTCAGCGGCACAATCCCGCCGTCTTTGCTGGTCAGGCGCACCGAGTCCAGCCCCGCAAGGCCGGGCGTGTTCTCCGTGTTGTGCTCCAGCACCACGCGGTACTGGTTCGCCTGGGTGTAGATGGTGGAGATCAGGCGCTGCCCGAAGGCGTTATACAGGGCGTTATCCACGTCCGCCATGGTAATGCCGAGACGGCTGGCGGTATCGCGGTTGACGTTCACGTACGCCGCCAGGCCTTTGTCCTGCCAGTCGCTGCTGACGTCGGCGAGCTGCGGCAGGGTGTTAAGCTTATTCACCAGCTGCGGCACCCAGGTGCTGAGGGCATCCAGTGAGGTGGCCTGCAGCGTGAACTGATACTGCGTGCGGCTGACCTGGGTATCAATGGTCAAATCCTGTATCGGCTGCAGGTAAAGCTCCACGCCCGGCACGCGCGCGACGGCGCTTTGCAGCCGCTCAATGACGGCGTTGACGCGATCGTCGCGCTCGTCCAGCGGCTTGAGGTTGATCTGCAGACGCGCGCTGTTGAGCGACGGGTTGGTGCCGTCGACGCCCACGTAGGAGGTCAGGCTCTCGACCGCCGGGTCCTTCATGACGATCTCAGACACCTGCTGCTGGCGGTGGGCCATGTTGGCGAAGGAGACCGACTGCGGGGCCTGAAGCGTGCCCTGAATAATGCCGTTGTCCTGGATGGGGAAGAAGCCTTTCGGAATGAAAATCCACAGCATCACGCTGAGCGCCAGCGTGCCCAGCGCCACGCCGAGCGTGGCCCAAGGATGGTTCAGCACTTTCGCCAGCACCCGACCGTAGGCGGCAATAATGCGCTCGAACATCCGCTCGGAGGCGCGCGAGAAGCGGTTTTGCCTGCGCAGGGACGCGTGGCTCAGCATGCGGGCGCACATCATCGGCGTCAGGGTCAGCGACACCACGGCGGAGATCAGAATGGCCACCGCCAGCGTCACGGCAAACTCGCGGAACAGCCGCCCGACGATATCGCCCATAAACAGCAGCGGGATCAGCACCGCAATCAGCGAGAAGGTCAGGGAGATAATGGTAAAGCCGATTTCGCCCGCGCCCTTCAGCGCCGCCGCCAGCGGTTTTTCGCCTTTCTCGATATAGCGCGAGATGTTCTCGATAACCACGATGGCGTCGTCCACCACGAAGCCGGTGGCGATGGTGAGCGCCATCAGCGTCAGGTTATTGATCGAAAAATCGAGGAACACCATCACCGCAAAGGTGCCGACCAGCGAGAGCGGCACGGCGACGGCGGGAATAATGGTCGCCGGGACGTTGCGCAGGAACAGATAGATGATCATCACCACCAGCGCAATGGCCAGCATCAGCTCGAACTGGGTGTCGGTCACCGACGCGCGAATGTTGGTGGTGCGGTCGGAAAGCACCTTCACGCTGACCGATTTCGGCAGGCTGTCGATCAGCTGCGGCAGCATGGTGCGGATGCTGTCGGCGGTTTCGATGATGTTGGCGCCCGGCTGGCGCTGGACGTTCATCACGATCGCCTGCTGCTTGTTG
Source organism: Enterobacter cloacae complex sp. ECC445 (assembly GCF_021892025.1). Lineage (NCBI taxonomy): Bacteria > Pseudomonadati > Pseudomonadota > Gammaproteobacteria > Enterobacterales > Enterobacteriaceae > Enterobacter > Enterobacter cloacae complex sp. ECC445. The sequence goes on along the minus strand of NZ_JAKLRZ010000022.1, from coordinate 86,783 downwards.
GCCCATGCGCCGAGCCAGCTGTTTTCCGCCCCTTGCTCCACCGTCGCCACGTCGCCCAGACGGACCGGCGCGCCGTTCTGGTAGGCGATAATCAGCTGGCGGTATTCATCCGCGGACTGCATCTGGTCGTTGGCAGAGAGGGTGACCGCGCGGGTCGGGCCGTCCAGCGAGCCTTTCGCCGAGTTGACGTTGGCACTGCTGATGGCGCTGCGGATGGTTTCGCTGGTCAGCCCCAGCGCGGCAATCGCCTGCGCGTTGAGCTTCACGCGCACCGCCGGGCGCTGGCCGCCTGCCAGCGTAACGAGCCCGACGCCGGACACCTGAGAAATCTTCTGCGCCACGCGCGTTTCAACCATGTCTTCGACCTGCGTCATCGGCATGGCGGAGGAGGTGACGGCCAGCGTCACGATCGGTGGATCCGCCGGATTCACCTTGCTGTAGACCGGCGGGTTAGGCAGGTCCGACGGCAGCAGGTTGGTGGCGGCGTTGATGGCGGCCTGCACCTCCTGCTCGGCGACGTCCAGCGACAGCGACAGCTGGAACTGCAGCGTCACGACGGAGGCCCCGCCGGAACTCTGGGAGGACATCTGTTTTAGCCCCGACATCTGCCCGAACTGGCGCTCCAGCGGGGCGGTAATGGCGGACGTGACTACATCGGGGCTGGCGCCGGGATACAGCGTCACCACCTGAATGGTCGGGTAATCCACCTCCGGCAGCGCCGACACGGGCAGGAAGCGGTAGCCGATAATCCCGGCGAGCAGGATCGCCACCATCAGCAGCGTGGTGGCGACAGGACGGAGGATAAACAGGCGTGACGGCCCACCTGTAGAGCCTGGGGGCAGCACCTGCATCAGGATTTCTCTCCCTGTTTTGCAGGTTCAACCACTTCCACTTTGGCCCCTTCGGTCAGACGGTCGATGCCGTCGGTGACCACGCGGTCGCCTGCGGAAAGGCCTGCGGCGATCACTACCGTCTGGCTGTCCTGAATACCGGTTTTCACCAGGTGCTTGCTGACCTTATTGTCGCCGTTAAGCACCCAGACGAAGTTACCCTCGTTACCCATCTGCAGCGCGGCGGTGGGGATCACTACCGCGTTCTCTTCGGTGGCAACCAGCATCCGCGCGTTCACGAACTGGTTCGGGAAGAGGGCATCGTCCTGGTTATTAAAGCGCGCCTTCAGCCTGATGGTGCCGGTAGTGGTGTCGATCTGGTTATCCAGGCTGAGCAGGGAACCTTCGCTGAGCTTCTGCTTGTTGGTGCGGTCCCAGGCTTCCACCACCAGGCCCTTTCCGGCTTTCTGCGCCTGCATGACCGTCGCAATGTCGCTCTCCGGCAGGGTGAAGACTAAATCAATCGGGTGAGTCTGGGTGATCACCACGATGCCCGTGGTGTCGCCGCTGGAGATCTGGTTGCCGATATCGACCTGCTTCAGGCCCACGCGTCCGTCAATCGGCGCGGTGATGCGGCTCCAGTCGAGCTGCAGCTGCGCGCTGGCGACGGCGGCCTCGTCGGCTTTGATGGTGCCCAGCGTTTCGCTGACCAGCGACTGCTGGGTGTCCAGCTCCTGACGCGAGACGAGGTTGGTTTTTACCAGCTGCTGATAGCGCGCTAAATCGCGCCGGGCGTTGGCAAGGGTGGCGTTGTCTTTCGCGAGCTGGCCCTGCGCCTGGGCGAGGGTGACCTTAAACTGGCTCGGGTCGATTTCCGCCAGCAGATCGCCGGCTTTAACCTGCTGACCTTCCTGGAAGTGAATGGCCATCAGCTGGCCGTCGACGCGGCTGCGCACCGTAGCGGTGTTGGCGGCGGTAATGGTCCCGAGACCTGTGAGATAGCGAGGAACGGCTTTATTCACCGCCGTCGCCGCCTGTACAGGTGCAAGCGCGCCGCCGCGCATGCCGTGACGCCCACCGCCTGCCGTGCGCTGTGCCTGACCGCTGGCACCGGCGGGCGCAGCGGAGTTTGCGGATTGGCTGTGCCAGTACCAGGCGGCGGCAAGTGCCACCACAATGATGCCAGCGGCGATTGCCCAGCGGGATTTGTTACTGCCTTTCATCGTTATACGTTCTCATCCTGAAGACTTCGGGGAATGATACTAGTTTAGTCAGGCAACACAGCGGAAAAATGGAGGAAATATGGAAGACTGTCAGGAATGGTCTGAATGGAGGTAAAAGCAAAACGGCAACATCCGTTGCCGTTTTTGGGGTTTTCTCCCTCTCCCTGTGGGAGAGGGCCGGGGTGAGGGCAACAGACCGCACCACTACAACACTAGCTAAACATCACCTGCGCCCAGCGCGCCAGCCCTGCGGTAACGGAGCCAAAGTCATCCCCACCGGCAATCGGAATGCCCGGCAGCTGTTCGGCCAGCGCTTTCTTGATCAGCGGCGAACGGGCGCTGCCGCCGGTCAGGTAGATAACGTCCGGCTTCTCCTTGCCGTTCTCCAGCGCCAGCTGCACCTGCTCCAGAATACGCTGCAGCGGCTGCGCGAGCGCCGTTTCCAGGCCGTCCTGCGAAATCGCGGTGGCCAGATCGTCGCTGATAAACGGCAGGGAGACCGCGTGCTCAGCGCGGTCGGAAAGGGCAATTTTGCTCTCTTCCGCAGTACGCACCACGCGGTAGCTGAGGCGCTGACGCCACACTTTGTACAGCAGCGCGACCTTATCGGCGTCCTGCGCGTCGCGCACCAGATCGTTCAGCAGGCGACCGTTGGCGGTGCTGTAAAAATCACTCTGTGCAGGCACGTCGTTGATGGCAATCGCGTTCCACCACGGCAGGATCGGCAGGGCGATGCCCTTTTCCGTTTGCCCGCCCATGCCGAGCAGCGGCATCAGGCTCTTGAAGGCCAGGGCGATGTCAAGATCGTTACCGCCCACGCGGCAGCCGCTGTGCCCGAGCAGGCTGTTTTCGCGATCGCGACGGCTATGCCACTGGGGGCCCATCAGCAGCAGCGAGCAGTCCGTCGTTCCCCCGCCGATATCCACGACGAGTACGCGCTTCTCTTCCGTCAGCGTGGCTTCAAAGTCCAGCCCCGCGGCAACCGGCTCATACTGGAACACCACGTCGCGAAAGCCAGCGCGGTGCGCCGCGCGTTCAAGGATCCCCTGCGCCTGCTGGTTAGCCTCGTCGCCGCCCAGCCCCTGGAAGTTGATCGGGCGGCCAATCACCGCCTGGGTGATCGTATCCGTGACCTGCGTCTGCGCCTGATTGCGAATATGCAGCATCATCGCGCACACCAGGTCTTCGAACATCGCCACCTGCTGCGGCTTCAGGCCGCTGGCGCCGAGGAAAGATTTTGGCGACTTAACGAAGTAGACCTCTTCGGGGTCTTCAATGTAGTGCCCGAGCGAAGAGAGACCAAACTGCACGCTCGACGGGGTAACGTCGATATCTTCCTCGCGGTTAAAGCTAACCGCCCGGCGCAGCAGCGCCTGGGTTTCAGCCGCCGTGGCCGGAACCTGATGGTGGCGGAACAGCCACTCGCTTACCGCTTCACGCGTCGGCGCGCAGAGCATTGAGGGCAGCAGCGTGCTCTCTTTTTCCATTTTCAGGAGCTGCGGCTGTCCGTTTTGCATAACCGCAACCGAGCAGTTTGCCGTACCGTAGTCGAATCCAATAAACACAATAAATCCCCATGCCGGTGAGAAGGGGCGAGACTTTAGCGGAATGCCTCTCCTGCGACAACAGGAATATGAAAGCAAGGCGCAACAGGCCTTTTGCGTTTATCCTGAGGGGAACAAAAAAGGAGCAACGATGTATACCCTGACCTGGCTTCCCCCTTACGACTGGCAGTGGATGTTTGGCTTTCTTGGCGCGCGTGCGGTGACGGGCATTGAAACCGTCACGCAAGACGACTACGAGCGCAGTTTTGCCTGCGAAGGGCATCAGGGGATCTTCCGCGTGACGCCGGATATCGCCACCCATACGCTGACCGTGACGCTCAGCCCGGGGTTAATCCCGGTTGCGCAGACGTGCCTGGAACGCATAGAACGCCTGTTCGATCTCGCCTGTAACCCGCAGCGCATCGCGGATGCGCTGGGCGATCTCGGCGCGGCGCGGCCAGGCTTACGCCTGCCGGGGGCGATGGATGCGTACGAGCAGGGCGTCCGGGCGATCCTCGGGCAGCTGGTGAGCGTGTCGATGGCGGCGAAGCTGACGTCGCGCGTGGTGGCGCTGTGCGGCGAACCGATCGCGGATTGTCCGGGGTATCGCTGTTTCCCGCCGCCGGAGGCGCTGGCTGCAGCGGACCCGCTGGCGCTGAAGGCGTTGGGCATGCCGTTAAAACGCGCGGAGTCGCTGATTCATCTGGCGCAGTCGGCCGTTGACGGGACGTTTCCGCTGACGCCGCCTGAAAACGTTGAGGCGGGCATGAAGGCGCTCCAGCAGCGTCCGGGAATCGGCCGCTGGACGGCAAACTACCTGGCCCTGCGCGGCTGGCAGGCGAAAGATGTGTTTCTGCCGGACGATTATCTGATTAAGCAACGCTTTGCCGGGATGACCCCCGCGCAAATTCGTCGCTATGCCGAGCGCTGGCAGCCGTGGCGCTCTTACGCGCTGCTGCACATCTGGTATACCGACGGCTGGACGCCGTCAGTTAATGGCGAAATAGCTGGTGTTGAGCAGTAGATCCAGCGGCTGCGGCTCGGCGATGGTGTCGCCATAGATAAAATCGATGCCGATACCGGAGAGCGTATCCATCATGATGGGCTGATTACACGGGCCCGCGATGGTTTTCATCCCCAGACGCTGGGCGTGGCCCTGAACAATGGTCACCATCATCTCATCCATCAGGTTGCCATACACGTTGCTTACCACCTCTGCGTCCAGCATCAGATAGTCGGCCATATTGGCGCTCAGGTGGCTAAAGACGTTCATGTCGCGGCCCACCTGGCTAAAGATGACGCGGCAGCCCGCCTGGCGAAGCTTTTGCAGACCCCGCTGCAGGTTCTGGTCCGTGCTGCACACCACGTCGACAGAGATGACCAGATGCAGGAGCCGGCCCGGCATGGGGCTTTTATCCAGCAGGTCGAGAAGTTCATCAACCAGCGTCACGCTGGCTAAGCCGGCCTCCGAGAGCGGCAGCGCCACCCCCATGCCTTTGCTGGCGACCTGTGCGGCAGAGGCACGGAAAAATTCGCTAAAGATACGCCTGTCGAGGGCGTGCAGAAGCTCAGGCTCCGCCAGGCCCGAGCGGAAGGCGTGCTCTTCCAGCACTTCGCCCTGGCTGGTCCACAGGCGTAACGACAGCAGCCAGAAATTACTGCTCTCCGGGATGCGCGGGGAGGCGACGCTGCGGGCAATCATCATCAGATGATTGTCCTTAATCATGTGCCACTGTTCATCAAGCGACATCATGCTGCGCGTGTGGTGATCCCGCTCCTGCTGGGGCTCGTACACCGTCACCATGCCACGGCCGCTGTTTTTCGAGGCGTAACAGGCAATGTCCGCCTGGGACATCACCTCCGACGCCTGATGGTTATTTTCATCAATCAGCGTGATGCCGGCGCTGGCGCCGATACGGTGCAGACGGCCTTCCCACGTAAAGTGATAGTCATTGATCGTATGGATCAGGCGACCGGCGATATAGCGCGCGCTTTCTATGTTGCAGTCCGGTAGCAGTAACCCGAACTCATCTCCCCCAAGACGCGCCAGCACGTCGCTGGAGCGGAGCATGGTCAACATCAGGGAAGCAAGCTCTCGCAGCAGGGCATCACCCGCCGCATGGCCAGCCGTATCGTTGACGGCTTTGAAGCGATCGAGGTCGATAAAGACCAGGGCATGACGCTGGCGCGTTTCGCGAACGGTCTGCAGGAGCCGTTTGAGATGGCTTTCGAAGCTGACCCGGTTTGCCAGATGGGTCAGGGCATCGTGGGAGGCGCTGTAGCTCAGCTGGCGCAGCATTTTGCGCGACTCGGTCACGTCCTGAATGACGATAACTGAGCCAATATTCTGCCCATCCAGCGTGCTGAGCGGCGTAATGCTGTAATGAATATCGAAATTTCCCCCGGTGCGGCAGTTCAGCACCACGTCCTGATCGATATCGGAACGGGACATATCGCCGCTGTGAATATTCTCCATCAGCGGCCCTTTTTCACCAAAGGTGATGTGCAGCACCTTCAGGATCGGCTGACCAATAGCTTCGGTCTGCAGCCAGCCGCTCATTTTCTCGGCGACCGGGTTCATAAAGGTGACGTTCATGTTGACATCGGTGCACAGCACCGCTTCACCGATGGAGTCCAGGGTGATGTGCAGACGCTCTTTTTCCTGGAAGAGGGCCTCGTTGAGCTGCTTAACCTCGGTCATGTCCATGTTGATGCCGAGCAGGCGTTCGACTTCACCCTGCTTGTTGAGCACGCGGTTCGCCAGGGAGCGAATATGACGCACGCCTTCCTTCACGCGGATGCGGAACTCCAGCTTGAAGGGCAGGCGGGAAATCAGCGAGTCGCGCAGCACCTGCTCAGCGTGGGCGCGATCTTCCGGCAGCATCGTGTCGTGCCAGAGCTGCCAGGTGGGCTTGATGTGCGGCGGGATCTCATAGAGTTCAAACATCCGCTTATCCCAGCTGATAATGTCGGGCTCCAGATCCCACTCCCAGATGCCGATGCCGCCCGCTTCGTTGGCGAGGGTAATGCGCTCCATCAGGCGTTTATTGACCCACTCGGTCTGCTTCAGATCGTTAATGTCTTCAATCTGCGCGATAAAATAGAGCGGCGAGCCGTCGGCATGACGCACGACGGAGACGGCAAGCAGCGCCCACACCACTTCCCCGTTGCGGGTGTAATAGCGTTTCTCGAGGGTATAGGTATTGATCTCGCCGTTGACCAGCTGTTCGAGCTGCTCGAGGTCGGTGTCCAGGTCTTCCGGCCAGGTGAGCTGCTGGAAGGTTAATGACTGGAGCTCCGTCTGGCTGTAACCAAGGAATTTGCATAGCGCCTTGTTAGCCTGAAGCCACTGTCCCTCAATGCTGACCAGCGCCATACCGATGGCGGAATACTCCATCGCGTTACGGAAACGCGCCTCGCTTTCGGTAATGTGTTTGCGTTCGGCGCGGAAGGCGTACATCACCATCGTCATCACGTTCGCGGGAAGCAGGAGCATCAGGAACGGCAGCCACGGCGCGTTCATCATTGGCCCTTCGTGCTGCGTGGTCAGGGCTGAAGGGTTATGGGCAATCATCAGCGAAACGACCATCACGGTGACCAGAAACACGAGGAATGCTTCCACCCGCGGCAGGCGCACGGCGCTCCACATGAGCAGGACGATCACGCAGGTAAAGGGCCACGGCAGCCAGGTAATGGCGGCCCAGCTCAGGGCTAACGTCACGGCCATGGTGGCCAGCGTTTCCACGAGCAATCGCGGATCCCGGTGGCGCAGCAGGTAATGGGGTTTAAACAGCAGCCCCAGCGGCACCAGCGCCAGCGCGCCAATGGATTCAGACAACACCCAGACGATAAAATTACGCAGCGGCTCGGAGCCGGGGACCAGCAAAGAGACCAGAATACCGCCCACCAGCGGCGGCACCAGCGCGCTGCCGATCGCGAGGCGGATCCAGTCGCTCAAATTTTGCAGCGGGTTATACCACGGGAGCAGTTTGCGCAGTAGCACTGCACCAATGATGGCCTCAATAACGTTAACGACGGTGTAGATGGGGTTTATCTCAGCCCAGGAGAACAACATCCACGAGGCCAGAATATTGCCGAACGAGCAGGCCAGGGCAATGCCCGGCCACATTTTTCCTGCATGGCGGTAAAACGCCACCATCATAATGGCGGTGGGGAACCAGAGCGGCGCCAGCAGGGTACCGAAGCGGGTGAGCTCCAGCGAAAATAAGGTAAAGATAAAGGTGACCAGGCCCAGACAGACAAGTCGTATTAAAGGATGTGGGGTGGTAACCAAAACCCGCTGGTATTGTTTATTCATTACCGCTTTATCCAGAGACGCCATGCCGTCAGGGAAGATGTCCGAACGCGTGAATTTAATAATTTGGTTTATGCTAGTACAAACAATTTACAATTCATATGGCGACCGCTCAGAATTTGACATCGCAGACTTATTAAATAGAGACGCCGAGAAAAAAAACGGTGAAATGCTGAAAAAACGTTCATTTAAATTTCACTCAGGGAATAAAACGTCACTTTTCGGCCCGTCTCGCAGAACCTGTGCATTCGACTGGTATCACGCCCGCGAAATCCCTATAATTGCCGCGTTTGACGCTCCGGCGTCGTCCTTCCTTAACATCCAGGTTAATCAGGTCGCTAAATTTATGACTGATAAGTCTCATCAGTGCGTCATTATAGGCATCGCCGGCGCATCGGCTTCAGGTAAAAGTCTAATTGCCAGTACGCTTTATCGCGAACTGCGTGAACAAGTAGGTGATGAGCATATCGGCGTCATTCCCGAAGACAGCTATTACAAAGATCAATCCCATCTGTCGATGGAAGAGCGCGTCAAAACCAACTATGACCATCCCAATGCGATGGATCACAGCCTGCTGTTCCAGCATTTAGAAGCGCTCAAGAGCGGTCAGGCAATTGAGCTGCCCGTTTACAGTTACGTAGAACACACCCGCACCCAGGAAACCATCCGCATCGAGCCGAAAAAGGTCATTATCCTTGAAGGTATCCTGCTGCTGACCGACGCGCGTCTGCGTGAATCCATGAACTTCTCGATTTTCGTCGATACCCCGCTGGATATCTGCCTGATGCGCCGCATCAAGCGTGACGTGAATGAACGCGGCCGTTCGATGGACTCGGTCATGGCGCAATACCAGAAGACGGTTCGTCCGATGTTCCTGCAGTTTATTGAGCCCTCCAAACAATACGCCGATATCATCGTGCCGCGCGGGGGGAAAAACCGCATTGCAATTGATATCTTAAAAGCGAAAATCAGCCAGTTTTTTGAATAAGCCGCGCGAATTGTGTACCGTTCAGAGATAACCTGGTTTTACCCTGAGCGCTTACCGCCTCAGGGTACGATGCATAAAAGGAGAAAGTGCCGTGCGTCTTTGCGATCGCGATATTGAAGCCTGGCTGGATGAAGGCCGTTTGTCTATTACCCCACGTCCACCTGTTGAGCGTATCAATGGCGTGACCGTTGATGTTCGGTTAGGGAATAAGTTCCGCACCTTTAGCGGCCACACCGCGCCGTTCATTGACCTTAGCGGGCCGAAGGACGAGGTCAGCGCCGCGCTCGATCGCGTGATGAGTGACGAAATCATCATTGACGAAGGCGAAGCCTTTTATCTGCATCCGGGTGAACTGGCGCTGGCGGTCACGTTTGAATCCGTCACCCTGCCTGCCGATCTCGTTGGCTGGCTGGACGGCCGTTCTTCGCTGGCGCGACTGGGGCTAATGGTTCACGTGACCGCGCACCGTATCGATCCGGGCTGGTCCGGGCGTATCGTACTGGAATTCTTCAATGCCGGTAAATTGCCGCTGGCGCTGCGTCCGGGCATGATGATCGGGGCGTTAAGCTTTGAACCGCTGTCAGGCCCGGCAGACAGACCTTATAACCGTCGGCAGGACGCAAAGTATCGCGACCAGCAGGGCGCGGTGGCGAGCCGTATTGATAAAGACTGATCGTTAGTCCATTGAGGATGCCATGAGAAGAGTTCTGACAACGCTGATGATTTTGCTGGTGGTGCTGGTGGCTGGCCTTTCGGCGTTGGTACTGCTGGTTAACCCTAATGATTTCCGCGCTTACATGGTGCGGGAGGTCGAGGCACGCAGCGGTTATCAACTGAAGCTTGACGGGCCGCTGCGCTGGCACGTCTGGCCGCAGCTCAGCATTCTCTCTGGCCGCATGTCGCTCACGGCGCCGGGGGCGTCCCAGCCCCTGGTGTCCGCAGACAACATGCGTCTTGATGTCGCGCTGATCCCGCTCATTTCCCATCAGCTGCAGGTTAATCAGGTGATGCTGAAAGGCGCGGTGATTCAGCTCACACCGCAATCCGAGGCCGTGCGTGACGTAAATGCGCCGGTTGCGCCGCGCGAAAATACCCTGCCTGATGAACCGTCCGATACGGGCTGGTCCTTTGATATCGGCAAGCTGAAGGTGGCCGACAGCGTGTTGGTTTTCCAGCATGAGCACCAGGAGCAGGTGACCGTTCGCAACATCAGCCTGCAGATGGAACAGGATGAACACCATCTTGCGTCGGTGGAATTTAGCGGGCGCATGAACCGCGATCAGCGCGATTTGACCCTGTCTCTGAACGCCAGCGTCAACGCCTCAGACTATCCGAATCAGCTTACGGCCGACATCCAGCAGCTCAACTGGCAGTTGACGGGAGCCGATCTTCCCACCCAGGGGATCGCCGGGCAGGGAACGCTGCAGGCCGTATGGCGCGAAGAACAAAAGCAGCTGGAGCTGGATAATCTCAACCTGCAGGCCAATGACAGTAGCCTGAAGGGGCAGGCGAGCGTCACGCTTGAAGAGAAGCCGAAGTGGGTGGTGAACCTGCAGTTTGACAAGCTCAACCTGGAAAACCTGCTGCCGCCTCAGTCAGCCAGCGATACGGACCGCAATGCTGCGCAGACGGGACAAAGCCAGGCGCCGGTCTCTCGTCCGGTTATTTCGTCCAATCTCGACCAGCCTGAGTATAACGGCCTGCGCGGATTCACGGCGGATATCCTGCTGAAAGCCAATAGCCTGCGCTGGCGCGGTATTGATTTTACCGACGTGAGCAGCCAGATGTTTAACCATAACGGTTTGCTGGTGATCTCCGAACTGAGCGGTAAGATGGGCGCAGGGAACCTCTCGCTGCCCGGCACGCTGGATGTCCGTAAAGACGTTGCCAGCGCCGAATTCCAGCCGCGTCTCGACAACGTTGAGATTGGCACCATTCTGAACGCGTTCAACTATCCGATTTCGCTAACGGGGCAGTTGACGCTTGCGGGTGACTTTTCGGGCACGAAAATTGACGCCGATGCTTTTCGCCGCGAGTGGCAGGGGCAGGCGCATCTCGATCTGAAAAATACCCGTATGGAAGGGCTCAACTTCCAGCAGCTGGTGCAGCAGGCGGTGGAGCGCAGCAGCGATGTGAAAGCTCAGGAAAACTACGACAGCGCCACCCGCCTCGACAGCTTCACCACGGATCTGACGCTGGATAACGGGCAGCTCGCACTCGAAGGCATGCAGGGCACCTCTTCACTGTTATCAATCACCGGTGACGGCAAGCTGGATCTGGTGAAAGAGACGGCGGACACGCGCTTTAACGTGCGGGTACTTTCCGGCTGGCAGGGTGAAAGCAAGCTTATCGACTTCCTCAAAGAGACGCCGGTCCCGCTGACCGTCTACGGCAAATGGCAGGCGCTGAATTACAGCCTGCAGGTGGACCAGATCCTGCGTAAGCATCTGCAGGATGAGGCAAAACGTCGGCTTAGCGACTGGGCGGATCGTAATAAAGATTCGCAGAGCGGCAAGGATGTGAAGAAGCTGCTCGACAAGCTTTGATGCCCGTTGTGCCGGGTGCAAGTGCAGCTTGATGCCCTGACCCCGGCCCTCTCCCACGGGGAGAGGGCGCAAACACAAAAAACGGCAACGGGGTTGCCGTTTTGCTTTTACCTACACCTCAAAATCCAGTTCTTCCTCATCCCGTAACGGTATTAACTGCACCTTCTGCACGCGATGGTTTTCAATCTGCAGCGTTTTGAGCAGATAGTCGCCCACCTGAACCTCTTCTCCCGGCTGCGGGATACGCTGCAAATACTCCATCAGCAGGCCGGCAATCGTGTGATAATCCCGCTTTTCATCCAGCGGCAGCGGCACGTACTGCACCAGGTCTTCAAGCGGCATATGGCCGTTAGCCGTCCACGAGCCGTCTGCGTTTTTCTGAATGTCGTGGCGGGCGTCAATTTCATCCACCTCGTTTGGCAAGTTACCGGCGATGGTTTCCATCACGTCGCTGAGCGTAACCAGCCCTTCCACCGAACCAAACTCGTCGACCACAAAGGCAAAATGCGTGCGCGCGTTGCGGAATTGCTCAAGGGCGGAAAGCAGCGGTAGCCCCTCCGGGAAAACCAGCGGCTGGCGTACCAGGGCGCGCAGATTGAGCGCTTCGCCGTGAAGCTGCTGCGAAAGCAGATCAATGACGTGCACCACGCCCAGCAGCTCCTCTTCCTCTTCACCGCCTGTTACCACCACGCGGGTGTGCTGGTTTTTATCCAGCAGGGCGCGGATTTGCGCTTCCGGGGCCGTCAGGTCGATATGCTCAATGTCATGCCGCGACGTCATGATGCTGCTGACCGTCCGTTGATTCAGATTGAGCACCCGCTCGATCATCAGCCGTTCCTGCGGGTCAAAGATTTGCCCGTCCCTGTGATCGGCCAGCATCGACGAGGATTCGGGGTCCAGCTCCGCATCCTCTTTCTTGCCGCTTAGCAGACGCATGACCGTGTCGGCCGTGCGCTGGCGCAGGGTCTGATTGGCGGAAAGGAAGCGGCGGCGGTTAAATATCGCCAGCTGGTTGAGCGCTTCAATCATGACGGAGAACCCGATGGCGGCATACAGGTAGCCTTTCGGAATATGGAAGCCGAAACCGTCGGCGACCAGGCTAAAGCCAATCATCAGCAGGAAGCTCAGACAGAGGATCACGATGGTGGGGTGACTGTTCACGAAGCGGGTCAGCGCCTTGCTGGCCATCACCATCAGCGTGATGGCAATAATGACCGCGGCCATCATCACCGCAAGATGGTCCACCATCCCGACGGCGGTGATCACCGAGTCGAGGGAGAAGACCGCATCCAGCACCACAATTTGCGCCACCACCGGCCAGAATTTCGCCCCGCGGCGCTGGGTCGGGTTCTCGCTGTCTTTGCCTTCCAGCCGCTCATTCAACTCAACGGTGGCTTTAAACAGCAGGAACAGCCCGCCGAAGAGCATGATCAGATCGCGGGCGCTAAAGCTCAGACCGTGAACGGAGAACAGGGGCTGAGTGAGGGTGACCAGCCAGGAGATAGAGGCCAGCAGCAGTAGCCGCATCACCATCGCCAGCAGCAGACCGGTCACGCGCGCGCGGTCGCGCTGGGAAGGGGGCAGTTTTTCAGCGAGGATGGCGATAAAAACCAGATTATCAATCCCGAGCACGAGCTCGATGACGACCAGCGTAACCAGCCCGGCCCAGATTGAGGGATCGGCAATCCATTCCATAGTAATAGCAATACCTTCTGTTATATGACGAATGTCACACTTCGATCATGGATAAAGCTGGGGGAAATTGCAATGCCGGGGTGAGATTTCTCTTAATACGCAGGGTGAAAAAGAGAGCATTCCGATGACGGTGTAAATAAGGCGAATACGTATATTTAATTATGGGAATCGCACTTTAGGATATATCGCAGGTAAGGATTTTTACTCTCTTTTTGTCAATATAAAGAAAATCCTAAAAGGTCAAAAATTTGCCCTTAATATTAATCTTAAAAACGGATATTAGGACAGTTGTCTCCTTGCCTGCTATTAGGTTAGCTGCAACAATTCTCCCAGCATCAAATGTTAAATCTCGGTGTTGCTATTATTGTTCGGTCTTCTGGGATGGTTATTCATTATCCGTCGGGTATTTGCAGCGGCTGATATATTCCCACAAGACCTTACTTGAGAGGGTGTCTATCCATAACACATTGTTTAGTCAGTGGATTGGTAACTGAAAGCCAAGGGCGGTAGCGTGCCTGAAAGCGTGTGAATCAGCATCGATTATTCTGTCAATAGCCAATGGATGAATAAGCTTTTTTTAGGACTGATGCCAGTTAAATTTCTATTTGATTAACTGCATGCTGAAAACCAATACGACCCGAGCTTATTTAAATCGCACAGGATAATTACTCTGCCAAAGTGATAAATAATCAATGATGAAATCCAAAATGAAATTGATGCCATTATTGGTGTCTGTGACCTTGATGAGTGGTTGCACGGTCTTTCCCGGCAGCAATATGTCAACAATGGGTAAGGATGTGATCAAGCAACAGGATGCCGATTTTGATCTCGACAAAATGGTGAATGTTTATCCACTTACGCCACGTCTGGTCGAACAATTACGTCCACGTCCGAATGTTGCCCAGCCGAATATGTCTCTGGACCAGGAAATTGCCTCCTACCAGTACCGCGTGGGGCCGGGAGACGTGATCAACGTGACCGTCTGGGACCACCCGGAACTGACCACGCCAGCGGGCCAGTATCGCAGCTCAAGCGACACCGGTAACTGGGTGCAGTCAGACGGCACCATGTTTTATCCCTATATTGGTAAAGTCCACGTTGCGGGGAAAACGCTTGCCGAGATCCGTAGTGATATTACCGGCCGCTTAGCGCAGTACATCGCCGATCCGCAGGTGGACGTTAATATCGCCGCATTCCGCTCGCAAAAAGCCTATATCTCCGGCCAGGTGAACAAGTCCGGCCAGCAGGCCATCACCAACGTGCCTCTTACCGTGCTGGACGCCATTAACGCCGCGGGCGGGTTAACCGACGGCGCCGACTGGCGCAACGTGGTGCTCACCCACAACGGGAAGGAGCAGCGTATTTCGCTGCAGGCGCTGATGCAAAACGGCGATCTGACCCAGAACCGCCTCCTCTATCCGGGCGATATTCTCTACGTGCCGCGCAATGACGATCTGAAAGTCTTCGTGATGGGCGAAGTGAAGAAACAGAGCACGCTCAAGATGGACTTCAGCGGCATGACGCTGACCGAAGCGCTGGGCAATGCGGAAGGCATCGATCTGACCTCCTCCAACGCCAGCGGCATCTTCGTGATTCGCCCGCTGAAGGATGACGCCAGCAACAAAGGCAAGATTGCCAACATTTACCAGCTCGATATGTCCGACGCGACCTCGCTGGTAATGGCAACGTCGTTCCGCCTCCAGCCATATGACGTAGTGTACGTCACCACCGCGCCGGTTGCCCGCTGGAACCGTCTGATCAACCAGTTGCTGCCAACCATCAGTGGCGTTCGCTACATGACGGATACGGCGCGCGACATTCATACCTGGTAATCCGCGATGTTTAACAAAATTCTGGTGGTATGCGTGGGGAACATTTGCCGTTCCCCTACGGGTGAACGGTTGTTGAAGCACTACCGGCCCGAACTGATCGTTGAGTCGGCAGGGCTGGGCGCGCTGGTCGGTAAAGGTGCCGACGAGCGCGCAACCAGCGTGGCGCGGGATCATCAACTCTCGCTCGACGGCCACGTCGCCCGCCAGGTTACTGGCCGCATGTGCCGGGAGTATGACCTGATCCTGACGATGGAAAAACGGCATATTCACGCGCTGTGCGACATCGCGCCGGAGATGCGCGGCAAGGTGATGCTGTTTGGTCACTGGGACAATGAACGTGAAATCCCCGATCCGTATCGCAAAAGCCAGGAGGCCTTTGAGGCGGTTTACACCTTACTTGACCAGTCTGCCCAGCAGTGGGCGCAGGCACTGAAAGTTCAGCAGGGATAACAATGACAGAAAAAACAAGACCTTCTGCCGCCCCGACTTCGGGCAGTGATGAAATTGATATTGGACGCCTGGTCGGCACGGTTATCGAGGCAAAGTGGTGGGTGCTTGGCATTACCGCCGTTTTTGCCGCGGCGGCTGTCGTCTATACGCTGTTCGCCACCCCTATCTACAGCGCCGACGCGCTGGTGCAGATCGAGCAGAATACCGGCAACTCGCTGGTGCAGGATATTGGTTCCGCGCTGGCGAACAAGCCGCCGGCCTCCGACGCTGAAATTCAGCTTATCCAGTCACGCCTGGTGCTGGGTAAAACGGTTCACGACCTCGGGCTCGATATCTCCGTTACCAAAAATACCTTCCCTGTCTTTGGTGCGGGCTGGGATCGTCTGATGGGGCGAAACAACGACACGGTGAAAGTGACTGACTTCGTGCTGCCGAAAGGGGCTGCCGATCGGACGTTTACCCTGATGGTGCTTGGCCCGAAACAGTATCAGCTGACCAGCGACGCGGGCTTCAGCGCCCGCGGTGAAGTGGGGCAGATGCTGAGCAAAGACGGCGTCAGCATGATGGTCAGCGCGATCAACGCCCAGGAGGGCGGTGAATTCACCGTCACCAAATTCTCCACGCTGGGGATGATCAACAATCTGCAAAACAACCTCACCGTGACCGAAAACGGTAAGGACACCGGCGTGCTGAGCATGACCTTTACCGGTGAAGATAAGGATCAGATCCGCGACATCCTGAACAGCATTACCCGCAACTATCTTGAGCAGAACGTTGAGCGTAAGTCGGCCGAAGCGGCGAAAAGCCTGGCCTTCCTCGCGAAACAGCTCCCGGAAGTGCGCGCTCACCTGGATGATGCCGAGAACAAGCTGAACGCCTACCGTCAGGATAAAGACTCCGTTGACCTGCCGCTGGAGGCGAAATCGGTTCTCGATTCGATGGTCAACATCGATGCTCAGCTCAACGAGCTGACCTTTAAAGAAGCCGAGATTTCCAAGCTCTACACCAAGCGTCACCCGGCCTACCGCACGCTGCTGGAGAAACGCCGTACCCTGGAAGAGGAGAAGGCGAAGCTCAATGACCGCGTGACCGCGATGCCGAAAACGCAGCAGGAGATCGTGCGTCTGACCCGCGACGTGGAGTCCGGACAGCAGGTTTATATGCAGCTGCTGAACAAACAGCAGGAGCTGAAAATCACCGAAGCCAGTACCGTCGGTGACGTGCGCATCGTCGACCCGGCGATTACCCAGCCCGGCGTGCTGAAGCCGAAGAAAGCGCTGATTATTCTCGGCAGCATTATTCTCGGCCTGATGCTCTCCATCGTGGGCGTGCTGCTGCGTTCCCTGTTCAACCGCGGCATCGAAAGCCCGCAGGTGCTGGAAGAGAGCGGTATCAACGTTTATGCCAGCATTCCGCTGTCTGAATGGCAAAAATCCCGCGACAGCGTCAAAACCATTAAGGGCGTTAAGCGCTACAAGCAGAGCCAGCTGCTGGCGGTGGGTAACCCGACCGACCTCGCCATCGAAGCGATCCGCAGCCTGCGTACCAGCCTGCACTTCGCCATGATGCAGGCCAAAAATAACGTCCTGATGTTGACCGGCGTTAGCCCGTCAATCGGTAAAACCTTCGTCTGCGCCAACCTGGCCGCGGTGGTCAGCCAGACCAACAAGCGCGTGCTGCTGATCGACTGCGATATGCGTAAAGGCTATACCCACGAGCTGCTGGGCACCAACAACGTGAACGGCCTGTCGGAAATTCTGCTCGGCAAGGGTGACATCAGCCAGAGCGCGAAACCGACAACGGTGCCGAAATTTGACCTGATCCCACGCGGCCAGGTGCCGCCTAACCCGTCCGAGCTGCTGATGAGCGAACGTTTCACCCAGCTGATCGAGTGGGCGAGCAAAAACTACGACCTGGTGCTGATCGATACGCCGCCAATTCTGGCCGTGACCGACGCTGCCGTCGTGGGCCGCCATGCGGGCACCACGCTGATGGTGGCGCGTTACGCGGTGAACACCCTGAAAGAGGTGGAAACCAGCCTGAGCCGCTTCGAGCAGAACGGGATTGAGGTGAAAGGGGTGATCCTGAACTCCATCTTCCGCCGCGCGACCGGGTACCAGGATTACGGGTATTACGAGTACGAATATAAATCTGACAGTAAATAAAAAACACACCCCACACCCCTCACCCTAACCCTCTCCCCTGAGGGGAGAGGGTACGGTTCGGTGCCACTTTCACCCTCTCCCCTCTGGGGAGAGGGCTGGGGTGAGGGGTAGGAGGAAGATATGACCACACAACGCCCTTTGATTTCTATCTATATGCCGACATGGAATCGTCAGCAGCTGGCGATCCGCGCAATTAAGTCGGTCTTACGTCAGGATTACAATAACTGGGAACTGATCGTCGTGGATGACTGTTCTTCTTCGTATGAACAGCTGCAAAAGTTTGTCACCGATCTCAACGACCCGCGCGTGACGTATACCCATAACCCGATGAACTCCGGCGCCTGTGCGGTGCGCAACCAGGCGATTATGCAGGCCAAAGGGCAGTATCTGACCGGGATCGACGACGACGACGAATGGACGCCGAACCGCCTGTCTATCTTCCTGTCGCATAAAGCGCAGCTGGTCACGCACGCCTTCCTGTATGCCAACGACTATGTCTGCCAGGGCGAGGTCTACTCGCAGCCTGCCAGCCTGCCGCTGTATCCAAAATCACCGTACTCCCGCCGACTGTTCTACAAGCGCAACATTATTGGTAACCAGGTCTTCACCTGGGCGTGGCGCTTCAAAGAGTGCCTGTTCGATACCGAACTCAAGGCCGCGCAGGATTACGACATCTTCCTGCGCATGGTGGTGGAGTACGGCGAGCCGTGGAAAGTGGAAGAGGCCACGCAGATCCTGCACATCAACCACGGGGAGATGCAAATAACCTCCTCGCCGAAGAAGTTCTCCGGGTACTTCCATTTTTACCGCAAGCATAAGGACAAGTTCGACCGTGCCAGCCGGAAGTATCAGCTCTTTACCCTCTATCAGATCCGCAATAAGCGCATGAACTGGCGCACGCTGCTGACGCTGCTGTCCGTGCGTAACGGCAAGCGCCTGGCTGACGGGCTTCGGGGGAAATAATGTTTCTGGAAGATTGCCGCGCAAACAGCTGGAGCCTGCGCCCGTGCTGCATGGTTCTGGCGTACCGCATCGCGCACTTTTGCTCGGTGTGGCGTAAGAAAAACGTGCTGAACAATATCTGGGCGGCACCGGTGCTGGTGCTGTACCGCATCATCACCGAATGCTTTTTTGGCTATGAAATCCAGGCCGCTGCCACCATTGGCCGTCGCTTTACCATCCACCACGGCTATGCGGTGGTGATCAACAAGTTCGTGGTCGCCGGGGATGATTTCACCATTCGCCATGCCGTCACCATTGGCAACCGGGGTCCGGACAGCCTGGCCTGCCCGGTCATCGGCAATAACGTCGAGCTGGGGGCAAACGTGGTGATGATTGGCGACATTACGATTGGCAATAACGTGACGATTGGTGCGGGCAGCGTGGTGCTGGACAGCATTCCGGACAACGCGCTGGTGGTGGGAGAAAAAGCCCGCGTGAAGGTGATTAAATGAATATTCTGCAATTTAACGTACGCCTCGCAGAAGGCGGTGCGGCGGGCGTGGCGCTGGATCTGCACCAGCGCGCGCTGCAAAAAGGGCTTCAGTCTCGTTTTATTTACGGCTACGGCAAGGGCGGCAAGAAAAGCGTCAGCCACGATAACTTTCCGCAGGTGCACAAGCACACGCCGCGCCTGACCTCTATCGCCAACATTGCGCTGTTCCGCCTGTTTAACCGCGACCTGTTTGGCAACCTGAACACGCTTTACCGCACGGTGACCCGCACCTCGGGCCCGGTCGTGCTGCATTTTCACGTGCTGCACAGCTACTGGCTGAACCTGGACGAGGTGGTGGCGTTTTGTCAGAAGGTGCAGGCCCACAGGCCCGACACCCGCTTTGTCTGGACCCTGCACGATCACTGGAGCGTGACCGGACGCTGCGCGTTTACCGACGGCTGCGAAGGCTGGAAGGATAACTGCCGGAAATGCCCGACGTTAAGCAACTATCCGCCGGTGAAGGTGGATCGCGCCCACCAGCTGGTGGCCGGCAAGCGTCAGCTGTTCCGCGACATGCTCTCGCTCGGCTGCACGTTTATCTCCCCGAGCCAGCACGTGGCCGATGCCTTCAACAGCCTGTACGGGGCAGGGCGCTGCCAGATTATCAACAACGGCATCGATGTGGCGACGGAAGCCATTCTGGCGGAGCTGACGCCGGTGGCGGACACCGCGGGCAAGCCGAAGATCGCCATCGTTGCGCATGACCTGCGCTACGACGGGAAAACCAACCAGCAGCTGGTGCGCGACATGATGGCGCTGGGCGACAAGATTGAACTGCATACCTTCGGCAAGTTTTCGCCGTTCGACGGGGCCAACGTGGTAAACCACGGGTTTGAAACCGACAAGCGCAAGCTGATGAGCGCGCTGAACGAAATGGACGCGCTGGTGTTCAGCTCCCGCGTGGATAACTATCCGCTGATCCTCTGCGAAGCGCTCTCCATCGGCGTGCCGGTGATCGCTACCCACAGCGACGCGGCGCGTGAAGTGCTGGAAAAATCCGGCGGGAAAACCTTCGCGGAGCACGAGGTGCTGCCGCTGGTGCAGCGGCCGAAGGCGCAGATCGCCGAGGCTGTTTTTGGCACTGACCTGGAATCGTTCCGCAACCGCAGCCGCAAGGCCTACAGTGGACAACAGATGCTGGAGGAGTATGTCTCGTTCTATCAGAATCTGTAGTTATCTGCTGCTGCCGCTGATCTACCTGCTGGTCAACGTCAAAATTGCCCAGCTCGGCGAAAGCTTCCCGATAACCATCGTCACCTTCTTGCCCGTTCTGCTTCTGCTGTATGTCGATAAAATCAACCTGAAGAAGCTGATGATTGCCCTGGGATTGGGCACGGGACTGACGCTGTTTAACTACATCTTCGGCCAGTCGCTGGATGCCAGTAAATACGTCACCTCGACCATGCTCTTTGTATATATCGTCATTATTATCGGAATGGTCTGGAGTATTCGCTTCAAAACTATTTCCCCGCACAATTATCGGAAAATCCTCAGGTTCTTTTATATTGCCGTAGCGTTAATTGTTATGCTTGCTGCAATGGAAATGGCGCAAATTATTCTCACCGGCGGCAGCAGCCTGATGGAGATAATTTCGAAATATCTCATTTACAGTAACAGCTATGTATTGAACTTCATCAAGTTTGGCGGGAAGCGCACCACGGCCCTCTATTTTGAACCGGCGTTTTTCGCTCTGGCGTTAATCTCAATTTGGCTCAGCATCAAACAGTTTGGTATCAAAACGCCTAAGACCGATGCTATGATTCTTGCAGGAATTGTTCTGTCTGGATCGTTCTCAGGGGTAATGACATTTATCCTGTTTTACCTGCTGGAGTGGGCGTTTCAGTACCTGAACAAAGAAGCGATTAAGAAAAAACTGCCGCTGGCGATTATCTCCCTGACGGTATTTATGGTGGGCGTGGTATTTGCCTTCCCGTACATTTCAGAACGTCTGGGTGATTTGGGAACGGAAGGGTCATCGTCCTATTATCGCATCATCGGGCCACTGGTCATGGTGGGTTATTCATTAACCCATATTGATGGGGTAGTAAGATTCGGCTCACTTTACGAATATGTTGCATCATTCGGAATCTTTAACGGTGCGGATGTCGGTAAAACCATAGACAATGGTCTGTATCTGTTAATTATTTATTTTTCGTGGTTCGCCGTACTGTTGACCCTGTGGTATCTGTTTAAAGTTTTCAAGATGATGATTAACGCGTTTGGTGATAACCAGAACTTTCGCGTGCAGCTTTATCTTTTTACGCCGGTGTCGCTGTTTTTTACCGGGTCAATATTTAGCCCGGAATATGCTTTCTTAATTGTTTGTCCGTTTATTTTGCGCAAAGCGCTTAATATTACGAGTTCATGACGAGGTGGTCTTATGTTTCTTAGCGTCATTACTGTCGCTTTTCGTAATTACGAAGGGGTGGTAAAAACCTGGCGCTCGCTGCGCAACCTGGCGCGCGATCCCAGCCTCACCTTTGAGTGGATTGTCGTCGACGGCGGCTCGAACGATGGAACGGCGGAGTTTCTGGAAAAACTCAACGGTGAGTTCAACTTACGCTACATCAGCGAGAAAGATAAAGGCATCTACGATGCGATGAACAAAGGCATCAGCATGGCCCAGGGCCGTTATGCCATTTTCCTCAACTCCGGCGATATTTTCCATGAAGACGTGGCGCTGTTCGCCCGTCAGCTGGCGCGTCAGAAAGAGGACGCCATGTATATTGGCGATGCGCTTCTCGACTTTGGCGACGGGCATAAGGCGTGCCGCAGCGCGAAGCCGGGCTGGTATATCTACCACAGCCTGCCCGCCAGCCATCAGGCCATTTTCTTTCCGGTAAAGGGTCTGAAAAAACAGCCTTACGATTTGCAGTATAAAGTGTCATCCGATTATGCGCTGGCCGCCAGCCTGTATAAATCCGGCTACCCGTTCCGTCGAATTAAAGGGCTGGTGTCTGAATTTTCAATGGGCGGCGTGTCAACCTCAAATAATCTGGAATTGTGCCAGGATGCGAGAAACGTGCAGCGCAAAATACTACGCGTGCCGGGTTTCTGGGCGGAATTGTCTTATTTATTACGCCTGCGCACTACCGGCAAAACGAAAACCTTATATAACAAAGTCTGAATATAAGGAAGCACAATGCAGGATTTGAACGGTTTCTCCGTGCCGAAAGGCTTTCGGGGCGGGAACGGTATTAAGGTACAGCTGTGGTGGGCCGTTCAGGCAACGTTATTTGCCTGGTCACCACAAATATTGTACCGCTGGCGAGCATTCTTATTGCGCCTGTTTGGCGCAAAAATCGGAAAAAACGTAGTCATTCGGCCTTCGGTAAAAATTACCTACCCCTGGAAATTAACGCTTGGGGATTACGCCTGGGTAGGGGATGACGCGGTGTTATATACCCTGGGCGAGATTACGATTGGCGCAAATTCGGTGGTTTCACAGAAGTGTTATTTGTGCACCGGCAGCCACGATTTTATGAGTCAGCATTTTGATATTACCGCTTCGCCGATTGTGATTGGTGAAAAATGCTGGCTGGCAACGGATGTTTTTGTTGCACCGGGTGTTTCTGTTGGCGATGGCACGGTTATTGGTGCCCGCAGCAGCGTTTTTAAATCGCTACCGGCAAATAAAGTTTGCCGTGGCAACCCCGCAGTGGTGATACGCGAACGCGTTGAAACTGATTAAATTCATAAGTAGAGGAATATAAACATGTCTAAAGTCGCTCTCATCACCGGCGTTACCGGGCAGGATGGTTCTTATCTGGCAGAGTTCCTGCTGGAAAAAGGGTATGAAGTACACGGTATTAAACGTCGTGCATCGTCGTTCAATACCGAACGTGTGGATCATATTTATCAGGATCCTCACGCGGCGAACCCGAAATTCCACCTGCACTACGGCGACCTGACCGATACCTCCAACCTGACCCGTATCCTGCAGGAAGTGCAGCCGGATGAAGTGTACAACCTGGGCGCAATGAGCCACGTCGCGGTCTCCTTCGAGTCTCCGGAATACACCGCTGACGTTGACGCCATGGGTACACTGCGTCTGCTGGAAGCAATCCGCTTCCTCGGCCTTGAGAAGAAAACGCGCTTCTACCAGGCGTCCACCTCCGAGCTGTACGGCCTGGTGCAGGAAATCCCGCAGAAAGAGACCACGCCGTTCTACCCGCGCTCTCCGTATGCTGTCGCAAAACTGTACGCCTACTGGATCACCGTGAACTACCGTGAATCCTACGGCATGTACGCCTGTAACGGCATCCTGTTCAACCACGAATCTCCACGCCGTGGCGAAACCTTCGTGACCCGTAAAATCACCCGCGCTATCGCCAACATCGCGCAGGGCCTGGAGTCCTGCCTGCACCTCGGCAACATGGATTCCCTGCGTGACTGGGGCCATGCCAAAGACTACGTCAAAATGCAGTGGATGATGCTGCAGCAGGAACAGCCGGAAGACTTCGTGATCGCGACCGGCGTGCAGTACTCCGTTCGCCAGTTCGTTGAAATGGCCGCGGCACAGCTGGGCATCAAGCTGCGCTTCGAAGGCACCGGCGTGGAAGAGAAGGGTATCGTGGTTTCCGTAACCGGCCACGACGCGCCGGGCGTGAAGCCAGGCGACGTGATTGTCCAGGTTGACCCGCGCTACTTCCGTCCTGCTGAAGTGGAAACCCTGCTGGGCGACCCAACCAAAGCGCACGAGAAGCTGGGCTGGAAACCTGAAATCACCCTGCAGGAGATGGTTTCCGAGATGGTTGCCAAAGATCTTGAAGCAGCGAAAAAACACTCCCTGCTCAAGTCTCATGGCTACGAGGTTGCCATCGCGCTGGAGTCCTGAGAATGACAAAACAACGTATTTTTGTCGCCGGCCATCGCGGAATGGTGGGTTCCGCGATTGTTCGACAGCTCGAACAGCGCGGTGATGTAGAAGTGGTTGTCCGCACCCGTGACGAGCTGAACCTGCTCGACAGCCGTGCGGTGCAGGACTTCTTCGCGAACGAACGCATTGACCAGGTGTATCTGGCGGCGGCGAAGGTGGGCGGTATTGTCGCCAACAACACCTACCCGGCGGATTTCATCTACGAAAACATGATGATTGAGAGCAACATCATTCACGCGGCGCATCTGCACAACGTGAACAAGCTGCTGTTCCTCGGCTCATCCTGTATTTACCCGAAAATGGCGAAGCAGCCGATCGCCGAAAGCGAACTGCTGCAGGGCACGCTGGAGGCCACCAACGAGCCGTACGCGATTGCCAAAATTGCCGGGATCAAGCTGTGCGAGTCCTACAACCGTCAGTACAACCGCGACTATCGCTCGGTGATGCCGACCAACCTGTACGGACCGCACGACAACTTCCACCCGAGCAACTCGCACGTGATCCCGGCGCTGCTGCGCCGCTTCCACGAGGCGACCGCCGAGAACGCACCGGACGTGGTGGTGTGGGGAAGCGGCACGCCGATGCGCGAATTCCTGCACGTGGACGACATGGCTGCCGCCAGCATTCACGTGATGGAGCTGGATCGCGAAGTGTGGCAGGAGAACACCGAGCCGATGCTGTCGCACATCAACGTCGGTACCGGCGTGGACTGCACCATTCGCGAGCTGGCGCAGACCATCGCGCAGGTGGTGGGCTACAAGGGCCGCGTGGTGTTTGACGCGACGAAACCGGACGGCACGCCGCGCAAGCTGCTGGACGTGACCCGTCTGCATCAGCTGGGCTGGTATCACGAGGTGTCACTGGAGCAGGGGCTGGCCAGCACCTACCAGTGGTTCCTGGAAAACCAGCACCGCTTCCGGGGGTAACGATGTTTTTAAGTCAGGAAGATTTTGCCACGGTGGTGCGTTCCACTCCGCTCATCTCGATTGATTTGATCGTGGAGAACGAACGCGGCGAGTTCTTGCTGGGGAAACGAACCAACCGTCCTGCACAGGGCTTCTGGTTCGTGCCCGGCGGGCGCGTGCAGAAGGATGAGACGCTTCATGATGCGTTTGAGCGTCTCACTCTGGCGGAGCTGGGCCTGCAGCTGCCGATGGCGGCGGGCCAGTTTTACGGGGTCTGGCAGCACTTCTATGACGATAACTTTTCAGGCACCGGGTTCACCACGCACTACATCGTGCTGGGGTTCCGCCTGAAGGTGACTCAGGCAGACCTGCGTCTGCCTGATGCTCAGCATGACGACTACCGCTGGCAGACGCCAGAGGCGCTGCTGGCGAGCGACAATGTGCATGACAACAGCCGTGCCTATTTCCTCGCTGAACGTCAGTCCGGGGTGCCGGGCTTATGAAGATCCTCGTATACGGAATCAACTACTCGCCGGAATTAACCGGCATCGGAAAGTACACCGGCGAGATGGTGGAATGGATGGCGAGCCAGGGACATGACGTGCGGGTCATTACCGCGCCGCCGTACTACCCGGAATGGAAAGTGGGGGAGCGCTACTCAAGCTGGCGCTACCGTCGCGAAGAGGGGGCAGCCACCGTCTGGCGCTGCCCGCTGTATGTGCCTAAGCAGCCCTCGACGCTGAAAAGACTGCTTCATCTTGGCAGCTTTGCCCTGAGCAGTTTTTTCCCGCTGATGGCGCAGCGTCGCTGGAAGCCGGATCGCATTATCGGCGTGGTGCCGACGCTGTTTTGCACGCCGGGCATGCGCCTGCTGGGCAAACTCTCCGGCGCGCGCACCCTGCTGCACATTCAGGATTATGAAGTTGACGCCATGCTGGGCCTGGGGATGGCAGGTAAAAGCAAAGGCGGCAAGGTGGCGAAGCTCGCCAGCGCCTTTGAGCGCAGCGGGCTGCACAACGTGGATTACGTCTCGACCATCTCGCGCTCGATGATGAACAAGGCGCAGGAGAAGGGCGTCCCGGCGGATAAAGTGATCTTCTTCCCGAACTGGTCCGAAGTGGCGCGTTTTCGCGACGTGACTGAGCAGGACGCTCGGGCGCTGCGCGCCCGGCTCGGTTTGCCTGATGACCAAAAAATCATTCTTTACTCAGGCAATATCGGCGAAAAGCAGGGGCTGGAGAGCGTGATCGAGGCGGCCCAGCTGCTGAAAGAACATCCATGGATGTTTGTGATTGTCGGGCAGGGCGGCGGCAAAGCGCGGCTGGAAAAACTGGTCGGCGAACGCGGCCTGAGCAACGTGAAATTCTTCCCGCTTCAGTCCTACGAGGCTTTGCCTGCGCTGCTGAAGATGGGGGACTGCCATCTGGTGGTGCAAAAACGCGGCGCCGCGGACGCGGTGCTGCCGTCCAAGCTGACCAACATTCTGGCGGTGGGCGGCAACGCGGTGATTACGGCCGAAGCCGAAACTGAATTAGGCCAGCTGTGCAACAGCTACCCGGGCATTGCCGTTTGCGTGGAGCCGGAATCGGTTCCTGCCCTGGTGACCGGCATTGAGCAGGCGCTTGCCATGCCAAAAGCGAACACGGTGGCACGTGAATATGCCGAACGCACGCTCGAGAAAGAGAACGTGCTGAACCAATTTATTGCAGATATACGGGGATAAATCATGAGTCAAACCACTTTGTATCCGGTTGTGATGGCTGGTGGCTCTGGTAGCCGGTTGTGGCCGCTGTCCCGCGTGCTCTATCCAAAACAGTTCCTCTGCCTGAAAGGGGATCTCACCATGCTGCAGACGACGGTAAACCGTCTCCACGGCGTGGAGTGTGAAAGCCCGGTGGTGATTTGTAACGAACAGCACCGCTTTATCGTTGCCGAGCAGCTGCGCCAGCTGAATAAACTCACTGAAAACATCATTCTGGAGCCTGCCGGTCGTAACACCGCGCCAGCGATCGCCCTCGCGGCGCTGGCGGCAAAACGCAGCAGCCCGGACTGCGACCCGCTGATGCTGGTGCTCGCGGCAGACCACGTTATCCAGCAGGAAGACGCGTTCCGCGATGCGGTGCGTGCGGCCATTCCTTACGCCGAGAGCGGCAAGCTGGTGACCTTCGGCATCGTGCCGGATCTGCCGGAAACCGGTTACGGCTACATTCGCCGCGGCAGCGTGACGCCGGGTGAAGGCGATAGCGTCGCCTTTGACGTGGCGCAGTTTGTCGAAAAACCGAATCTGGAAACCGCGCAGGCGTACGTTGCCAGCGGGGAGTATTACTGGAACAGCGGGATGTTCCTGTTCCGCGCCGGTCGCTATCTGGAAGAGCTGCGCAAATACCGCCCGGATATTCTGAACGCCTGCGAGAAAGCGATGGCGGTGGTGGACCCGGACCTCGACTTCATCCGCGTGGATGAAGAGGCGTTCCTCGCCTGCCCGGAAGAGTCCATCGACTATGCGGTAATGGAACGCACGGCTGACGCCGTCGTGGTACCGATGGACGCCGGCTGGAGCGACGTGGGCTCCTGGTCCTCCCTGTGGGAGATCAGCGCCCATACCCCGGAGGGTAACGTCCATCACGGCGATGTCATTAGCCACAAAACGGAAAACAGCTACGTCTACGCCGAGTCCGGCCTGGTGACCACGGTCGGGGTGAAGGATCTGGTGGTGGTCCAGACCAAGGACGCGGTGCTGATTGCCGACCGTAACGCCGTGCAGGACGTTAAAAAAGTGGTAGAGCAAATCAAGGCCGACGGCCGACACGAACACCACATTCACCGCGAAGTGTACCGTCCGTGGGGGAAATATGACTCCATCGACGCGGGCGAGCGTTATCAGGTGAAACGCATCACCGTGAAGCCGGGCGAGGGGCTGTCGGTGCAGATGCACCATCACCGCGCCGAGCACTGGGTGGTGGTGGCGGGTACGGCCAAGGTCACCATCGACGGCGAAGTCAAACTGCTGGGCGAAAACGAGTCCATCTATATTCCGCTGGGGGCGACGCACTGTCTGGAGAACCCGGGGAAAATTCCTCTCGACTTAATTGAGGTGCGCTCCGGCTCGTATCTGGAAGAGGACGATATCGTGCGCTTCCAGGACCGCTACGGACGGGTGTAGCCCTCAGCATCATGCCCGGTGGCGCTGCGCTTACCGGGCCTACGAATGACAAAAAAATCAATTTGGCCATTAAGTGGTCAGGACCGACTGTTGCCTGAAAAAGGGGTCATCATGGAAAAATTAACCTGTTTTAAAGCCTACGATATTCGCGGCAGGCTGGGCGAAGAGCTGAATGAAGACATCGCGTGGCGCATTGGCCGCGCGTACGGCGAATATCTCAAGCCAGAAACCATCGTGCTGGGCGGCGACGTGCGTCTGACCAGTGAGTCCCTCAAGCTGGCGCTGGCGAAAGGGTTGCAGGACGCGGGCGTGGACGTGCTGGACATCGGTCTTTCCGGAACCGAAGAGATCTACTTTGCCACCTTCCACCTGGGCGTGGACGGCGGTATCGAAGTGACCGCCAGCCACAACCCGATGGACTACAACGGCATGAAGCTGGTGCGCAAGGGCGCGCGCCCTATCAGCGGCGACACCGGCCTGCGCGACGTGCAGCGCCTGGCGGAAGCCAACGATTTCCCGCCGGTCAACGAAGCGAAGCGCGGCAGCTACAAAAAAATCAACCTGCAGAAAGAGTACATTGACCACCTGCTCGGCTACATCAACGTGGCGAACCTCAAGCCGCTGAAGCTGGTCATCAACTCCGGTAACGGCGCGGCCGGCCCGGTTGTCGATGCCCTGGAAGCCCGCTTTAAGGCGCTGAACGTGCCGGTGACCTTCGTCAAGGTGCACAACAACCCGGACGGCAACTTCCCGAACGGTATTCCTAACCCGCTGCTGCCGGAGTGCCGCGACGACACCCGCAATGCGGTGATTGAGCACGGCGCGGATATGGGCATCGCCTTTGACGGCGACTTCGACCGCTGCTTCCTGTTCGACGAGAAAGGGCAGTTCATCGAGGGCTACTACATTGTCGGCCTGCTGGCGGAAGCGTTCCTCGAGAAAAACCCGGGCGCAAAAATCATTCATGACCCGCGCCTCTCCTGGAACACCGTCGACGTGGTGTCTGCCGCAGGCGGCACGCCGGTGATGTCCAAAACCGGCCACGCGTTCATCAAAGAGCGCATGCGTGAAGAAGACGCCATTTACGGCGGCGAGATGAGCGCCCACCACTACTTCCGTGATTTTGCCTACTGCGACAGCGGGATGATCCCGTGGCTGCTGGTGACCGAGCTGCTGTGCCTGAAGGGGAAAACCCTGGGCGAGCTGGTGCGCGACCGCATGGCGGCCTTCCCGGCGAGCGGGGAGATTAACAGCAAGCTGGCGCAGCCCGCCGAGGCGATTGCCCGCGTGGAGCAGCACTTTGCGATTCACGCGCTGGAAATAGACCGTACGGACGGCATCAGCATGGCGTTCCCGCAGTGGCGCTTCAACCTGCGCTCGTCGAACACCGAGCCGGTGGTGCGCCTGAACGTGGAGTCCCGCGCTGACGCGGCGCTGATGGAAGCCCGAACGCAGGACATTCTGGCGCTGTTGAATCAGTAATAACTGCCCCTCACCCCAGCCCTCTCCCCAAAGGGGAGAGGGTGTTCAAGTTCCCTCTCCCCTTTGGGGAGAGGGTTAGGGTGAGGGGTAAGGTTTAGAACTAAAGGAACAACGATGACGAATCTAAAAAAACGCGAACGAGCGAGAACGAATGCATCGTTAATCTCTATGGTGCAGCGTTTTTCTGATATCACCATCATGGTCGGTGGATTGTGGGCGGTGTGTCGAATCAGCGGGCTGCCGTTCTTATATATGCATCTGCTGATGGCCCTGATTGCGCTGGTCGTGTTTCAGATGATCGGCGGGATGACCGATTTCTACCGCTCGTGGCGCGGCGTGAAAATGACCACCGAACTGATGCTGCTGCTGCAGAACTGGACCCTGAGCCTGATCTTCAGCGCGGGCCTGGTGGCGTTCAGCCATGATTTTGATAATCGCCTCGTGACCTATCTTTGCTGGTATCTGTTGACCAGCGTCGGCATGGTGGTGTGCCGCTCCCTGATCCGCTTTGGCGCGGGCTGGCTGCGCAACCGGGGTTATAACCGTCGCTTCGTGGCGGTGGCAGGCGATCTGCCGGTCGGAAAGGTGCTGCTCGACAGCTTCCGCAAGGAGCCATGGTTAGGGTTTGAAGTGGTTGGGATTTACCACGACGCGAAGCCGGGCGGCGTGCCGTCGGACTGGGCGGGTAATTACGAACAGCTTATTGAAGACGCGAAGGCCGGTAAAATCCACAACGTCTACATCGCCATGCAGATGAAGGACGAATCCCGCATCAAGCAGCTGATGCGCGAGCTGGCGGACACCACCTGCTCGGTGATCCTGATCCCGGACGTGTTTACCTTCAACATCCTCCATTCACGCATTGAAGAGGTGAACGGCGTGCCGGTGGTACCGCTGTACGACACCCCGCTGTCGGGCATTAACCGCGTGCTCAAGCGCGTGGAAGATATCGTGCTCTCTTCGCTGATTTTGCTGCTCATCTCCCCGGTGCTGTGCTGCATCGCGCTGGCGGTGAAGCTGAGCTCTCCCGGCCCGGTTATTTTCCGCCAGACCCGCTACGGCATGGACGGTAAGCCGATTATGGTGTGGAAATTCCGCTCCATGAAGGTGATGGAAAACGACAAGGTGGTGACCCAGGCCACGCAGAACGATCCGCGCGTGACCCGCGTGGGTAACTTCCTGCGCCGTACCTCGCTGGACGAGCTGCCGCAGTTTATCAACGTCTTTACCGGCGGGATGTCGATTGTGGGCCCGCGTCCGCACGCGGTGGCGCATAACGAACAGTACCGCTCGCTGATTGAAGGCTACATGCTGCGCCATAAGGTGAAGCCGGGCATCACCGGCTGGGCGCAGATCAACGGCTGGCGCGGCGAAACCGACACGCTGGAAAAAATGGAAAAACGCATCGAATTCGATCTGGAGTACATCCGCGAGTGGAGCCTCTGGTTCGATATCAAGATTGTTTTTCTGACCATCTTCAAAGGCTTCGTGAACAAAGCGGCGTACTAAGATGAGCTTACGTGAAAAAACCATCAGCGGCGCCAAGTGGTCAGCGATGGCGACCATCGTCATCATTGGCCTCGGCCTCGTGCAGATGACCGTGCTGGCGCGCATTATCGATAACCACCAGTTCGGCCTGCTGACCGTCTCGCTGGTGATCATCGCGCTGGCCGATACGCTGTCTGACTTTGGTATTGCCAACTCGATTATCCAGCGCAAAGAGATCAGCCATCTCGAGCTGACCACGCTCTACTGGCTGAACGTGGGGCTGGGGGCTTTCGTGTTCTTGCTGGTGTTCCTGCTGAGCGACACCATTGCCAGCGTGCTGCACAACCCGGATCTCGCCCCGCTGATGCGAACATTGTCTTTTGCCTTCGTGGCGATCCCGCACGGGCAGCAGTTCCGCGCGCTGATGCAGAAAGAGCTGGAGTTCAACAAGATCGGCATGATCGAAACCAGCGCCGTGCTGGCGGGCTTCACCTTCACCGTGGTGAGCGCCCATTTCTGGCCGCTGGCGATGACCGCTATCCTCGGTTACCTGGTCAACTCCGCCGTGCGTACCCTGCTGTTCGGCTACTTTGGCCGCAAGATTTATCGTCCCGGGCTGCATTTCTCTCTCGCGTCCGTCTCGTCCAACCTGCGCTTTGGCGCGTGGCTGACGGCGGACAGCATCATCAACTACGTGAACACCAACCTCTCGACGCTGGTGCTGGCGCGCATCCTGGGCGCGAGCGTGGCGGGGGGCTACAACCTGGCCTACAACGTCGCGGTGGTGCCGCCGATGAAGCTCAACCCGATTATTACCCGCGTGCTGTTCCCGGCGTTTGCCAAAATCCAGGACGACACCGAGAAGCTGCGCGTCAACTTCTACAAGCTGCTTTCCGTGGTAGGGATCATCAACTTCCCGGTGCTGCTGGGGCTGATGGTGGTCTCAAGCAATTTCGTGCCGCTGGTGTTTGGCGAGAAGTGGAACGGCATTATCCCGATCCTGCAGCTGCTGTGCGTGGTGGGGCTGCTGCGCTCCGTGGGGAACCCGATTGGTTCGCTGCTGATGGCGAAGGCGCGGGTGGACATCAGCTTTAAGTTCAACGTGTTCAAAACCTTCCTGTTTATTCCGGCGATCGTCGTCGGCGGGCATATGGCGGGCGCTATTGGCGTCACGCTCGGCTTCCTGCTGGTGCAGATAGTCAATACCGTTCTGAGCTACTTCATCATGATCAAGCCGGTGCTGGGCTCCAGCTACCGCCAGTACATCCTGAGCCTGTGGCTGCCGTTCTATCTCTCATTGCCGACCCTGGCGGTGAGCTACGGTCTGGGCATCATCCTTCGCGGTCATCTGCCGCTGGCCGCGCTGCTGGCGGTGCAGGTGGCCGCAGGCGCGCTGGCGTTTGGCGTGATGATTGTGCTGTCACGCAATGCGCTGGTGGTGGAGATGAAGCGCCAGTTTTGCCGTAACGAAAAAATGAAAACGCTGCTTCGCGCAGGCTAGTTATTTAAGAGGCCATTATGAAATTATTAATTCTTGGCAACCATACCTGCGGCAACCGTGGCGACAGCGCCATCCTGCGCGGTTTACTGGATGCGATTAACACCCTTAAGCCTGAAACCGAAGTGGACGTGATGAGCCGTTATCCGGTCAGC
Organism: Enterobacter cloacae complex sp. ECC445; assembly: GCF_021892025.1. NCBI lineage: Bacteria > Pseudomonadati > Pseudomonadota > Gammaproteobacteria > Enterobacterales > Enterobacteriaceae > Enterobacter > Enterobacter cloacae complex sp. ECC445. The sequence goes on along the minus strand of NZ_JAKLRZ010000022.1, from coordinate 54,130 downwards.
TCATCCTGGCTACTGAACCGCCCGGTAATGGGCGATCCGCTCTACAGCCAGATGAAACAGCATAACAACGCTGCGGGCGTGATGGGTCGCGTGAAGAAAGTGCTGCGTCGCCGCTACCAGCACCAGGTGCTGCTTTCCCGCGTGACCGATACCGGCAAGCTGCGCAACATCGCGATCGCCCAGGGCTTTACCGATTTTGTTCGTCTGCTGTCCGGCTATGACGCCATTATCCAGGTGGGCGGATCGTTCTTCGTCGATCTCTACGGCGTGCCGCAGTTTGAGCATGCGCTGTGCACGTTCATGGCGAAAAAGCCGCTGTTTATGATTGGCCACAGCGTCGGGCCATTCCAGGATCCGCAGTTTAACCAGCTGGCGAACTACGTCTTCGGCCACTGCGACGCGCTGATCCTGCGCGAATCGGTCAGCCTCGACATGATGAAGCGCAGCGAAATTGACACCTCTAAAGTTGAGCACGGCGTGGATACCGCCTGGCTGGTGGATCACCAGGACGACAGCTTCCAGGCAAGCTACGCGGTGCAGCACTGGCTGGACGTGGCGGCAAAACAGAAAACCGTCGCGATTACCCTGCGCGAGCTGGCGCCCTTCGATAAACGTTTAGGCACCACGCAGGCGGCGTACGAGAAAGCTTTTGCCGACGTGGTGAACCGCGTGCTGGACAGCGGGTATCAGGTGCTGGCCCTGTCCACCTGCACCGGTATCGACAGCTACAACAAAGACGACCGCATGGTGGCGCTGAACCTGCGCAACCTGGTGAACGACCCGTCCCGCTATCACGTGGTGATGGACGAGCTGAACGACCTGGAGATGGGCAAGCTGCTCTCCGCCTGTGACCTGACCGTCGGCACACGCCTGCACTCGGCGATTATCTCCATGAACTTCGGCACCCCGGCGATTGCCATTAACTACGAGCACAAGTCTGCCGGGATTATGCAGCAGCTCGGCATGCCGGAAATGGCCGTGGATATTCGCCATCTGCTGGACGGTTCGCTGGGTGCGATGGTGGGCGACACGCTTGGCCAGCTGCCTGCTATCAATGAACGCCTGGCGGTGGCGGTGAAGGCCGAGCGCGAGAAGGGGATTGGGATGGTGAAATCGGTCCTCGACCGCGTGCGGGAGGGGAAATGAAGGTTGGTTTCTTCTTGCTGAAATTTCCGCTGTCGTCCGAGACCTTTGTTCTGAACCAAATCACGGCGTTTATCGATATGGGATATGACGTGGAGATTATCGCCCTGCAAAAGGGCGATACCCAAAATACCCATGCGGCGTATACCCAGTACGGGCTGGAGGCGAAAACCCGCTGGCTGCAGGATGAGCCGTCCGGGAAGCTGAGCAAGCTTGGCCGCCGGGCCAGCCAGACGTTGCGCGGGATCCATCGCGCGTCGACCTGGCGGGCGCTGAATGTTTCCCGTTATGGGGCCGAATCCCGCAATCTGATCCTGTCGGCCATCTGCGGTCAAACCGCGCGGCCGTATCGCGCCGACGTGTTTATTGCCCACTTCGGTCCGGCGGGCGTCACGGCCGCGAAACTGCGCGAGCTGGGGGTGATTGACGGCAAAATTGCCACCATCTTCCATGGGATAGACATCTCCAGCCGCGAGGTGCTGAACCACTACACGCCGGAGTATCAGCAGCTTTTCCGGCGCGGCGACATGATGCTGCCCATCAGCGATCTGTGGGCTGGACGGCTGAAAAACATGGGCTGCCCGGGCGATAAAATTGCCGTTTCGCGCATGGGCGTGGACTTAACGCGCTTTACCCGCCGCCCGGTGAAAGTGCCGGGCAAACCGCTGCAGATCATCTCCGTTGCGCGTCTGACCGAGAAGAAAGGCCTGCACGTGGCCATTGAAGCCTGCCGCCAGCTGAAAGCGCGCGGGGTGGATTTCCACTACCGCATTCTCGGCATTGGGCCGTGGGAGCGCCGTCTGCGGACGCTCATCGAACAGTATCAGCTGGAAGATGTCGTCGAGATGCCGGGCTTTAAGCCGAGCAACGAGGTCAAGGCCATGCTCGACGAGGCGGACGTGTTCCTGCTGCCTTCCGTGACGGGCGCCGATGGCGATATGGAAGGCATTCCGGTGGCGCTGATGGAGGCGATGGCCGTCGGTATTCCGGTGGTGTCGACCCTGCACAGCGGGATCCCGGAGCTGATCAAGTCCGAACATTCCGGCTGGCTGGTGCCGGAGAATAACGCGATGGCCCTTGCCGACCGACTAGCGGCCTTTAGCGACATTGACCAGCAGGCGCTGGAGCCCGTGCTGCACAATGCCCGCCAAAAAGTGGAAACCGATTTTAACCAGCAGGTGATCAATCGCCAGCTCGCGAGCCTGCTGCAAACGCTGTAACGCCGAGGTTGTATGCTGAAAAAGATTACCCGACGCACCTTTGTCTCTTCTCTGTCCGTTCTGGCGGCCACGCCGCTGCTGTCGTCACGCATTGCGCGTGCGGCAGCCGGGAGAACGGTCTCTGTTAATCAGTACAATAACAACGACTGGATTGCCGCCTTTAAGCAGGCGTTTAATGACGGCGACACGGTCGTGGTCCCCGCCGGGCTCACCTGCGAAAACGTCAATACGGGCATTTTCATTCCCGACGGGAAAACGCTGCTGATCCGCGGGGCGTTAACCGGCAACGGGCGCGGCCGCTTTGTTCTGCAGGAAGGGAGCAAGGTGATCGGCGAAGGGGCCGGGCGCACGGAGAACATTACGCTCGACGTTCGCGGCTCTGACTGCGTCATCAAAGGTCTGGCGATGAGCGGTTTTGGCCCGGTGGCGCAGATTTATATCGGCGGCAAGAATGCCAGCGTGATGCGCAATTTAATGATAGATAACATCAGCGTGAGTCAGGCCAACTACGCCATCCTGCGCCAGGGATTCCACAACCAGGTGGACGGTGCCCGCATCATCAACAGCAAATTTAGCCATCTGCAGGGCGATGCGATTGAGTGGAACGTGGCCATCAACGATCGCAATATCCTGATCTCCGATCATGTCATCGACAACATCAACTGCACCAACGGCAAGATCAACTGGGGCATCGGCATTGGCCTCGCCGGCAGCACTTACGATAACGACTATCCGGAAAAGCAAACCGTCAAGAACTTCGTGGTGGCTAACATCACCGGCAGCAACTGTCGCCAGCTGGTGCACGTCGAAAACGGTAAGCATTTTGTTATCCGTAATATAAAGGCCAAAAATATTACCCCTGACTTCAGTAAAAAGGCGGGAATAGACAACGCCACGGTGGCCATTTATGGCTGTGATAATTTCATTATTGATAATGTCGACATGGTCAATAGTGCGGGAATGTTAATTGGTTATGGGGTTATAAAAGGCGATTATTTGTCCATTCCGCAAAACTTCAAGCTCAATAATATTCACCTTGATAATCGACAGCTTGCGTATAAATTGCGCGGAATACAGATTTCCTCCGGTAACGCCACCTCGTTTGTGGCAATAACTAACGTGGAAATGCAGCGCGCCACGCTTGAATTACACAACAAGCCACAGCATCTTTTTTTACGCAACATCAATGTGATGCAGGAGGCCGCTGTAGGGCCCGCCCTGAAAATTAACTTCGACCTGCGTAAAGATGTGCGGGGTAAATTCATGGCGAAAGACGAGACGCTGCTGTCGCTGGCGAACATTAAGGCTGTGAATGAGAAGGGGCAGAGCTCGGTGGATATTGACCGGGTCGACCAGAAGGTGGTGAATGTGGAAAGGCTGAACTTTACGCTTCCGCACAGATAATCGCCACTTGTCAATTTTGAGACTATTCCTGGCATAAAAACGTGATCTTATCAGATTACAACTACGGAAATTTGTAGTGTCAGGGCGTAACATTACCCATGAATTACGGCAAATCATGCTGGCGAAAACAGGTTTAAGAGCTATAATTCGTCAACCATTTTAAGGTGGAAGAAATAATGATTAATTTGAAAGCAGTCATTCCGGTAGCAGGCTTGGGCATGCATATGCTGCCAGCCACAAAAGCCATTCCTAAAGAGATGCTGCCGATCGTCGACAAGCCAATGATTCAATACATTGTCGACGAGATTGTTGCTGCAGGGATCAAAGAAATCGTCCTGGTTACGCATTCGTCCAAGAATGCGGTTGAGAACCACTTCGACACCTCTTACGAACTCGAAGCGTTGCTTGAGCAGCGCGTCAAACGCCAGCTGTTGGCGGAAGTGCAGTCCATCTGTCCGCCGGGCGTAACCATCATGAACGTGCGTCAGGCGCAGCCGCTGGGTCTGGGACACTCTATCCTGTGTGCCCGCCCTGTTGTCGGGGATAATCCATTCATCGTCGTGCTGCCGGACATCATCATCGATACCGCATCTGCCGATCCGCTGCGTTACAACCTGGCGGCCATGGTGGCGCGTTTCAACGAAACGGGTCGCAGCCAGGTGCTGGCGAAACGCATGAAGGGCGATCTCTCCGAGTACTCCGTGATTCAGACGAAAGAAGCGCTGGAGACGGAAGGGCAGGTGAGCCGCATCGTTGAGTTTATCGAAAAACCGGATCAGCCGCAGACGCTGGACTCAGATCTGATGGCGGTGGGCCGCTATGTTCTGAACGCCGATATCTGGGCGGAACTGGAAAAAACCGAACCAGGCGCCTGGGACCGTATTCAGCTGACTGACGCGATTGCCGAACTGGCGAAAAAACAGTCTGTTGACGCGATGCTGATGACCGGCGACAGCTATGACTGCGGTAAGAAAATGGGGTATATGCAGGCGTTTGTGAACTATGGTCTGCGTAACCTGAAGGAAGGGGCGAAGTTCAGAACCCGTATTGAGAAGTTGCTGGCAAACGACTGATATTTTCTTAAACGCTTTGTATAAGCGGTAGTCATCATCAGGATATGTGAAAACATAGCTAAAATGATGACTACCGTTTTTTGTTATTATTCATAATGATAACATAGAGTTATCTGATTCAAATCTCGACAGATTTGTAACGATTTGTGCTTGTTTCTATGGTCATTTAGGACGACAATTAACGCCAGTTTTTTGTCTGTATCCAGACCAGAAACTGCTTTTCAGTAAATTCAATCAGTGCACTGGTAGCTGTTAAGCCAGGGGCGGTAGCGTGCCTTGCATTCGCAATTGAATATTGAACGAACAGTCCTGGTCTATACAGAGTTTCTCGCGATTCAGCACTTCTCGCGGGCAAAAAAATCAGATTGAGCAGATAGGGGATGGCAATGAAAGTATTGGTGACGGGTGGCACCGGGTTTCTTGGTACTGCTTTAGTCCGGACGTTGAAATCATCAGGACATGAGGTGATATTAACAACGCGCAAACAGGGGAACCCTGAACAGGGAATTTACAACCTGGGAGATATCTCCGCCGATACCAACTGGGTTAACCTCCTTGAGGGATGCGAGACTGTCATTCATACTGCGGGGAGGGCGCATATTCTTAATGATGATGCACAGGATGCTTTGGCGGAATTTCGTCGGGTTAATCACGACGCGACCATGAAATTAGCGGCAGATGCCGCGACCAGCGGGGTGAAGCATTTTATTTTCGTCAGCTCGATTGGTGTCAACGGTAACGCTACCTCGGGGATCCCTTTTTCTGAAGCGTCAAAACCCCAGCCAACTTCTGATTATGCCATTTCTAAGCTTGAAGCCGAGCAAAGTCTGCTTAAAAATTTCTCTGGCAGCAACATGGCGATCACCATTGTTCGTCCTGCATTAATTTGCGGTGAAAATGCTCCAGGTAATATACAGCGTCTTTTGAAACTGGTGTCGAAAAACCTACCGTTACCATTTAAAAACGTGAAGAATAAGCGGGCACTTGTGTCGCTAGATAATGTCGTCAGCTTTATCAGTGAGTGCGTAATTAATGAAAAATCAAAAAATCAGCTCTATCTGCTCGCAGATGCAGAACGACCTTCAACTGAAGATATGATTAATGCCTTTGCTTCAGGCATGAACATTAAAGCGAAAGTTATCTATTTCCCTAAGGTAATCCTGAAAATATTGCTTTCCGCTGCAGGTAAAGGCGGAATTTACGATCAGTTATTTGGCGATCTGGAAGTTGATGCCACCAAATCTCGGGAGCATTTAAACTGGACTCCTCCAATAACGCTTTATGAAACGATGAGAAAAACGGCGAACTATTATATCGAAGGTAGCAAATAATGATGAATTTGGGGATTGTGATATTCGCTTTTTTAGTGTCATGCGCACTGACTTGGGGATTGCGAGGTTATGCTATTAAGCATAACGTTATTGATCGTCCAAACCAGCGAAGTTCGCATTCTGTGCCAACGCCTCGTGGTGGTGGCGTAGCGATCGTCCTGACGGTCCTCGTTGCTTTAGTATACTTTTATTTTAACCAAACGTTTACGTTGGAGAACTTCCTGGGCCTATTTATTCCAGGCGTGATTGTTGCAATCATCGGTTTCCTTGACGATCATGGTCATATTGCGGCTCGCTGGCGCCTGTTGATGCATTTCCTTGCTGCTGCAATTGGTATTTATTTCTTGGGTTCCTTCCCTGTAATTACGCTTTTTAGTTACGATCTATCCTTATCCTGGATTGGTATGATTCTGGGCTGTGTGTATCTGGTCTGGATGCTGAACTTATATAATTTCATGGACGGGATTAATGGCCTGGCCAGCGCAGAAGCAATCACGTTTGCCGCATGCAGTGCGATATTGATTGTTGTAAGCCAGTACACGGACCTCCCTGGAAGTATTTATCCGCTGACGTTGGCCCTTATCGGTGGCGCGGCAGGCTTTATTGTCTGGAATTTTCCAGTAGCGAAAATCTTCATGGGCGATGCCGGGAGTGGTTTCCTAGGGATAACCATTGGGCTGATGATCCTCCATATTGCGAAAGTAGACACCCATTTCTTTATCGCGGAATTATGTTTGCTAGGCGTATTTATCGTCGATGCAACGACAACGTTGCTAAGAAGGCTCGTGGCGGGTAAAAAGGTCTATGAAGCGCATGCCAGTCATGGCTATCAAATTCTCGCTAGAAAATATGGCAGTCATGTTCCGGTGACAATGATGGCGATCGCCGTCAACCTGCTGTGGCTTTTCCCGATCGCCTTCCTTATCGCCTCAGCCAAAATTGATGGCGTTGTTGGGTTGATTATTGCCTGGCTCCCGCTTTTCGCAGTAGCACTCAAATGCGGTGCAGGCGTAAAAGACAAAGAGAGCAACGTCAATGCATGACCTAATGATTTTAGGTGCAGGTGGGCATGGAAGAACCCTGTACGAGATGGCGGGACTTCTGGGGTATGAGGATATCGTTTTCCTTGACGATAATAGATCACCAATCGTTGATACTAACAAACTTATCATCGGGAAAATTTCCGAACTAAAATTACACATCAAAAATGCCAATCACATAGCTATCGGAATTGGGAATAATACAATCAGAGAACAACTCTTTCGGCAGCTTATTAGCTTAGGTATTTCCCCCGTAACGCTTATACACCCCTTTGCATTTGTCAGTCCATCGGCAACGATTTCAGATGGCGCGGTTGTATTAGCAGGCGCAGTGGTTGGTGCCAATTCGAAATTAGGGGCGGGTACGATTGTAAATAGTCATTCGACAGTAGATCATGATTCTATTCTGGATGATTTTTCCCACTTAGGGGTAGGTGTCCATCTTGCTGGAGGTGCTGTCATTGGTAAGTCAGCGTTTCTGCAGGCGGGTACTGTCGGTGGGTATAATACAAAAGTAGACGATTACTCAGTGTGTCCTGCTGGTACTATTTTATAAACTGAATGCAAGCTTTAACGAGGCGACCAGTTTTAAGTATGCTAAATTATTTAATATCTTTGCCCAGACCAATAAAACGGATTATTACACTTTCGATAGATGTTGTACTTCTTTTATGCGCATTTTGGTTTGCATTTTGGGTACGCATTGATTCAATGACGCCGATATATAGTGCGAAATATTGGTTATTTATATTTTCGATAATCATCGTAACTTTGGCGATATTTGTAAAATTAGGACTTTATCGAGCTGTTATTCGCTATATAACTGCAAAAATATTATTGGTTGTTACAGTAGGGATGGTTATATCATCCATTTTGCTTATTGTTGCAGCATTTTATACCAATCTCTTTCTGCCAAGAACGATTCCATTTATTTATTTCTCCTTCGGATTACTGCTCATTGCCGGATCACGACTTGGGATGAGAATGCTGGTAAATCGTGGGTTAAACCTGGGCACTCGGGTGGTAATTTATGGTGCTGGGGCATCGGGCCGTCAATTACTACCTGCGCTGAGCCAGATGGATGAATACTATCCAGTAGCTTTCGTCGATGACAACCGTGCTCTGCAAGGTCAGGTCATTCATGGTGTCAGCGTTTTCGCCCCGGAAAAACTGCCATGGTTAGTTGAGAAATACGAAGCGAAAAAGATTCTGCTTGCCATGCCAAGCGCCAGTCGAGCCAGGAAGAACGAAGTCATTAAAACACTGGAAGGTTTGCCGTGCGAGGTACTCTCCATTCCCGGCATGGTCGATCTGGTGGAGGGGAAAGCGCGTATTGATGCATTGCGCAAAGTGGTTATTACCGATCTGCTGGGCCGCGATCCCGTTTCACCGATTCCGGAATTGGTGTCTCGTAATATTAACGGGAAAACGGTCATGGTTACCGGGGCAGGGGGATCGATTGGTTCGGAGCTTTGTCGACAGATAATTAAAAATAAACCGAACCAGCTTATTCTTTTCGAATTGTCCGAGTTCTCACTTTATTCCATCGACTCGGAGCTGCGTAATCTGAATCTGAGCCAGAATCTTCAGGTTAAAATTTATCCTATTCTCGGTAATGTTCAGGATAAAGAGCATCTCGAAAGATTAATCAACGCATTTAACGTTAATACGATTTATCACGCTGCGGCCTACAAGCATGTACCGCTTGTCGAATTCAACGTTCTTGACGGAGTTCGCAATAATATCTTTGGTACGCTGAGCTGTGCACAGGCTGCAGCGCGCTGCGGTGTAGAAAACTTTGTCTTAATTTCGACTGATAAAGCCGTGCGGCCGACCAATACAATGGGGGCGACCAAACGAATGGCTGAGTTAGTGCTTCAGGCGCTAGCGAAAGAATCCAGTAAAACTTGCTTTAGCATGGTTCGCTTCGGCAATGTACTAGGCTCGTCGGGTTCTGTCGTGCCACTGTTTGAAAAACAAATAGCTGCGGGTGGTCCCGTGACGCTGACCCATGAGAATATTACGCGCTACTTTATGACGATTCCTGAAGCGGCGCAGTTGGTAATCCAGGCGGGAGCTATGGGGACGGGCGGCGATGTCTTTGTTCTGGATATGGGTGAACCCGTCAAGATTATAGAGCTTGCGCATCGCATGATTACCCTTCAAGGGCTCACCGTTCGTGATGATAAAAATCCGTACGGTGATATTGAGATAAAAACGACGGGCCTACGTCCAGGTGAGAAACTTTATGAAGAGTTACTTATCGGCGACAATGTGTCTGTCACGCAGCACCCGCGAATAAGGACTGCTAACGAAGTGATGTTGCCGTGGAATGAGATGAGCATTATTCTCCACGACCTCGACAAGGCCTGCCGCGATTTCGACTACGAACGCGTACGTGAGATCCTGTTGCAAGCACCTGCAGCGTTCAATCCAACCGATGGTATCTGCGATTTACTTTGGAATGAAAAGATAAGTTAAAATAGCAGATTGTGCTTTCCTCCGCCCTGAATGCTTGCCGATAGCTACCGGGGCGATGGAATGTAATTGATTGTTTCTGAAAACATTAAGAGCGAAATAAACGTGAAAATTCTGGTCACTGGTGGAGCAGGCTTTATTGGGTCTGCAGTGGTACGACACATTATTAATGATACACAAGATTCTGTTATCAACGTCGATAAGCTGACTTATGCAGGTAATCTTGAATCGCTGGCTGATGTCTCACACAGCGATCGCTATCATTTTGAACATGCCGATATCTGCGACAGCGACGCCATGGCGCGTATTTTTGCAGAGCACCAGCCGGATGCTGTGATGCATCTGGCCGCTGAGAGCCACGTTGATCGCTCGATTACCGGCCCGGCAGCTTTTATAGAGACTAACATTCTTGGCACCTATGTGCTGTTGGAAGCGAGCCGCAAGTACTGGTCTGAGTTAAGTGCTGATAAAAAAGCGTCATTCCGTTTCCACCATATCTCCACAGATGAAGTGTATGGCGATCTTCCGCACCCGGATGAGATTGCAGGGGGCTCTAAACTGCCTCTCTTTACTGAAACTACCGCTTATGCCCCAAGCAGCCCATATTCTGCGTCTAAAGCGTCAAGCGACCATTTGGTCCGTGCCTGGCTTCGCACTTACGGCTTCCCGACCATAGTGACTAACTGTTCAAACAACTACGGTCCTTACCACTTCCCTGAAAAACTTATCCCACTGGTCATTCTCAATGCGTTGGATGGTAAAGCCTTGCCGGTTTACGGTAAAGGAGACCAGATTCGCGACTGGCTATATGTTGAAGATCACGCCCGTGCATTATATACCGTGGTGACGAAGGGTAAGATTGGGGAAACCTATAACATCGGCGGCCACAATGAAAAACAAAATCTTGATGTAGTAAACACCATCTGCTTCCTGCTGGATGAGATTGTGCCGAAAGAAGGCTCCTATCGTGACCAGATAACGTATGTTGCCGACCGTCCGGGCCACGATCGCCGCTACGCGATTGATGCAGAGAAAATTGGTAAGGAACTTGGCTGGAAGCCCCAGGAAACCTTCGAAAGCGGCATTCGCAAAACCGTAGAATGGTACCTGGCGAACACACAATGGGTAGAGAACGTAAAAAGCGGTAGCTACAAGTCCTGGATTGAAGAAAATTATGGAGATCGTACCTGATGAATATTCTTCTTTTCGGTAAAACCGGTCAGGTGGGTTGGGAGCTTCAACGTGCTCTTGCACCTCTGGGTAATTTGATTGCTGTTGACGTCAATTCTCAAGAGTATTGCGGCGATTTCAGTAATCCTGAGGGTGTTGCAGAAACTGTGCGTCGTATTAAGCCAGATGTGATCGTTAACGCAGCTGCGCACACCGCCGTTGATAAGGCTGAGTCAGAACCTGAATTCGCTCAGCTTCTGAATGCCACAAGTGTCGAGGCGATTGCCAAAGAGGCACAGAAATTAGGTGCCTGGGTTATTCATTACTCTACTGATTACGTATTTCCGGGTAATGGAACTACACCTTGGCTGGAAACTGACGCTACTGCGCCGCTCAATGTTTATGGTGAGACCAAACTAGCGGGTGAAAAAGCATTAAGCGAAAATTGCTCACGCCATTTGATCTTCCGTACTAGCTGGGTTTATGCCGGCAAAGGGAATAACTTTGCGCGTACTATGTTACGACTGGCAAAAGAGCGTTCTGAGTTGTCTGTGATTAACGACCAATTTGGTGCACCCACAGGAGCCGAATTATTAGCGGACTGCACGGCTCATGCAATTCGGGTTGCTCTGAATAAACCTGAAGTAGCAGGAACTTATCACCTGGTTGCCAGTGGTACGACAACCTGGTTCGACTATGCCTCTCTGGTATTCGAAGAGGCGCGTGCAGCAGGGATTGAATTGGCATTAAACCAGCTTCATGGGGTTGCGACCAGCGCGTACCCTACGCCTGCTAAACGCCCGGCAAACTCCCGTCTGAATACTTCAAAGTTTCAGGAGAATTTCGACCTTGTACTGCCACAGTGGGAGACTGGGGTTAAGCGTATGCTGACTGAGTGGTTCACAGCGACTGCGATTTAATGATGATCAAGATGCCTGGGTATGGGCATCTCACGAATATAGAGATGATGAAATGAAAACGCGTAAAGGTATTATTCTGGCGGGTGGCTCTGGTACTCGTCTGTATCCAGTGACCATGGCTGTTAGTAAACAGTTATTGCCTATTTATGATAAGCCGATGATTTACTATCCGCTTTCAACGCTGATGCTGGCTGGTATTCGAGATATTTTAATTATTAGTACTCCGCAGGATACACCGCGTTTTGAACAACTTCTGGGTGATGGAAGCCAGTGGGGGCTAAATCTGCAATACAAAGTCCAGCCAAGCCCGGATGGCCTGGCGCAGGCTTTCGTTATTGGCAAAGAATTCATTGGTAACGATGATTGTGCCCTGGTGTTGGGCGATAACATTTTCTATGGCCACGACCTTCCTAAATTGATGGATGCCGCGGTTAATAAAGAAAATGGTGCAACGGTCTTTGCCTATCACGTGAACGATCCTGAGCGTTACGGTGTTGTCGAGTTTGATAAAAATGGAACCGCCATCAGCCTCGAAGAAAAACCGCTGGAGCCGAAGAGTAATTATGCGGTGACAGGGCTGTATTTCTACGACAACAGTGTCGTTGAAATGGCAAAAAATTTGAAACCTTCAGCACGTGGTGAGCTAGAAATCACGGATATTAACCGTATTTATATGGAGCAAGGAAAGCTTTCCGTAGCTATGATGGGGCGTGGTTTTGCCTGGCTTGATACAGGGACTCACCAGAGTCTAATTGAAGCGAGTAATTTCATTGCAACCATTGAAGAGCGTCAGGGACTTAAAGTTGCTTGCCCTGAAGAAATTGCCTATCGCAAAGGGTTTATTGATGCTGAGCAGGTTAAAAAACTTGCCGCGCCTTTATCAAAAAACCAATATGGACAATATTTGTTGAAAATGATCAAAGGTTATTAACTGATGAATATTATTAAAACAGAAATCCCAGAAGTATTAATCTTTGAGCCGAAAGTATTTGGTGATGATCGTGGTTTCTTCATGGAAAGTTTCAATCAGAAAATTTTCGATGAAGCTGTGGGTAAAAGTGTTAATTTTATTCAAGATAATCATTCTAAATCCAGTAAAAATGTGCTACGTGGATTGCACTATCAACTACAACCCTATGCTCAAGGTAAATTGGTACGCTGCGTTGTAGGCGAAGTTTTCGATGTCGCTGTCGATATTCGCAAAGACTCAAAATATTATGGGAAATGGGTTGGAGTACATTTATCTGCCGAAAACAAAAAACAGTTATGGATTCCTGAGGGTTTTGCTCATGGATTTTACGTATTAAGCGATACAGCAGAGTTTGTATACAAAACCACTAGTTACTATTCCCCTGAACATGAACGTTCAATTTTATGGTCAGATAGTGAACTGAATATTGAATGGCCAATTAACCATGGTTGTTTACCGAGCTTGTCTTCAAAAGATCTTGTTGGTAAAGCTTTCAGAGATTCAGATTATTAATTTCTGCTTAGGCCTGTAAATATAATGCAGGCTTTTTTCGTTTAACTGAGTGTATCATACCAGTGAAAAAAAACATTATATTGCTGTTTTTTGTTCAGGCGTCAAACTATTTATTCCCTCTGCTAACGCTTCCTTATTTAATGCGTGTTTTGGGAGCGGAAAATTTTGGCGTTGTAGCTATGGCTCAGGCGTGGATACAATACATTATAATTTTTGTTGATTATGGGTTTAACTTTAGTGCAACATTGTTAGTATCAGTCAATAAAAATAAACAATCTAAAATAAACTCTATTTATACAGCAGTAACTGTAGCAAAGATAGTATTATTCTTGATAGTGTTATGTGCTTTTTCTATATATGTTATATTTAATGGTACGAATGTATACTCTTATTTAATTCTATTAGGGATGATATCCGTAATTGGAACAGTCTTATTTCCCGTCTGGCTTTTTCAAGGGATTGAAAAAATGCAGGGTATTGCGATCTGTACAACTATTGCAAAATGCATTTCTCTAATGCTGATATTCCTTTTAGTAAAAACACCGGAAGATATGAACATGGCCGTTATCAGTCAATCATCAGGAATGTTTTTCTCGGGGGTTTTGGCATGTTTCTTTATAAAAAAACAGAAACTGGCAAGGTTTACAAAAGTTTCAACAAAAGAAATATATTCGGTTTTATCCAAGGGGTTTGACCTTTTTGTATCAAATATAACGATTAGTTTCTATACAACTTTAAATATATTAATTATTGGGTATTTTGGTGGGCCTGCGTTAGCTGGTTATTTCTCTGCAGCAGATAAAATCCGAACTGCTGCACAAGGTTTAATGAGTCCGGTTCAACAAGCGATGTTTCCACGTGTCAGTTCATTGATCAATGAAGGTAAAGAGCTCACAGAAATCTTTAGATTATATGGAAAGAAATTTATTGCGTTTGGGATGTTAATTTCGATTTCTATTGCTATTGTTGGTTTTCCAGTATCTCTCTATTATTACAGTGCTGAATATCGCATATCCTCAATGATATTACTACTGATGTCACCTTTGCCATTAATTGTCTCAATAGGTGTTGTATTTGGGCAGTGGTGGTTGATACCTAATAATTTAACAAGAATTGTCAGGAAAACATATCTTGCTGTAAGCTTTATGCACGTTGTAGTTTCTATTATACTAATACATTTTACTCCAGTATATGGAGTGACCATTAGCGTGATTATAACAGAAATAACTGTTTCGGCTATTTTTGTCTTAGCTAGTTTTAATAGCAGAAAGAGATCAAAATGATTAAACCAAGGCCTAGAAATCCAGCTGGTTATTTAAGTCTTTATGTTATTGTTTCATTAGTATTATGGCTTTCACAAAATAGCCTATATAGAACATTTGACTCTGGCTTGATGATCCTGATTGTTGCTTACTTATACTTTTTTTTAGGATGTTATATTGGTAATAAAACAATAAGATCCAATCGGCAAATAATAACGGCAAGCAATCAACCAATAGTTAATTTTACCGTACAGATAAAAGTTTTACTTGTTATCAATTTATTGATATTAGTTTATCTGTCTCTACTTTTTAAGGATATAATATCAAGTGGTATATCTTTCGCGGACTATAGAGATAGTTTATTTAAAGACCAATCAATAAAAGAATATTATGGTTCATTTGCAGCATATCTATTTGTTTTTTCAACCTTAGTACCTCTCTTCGGTATCAGTTATGGGCTGTATTTAAAAATTAATAAAAACAGATCCACTATTTTATTTTTCTCTTTTTTAATGTTGATTGCAAAAGAAAGTATTTTAATTTCAAGATACTATGTATTCGCCCCGATGCTTGCAGCAATATTGGTTTTATATTGTTATGATAACAAAATGACCTTGAAAAAGGTTATATTTGCTCTTGTTATATTTTTGATGTTACTCTTAGCCATATTTGCTTTCAGAGGTGATAGTGATCTAAGTCAGAGCCTAGTTAATACTCGTAATTATGCTGTTGCCGGTTACTCACTTTTTACTCATGCAATTGATAGCGGTGATATTGAAACATTTTATGACCTATCTAGCCCATTTTCATTTTTAGGTATAGTCGGGTCAAAGTTTTATGATCAAAGTGCGTTCTTCGCAAAAGTACAGAATTTTGTTCTTTTAGGAAATTCTGGATATTTTAATGCCTTCTATACATCCTTATTATTACCTTTTTTATATTTTGGTAGTATAGGATTGTCTTTATTAAGTTTGGTATATGGATATATTGTATCGAGAAATCACAAACTATTTGTTTGTAAAAACTCATTCCTTAACTTTAACTCTCTCTTTGCTTTGATTGTTATTTTCTTTTCTCATCAGTTTTTGCCAGTGCAGCTATCCTTTTTTTGGGATTATTTTCTTATCTCAATATCAGTTCATTTTATTGTAGCGTGTTATAGAAATTTAAGGAGCAATTTTTGAAAACGTTAGCATTTTATCTTCCGCAATTTCATGAGATTGAAGAAAATAATAAGTGGTGGGGCAAAGGATTCACAGAATGGGTTAATGTCAAAAAAGCCACACCTCTTTTTAAAAATCATAATCAGCCTAGAGAACCACTGAATGACTATTATTATAATTTGCTCGAGGTAGAAACGTTAAAATGGCAGTCGGAAATCGCAAAAAAACACCACATTGACGGTTTTTGTTTTTATCATTATTGGTTTAATGGTAAGCGCCTATTGGATAAACCAGCTGAACTACTTTTAGATAATAAAGATATAGATCTCCCGTTCCTGTTCTCATGGGCTAACGAACCATGGACGCGTAGCTGGGATGGCAGTCATCGTGATGTTATCATGCCCCAAAGTTATGGGGATGAATCAGACTGGTTAAATCATTTTAATTATCTCAAGCCATTTTTCGAAGACGAAAGATATATTAAACATAATGGGAAGCCTGTTTTTCTTTTATATCGTTCTGCTAGCTTCGAAAAATGTAACGAGTGGATCCAATATTGGCGTAAATTGGCTAGAGAAACTTCGTTCGGTGACATCCATTTTGTTTCCACACTCACTTCTTTCGTTCAAGATCATCGTAAGCTAGATTTTGATGCAGAATTGAATTTTGAACCCATGTGTACTTTTGAACACAATATGGGGAAAGTTAAGCCGCTGGTGCGAAAGGTCGTCGGAAGAATAAAGCGTATTTCTAATGAAAAGTTGAAAACAAATTACGTTGAGCAAATATTATCTTATCAGTCAGTCTGGGATAAAATACTTGAAAAAGATTTTAGTGAGACACATTACTCTGGTGCATTTGTTGATTGGGACAACACGCCAAGGAAAAAAACTAAATCGTTGGTTATGAAAGGAAGTAACCCTCAAGTATTTAAGAGTAATTTTGACAACCTTTATAAAAAATCTGTCACAGCTAATGTTCCATACTTATTTATAAATGCATGGAATGAGTGGGCTGAAGGCACTTATCTTGAGCCTGATAAAAAAAATGGTTATGGTTATTTGGAAGCAGTAAAAGAAACTGTTGAAAAATACAAAGAAATTAATAGGTAAACGGCCGTGATTAGTTCTGTAACTGTAACATTTAATCCTGACATTCTTTGTTTAGAAAAACAGTTTCTGTCTTTGCAAGACCAGATAGATACTGCTGTAATTATAGATAATTGTTCTCGGAATTATAAAGATATAAAAGAACTAGCAGATAAATTTGATTTCAAATTAATCAGTTTGCCAGTAAATATGGGACTTTCCTATGCACAAAATATTGGTATCGAAAACGCAATATCACGCGGTGCTGATTATTTATTACTGCTTGATCAAGACAGTGTGCTAGGAGCTAATTTTATTAGCGCCATGAGCCAGATATATACCCAGTATAATGTTGGTATTCTGGGGCCCTCGTTTTATGATCCACACACGAACGAACTCTATTGGGGCACTAATTATATTGGCCCTTTCATTAAACGAACGGCGATACAAGAAATAACCGATGTAACTTATGTTATTGCTTCTGGCTCCTTCTTTTCTTCCGAAGTTTTCAAAAGAGTTGGCAAGATGGAAGAAGCACTTTTTGTGGATTATATTGATGTTGAGTGGGCTCTGCGTGCCAAAAAATTAGGGTATCGTGTGGCAATGACTAATAAAGCATCAATGGCTCACACGATCGGTGATTCAAGGCTGAATTTATTAGGGCGCAAAATATCTGTTCATAGTCCCATGCGACGTTACTTCCTGGTAAGGAATAGTTTCTTTATGATTAGGAAACCATATATTCCTTTGGGATATAAAATTCGCGAGATTTTCTTGAATTTTGTTCGCGCAGGAATATCTTTAATTCTTAACAAAGAAAAAAAGAAAACGTTGATGATGATATTTTACGGTGTCTATGATGGTCTTTCAGGTAGATTCGGTCCATTTAATAGAAATTAATATAAGTTCTATGTCTCGTTGCGAGTTGGTGGGAGTGAGTAACAATATACTCATTGAACTGATTCTAAAAACATGAGAACTCTTTATTTGATTACATGCGCGAATGAAATTGGTGGTGTTCATACTCGTTTGCGTAATATGACATCCACTTAGTAAATGATGGTCAATAAGTTAATCATTGAAGACAGAGTACTCTGGTTGATGAATTTAGCGCCTTTGAAGTGAAGGTTTATATTATAGCAGAGTTTTCAAGGAAATGTTGCCTTGTTAAGGAAATCATAAGCGTTATAATTACACGCAAACTTATAAAATAATCTCCTCAGCATGTGATTGCTCTTCATTCTTCTAGCGCAGGAATCGTAATGAGTTCTTCTCTGAAAACTTCTCATTCAACGCAATGTATAATAAAACTCAGAGCTTTATCAAAAAGCAATAAATAATAAACATAATAAGTGTTTCGATTTGTTATTTGTCATGATTAAGTTTAAATATAAATAAATCATACCTGTACTTTTCCTAAGGTTTATAATATATCCAGTTTTGTGTCGTCTTGGGTGATCAAGGCCACAAATGCCTATCTCTGACCCCGATTTATGAGTTAAGATTCTTGCAAATTATATCTGTCGGGGTTACCCGACAGTGACCACACCTGACAGGAGTATGTAATGTCCAAGCAACAGATCGGCGTTGTCGGTATGGCAGTGATGGGGCGCAACCTGGCGCTCAACATCGAAAGCCGTGGTTATACCGTCTCCGTTTTCAATCGCTCCCGTGATAAGACCGAAGAAGTGATTGCCGAAAATCCAGGCAAGAAACTGGTTCCTTTCTATACGGTTAAAGAGTTCGTTGAGTCTCTGGAAACACCTCGTCGTATCCTGTTAATGGTGAAAGCGGGCGCAGGTACCGATGCAGCCATCGACTCCCTGAAGCCATACCTCGAAAAAGGTGACATCATCATTGATGGCGGTAATACCTTCTTCCAGGACACCATCCGTCGTAACCGTGAGCTGTCTGCTGAAGGCTTCAACTTCATCGGTACCGGTGTATCCGGTGGTGAAGAGGGCGCGCTGAAAGGCCCGTCTATCATGCCTGGCGGCCAGAAAGATGCATACGAACTGGTTGCGCCTATCCTGACCAAAATCGCAGCCGTCGCTGAAGATGGCGAGCCTTGCGTAACCTATATCGGTGCGGACGGTGCAGGTCACTATGTGAAAATGGTGCACAACGGTATCGAATATGGCGACATGCAGCTGATTGCGGAAGCGTATTCCCTGCTGAAAGGCGGCCTGAACCTCTCTAACGAAGAGCTGGCTGAAACCTTCACCGAGTGGAACAAAGGCGAGCTGAACAGCTACCTGATCGACATCACCAAAGATATCTTCACGAAAAAAGATGAAGAGGGTAAATACTTGGTTGATGTGATTCTGGATGAAGCAGCCAACAAAGGTACCGGTAAATGGACCAGCCAGAGTTCGCTGGATCTGGGCGAGCCGCTGTCTCTGATCACCGAGTCCGTCTTCGCTCGCTACATCTCTTCTCTGAAAGAGCAGCGCGTTGCGGCATCAAAAGTGCTGTCAGGCCCACAGGCCAAACCAGCCGGTGATAAAGCTGAATTCGTTGAGAAAGTGCGTCGTGCCCTGTACCTGGGTAAAATCGTCTCTTACGCGCAGGGCTTCTCTCAGCTGCGTGCCGCATCAGACGAGAACAACTGGGATCTGAACTACGGCGAAATCGCCAAGATCTTCCGCGCGGGTTGCATCATTCGTGCGCAGTTCCTGCAGAAAATCACCGATGCCTACGCTGAAAACGCCGGTATCGCCAACCTGCTGCTGGCTCCGTACTTCAAGAAAATTGCGGACGAATATCAGCAGGCGCTGCGTGATGTGGTGGCCTATGCAGTTCAGAACGGGATTCCGGTTCCGACCTTCTCTGCTGCAGTAGCCTACTACGACAGCTACCGTTCAGCCGTTCTGCCTGCCAACCTGATTCAGGCACAGCGTGACTACTTCGGCGCGCATACTTACAAACGCACCGATAAAGAAGGCGTGTTCCATACCGAATGGATGGAATAATTTAACTACACGCTATTCGCAACCCGGAGCCTGTCTCCGGGTTTTTTTTGCAAAAAATGTCGCCTGTTATTCGAAGTAGTCCGAATCTCATCCTGCTCGAAGCGATTACTCCTGGTTTGCCTTGACAGTTAACTTTGCCAGGAGGTACAAAGCCCAACAGTTATGTTTATCGCGATGGTCTGGCGACCATCAGTACAGTTAACTCACAGAAGTCATTAGCGAATGAAAATAACAATCTCCGGAACAGGGTATGTCGGTCTTTCTAACGGCATTCTGATTGCTCAAAATCATGAAGTGGTTGCGCTGGATATCGTGCAGGCCAAAGTGGATATGCTCAATCAGAAAAAATCGCCGATTGTGGATAAAGAAATCCAGGACTATCTCAGCAATAAATCGCTGAATTTCCGCGCCACGACAGATAAAGAAGATGCATACCGCAATGCGGATTACGTCATCATTGCAACGCCTACTGACTACGATCCTAAAACCAACTATTTCAATACCTCAACGGTAGAAGCGGTGATCAAGGACGTTATTGCGATCAACCCTAATGCGGTGATGGTCATTAAATCAACCATTCCTGTTGGGTTTACCAAATCTATTAAAGAAAAGTTCGGTATTGATAATATCTTCTTCTCGCCGGAATTCCTGCGTGAGGGGAGAGCCCTTTACGATAACCTGCATCCTTCCCGTATCGTGATTGGCGAACGTTCCGAGCGCGCTGAGCGCTTTGCCGCTCTGCTTCAGGAAGGCGCAGTGAAGAAAGATATTCAGGTGCTGTTCACTGATTCCACCGAGGCGGAGGCGATTAAGCTTTTCGCAAACACGTATCTCGCAATGCGGGTAGCTTACTTTAATGAGCTCGACAGCTATGCAGAAAGTCTTGGGCTGAACACCCGCCAGATTATTGAAGGTGTCTGTCTCGATCCACGCATTGGCAACCACTACAACAACCCGTCATTTGGCTACGGCGGTTATTGCCTTCCGAAAGACACGAAGCAGCTGCTGGCAAACTATCAGGCGGTGCCGAATAACCTGATTTCGGCGATTGTTGATGCTAACCGTACGCGCAAAGACTTTATCTCCGATTCCATCCTCGCGCGCCAGCCGAAAGTGGTCGGCGTTTATCGTCTGATCATGAAGAGCGGTTCCGATAACTTCCGCGCCTCTTCCATTCAGGGGATCATGAAGCGTATCAAGGCGAAAGGGGTTGAGGTTGTCATCTATGAGCCAGCCATGCCGGACGACCAGTTCTTCAATTCCCGGGTGATCCGCGATCTGGATGCCTTCAAGAAAGAAGCCGATGTCATCATCTCAAACCGCATGGCGGAAGAGCTGGCTGACGTGGCGGATAAGGTTTATACCCGCGATCTCTTTGGTAGCGATTGATTC
Source organism: Enterobacter cloacae complex sp. ECC445 (assembly GCF_021892025.1). Taxonomy (NCBI): domain Bacteria; kingdom Pseudomonadati; phylum Pseudomonadota; class Gammaproteobacteria; order Enterobacterales; family Enterobacteriaceae; genus Enterobacter; species Enterobacter cloacae complex sp. ECC445. The sequence continues at coordinate 32,991 of NZ_JAKLRZ010000022.1, read as the reverse complement.
TCTGTTTTATCCTGTAAAAAACCCGGCTGATACGCCGGGTTTTTTATGTTCAGACGTTATAGTAGTCGCGATACCAGTCAACGAAGTTTTTCACGCCATCTTTAACCGAGGTCTGCGGCTTAAATCCAATTGCGTCATAAAGTGGCTGGGTGTCGGCGCTGGTTTCCAGTACATCCCCGGGCTGGAGCGGCATCATATTTTTTTCCGCTTTTTTACCCAGAGCGTCCTCCAGGGCGAGAATATAGTCCATGAGTTCTACGGGTGAACTGTTACCGATGTTGTAAACCCGGTATGGCGCCGAGCTGGTCGCCGGTGAGCCTGTCTCCACCGTCCATTCGCTGTCTGCTTGCGGAATGACATCCTGCAGGCGAATAATCGCTTCAGCAATATCATCAATGTAGGTGAAGTCGCGCTTCATCTTACCGTAGTTATAGACATCAATGCTTTTGCCTTCAATCATCGCTTTCGTAAATTTGAATAGCGCCATGTCCGGGCGTCCCCATGGACCGTACACGGTAAAGAAGCGCAGGCCGGTAGTCGGCAGGTTATAGAGATGCGAATAGGTATGCGACATCAGCTCATTGGCTTTTTTGGTCGCGGCATAAAGAGACACCGGATGGTCAACGGAATCGTCAGTGGAGAAAGGCATCTTGCGGTTGAGACCATAAACGGAGCTGGATGAGGCATAAAGAAGATGCTGAACGTTGTTATGCCGGCAGCCTTCGAGCACGTTGAGGTGGCCAATCAGGTTGGCTTCCGCGTAAACGTGAGGGTTTTCCAGGGAGTAGCGTACCCCCGCCTGTGCGGCCAGATGAATAACGCGATCAAACTTCTCGCGCGCGAAAAGCGCTGCCATACCTTCGCGATCGGCTAACTCCAGCTTGTGGAAGGTGAAGCTCTCGGAATTTAGCAGTTCCAGCCGCGCCAGCTTCAGATTGACATCGTAGTAGTCATTCAGATTATCAACACCAACAACCTGATGACCCGCCTCAAGGAGGCGTTTACTGACATTCGCACCAATAAAACCCGCTGCACCCGTGACCAAAAATTTCATAGCTTCCCTCATAAACCTGTCTTCTTACTGACGCCATAGCGCATCATATGGGGGCTATGATAGCGCGAAGGGTGAAAGTTACATAACCCATCTTTCCGATATTACTCATCGGATTCTTATAGAAATATCCACAGCATTGGATAAACTATACAAACAAAATTAAGTTTGCCCTTTTTTATCAGTTAGGGATTGTATGACGCAAAACAACAATAGCCAGGTCAGCCGAAGCAATGAGCCTGAGCAAATTGATTTACTTGATTTAATGCTGCAACTGTGGCGTGGGAAGTGGACGATAGCAATCTTTGTTGTTGTTTTTATTGCCCTGGCTGTAGGATATCTGTCTGTTGCGAAAGAAAAATGGACGTCAAGTGCGATTATCGCGCAACCTGATGCGGCTCAAATTGCAACTTATTCCAACGCATTGAACATCCTGTATGGTAGTGCTGCTCCTTCCATGACGGACATTCAAACGCGCGCGATTGGTCGTTTCAATTCTTCCTTCTCTGCGTTGGCGCAGGCACTTGAAAACCAGGAAGAACCTGAAAAACTGACCATCGAACCTGCTGTTAAGGGAGAAGCGTTACCTTTAAGTGTTTCCTATACCAGCACTTCATCCGAAGCTGCACAAAAACAGCTGGCGCAATACATTCAGCAGGTTGATGAGCAAACGGCGAAAGAACTTGCCGTTGACCTTAAGGACAATATCAAGGAACAGATCAAGACCCTGAACGATTCTCTGCAAAACCAGGAGAAGGTTGCTCAGGAGCAGAAAGATCTGCGTATCAAACAGATTGCTGAGGCGCTGAAAAACGCTGAGGCTGCTAAAATCACCTCCCCGCAGATTCAACAAACCCAGGATGTGACGCAGGAGACGATGTTCCTGCTGGGAAGCGAGGGGCTGAAATCAATGATTGAAAACGAAGCTACGCGTCCACTGGTCTTTTCCGCTGCATACTATCAGACCAGGCAGAACTTACTGGATATTCAAAACCTGAACGTCAACCCGGACACAGTCCACGTATACCGTTACGTGATGAAACCGGATCTGCCAGTTCGTCGTGACAGTCCGAAAAAAGCTGTTATTTTGATCCTCTCCGTTTTGCTTGGTGCTGTGGTCGGTTCTGCTGTTCTACTAGGCCGCAACGCATTGCGCAACTACAAGCCTAAAGCTTGATTCACATCAGATATAAAAAAACCGGGGAATTTCCCCGGTTTTTTTACTTGTGACGCTTACGAAGATTCTCTATCACAGCAGTCAAATCCAGCTGCTGATCCTGCAGCAGTACGAGCAGGTGATACATCAGGTCAGACGCTTCATTCGTCAGCTCATCGCGGTCATGTACCGTCGCGGCCAGGGCCGTTTCCACGCCTTCTTCACCCACCTTTTGCGCAATACGCTTAGTCCCGCTGGCGTACAGCTTCGCGGTATATGAACTTTCAGGATCGGCAGTTTTACGCTCTGCCAGCAGCTGTTCAAGTTGATACAGGAACAGCCACTGGTGACTCGCCTCGCCGAAGCAGCTGCTGGTGCCCTTATGGCAGGTTGGGCCGATTGGGTTGGCCAGCACAAGCAGGGTGTCGTTATCGCAGTCCGGCGCCATGCTGACCACATTCAGGAAATGACCTGATGTTTCACCTTTCGTCCACAGTCGCTGTTTGGTGCGGGAGAAGAAAGTCACCTTGCCGCTGTCGAGGGTTTTCGCCAGCGCGTCCTGGTTCATATATCCCAGCATCAGCACTTCGCCTGATACGGCATGCTGGACAACCACCGGCAGTAATCCGTCGGTTTTTTCCCAGTCCAGCTGCGCCTGTTGTTGCTCTGTTAACATACCCTGATCTCCACTCCCTGGTCGGCCAGGAACGTTTTTAACTCACCAATATTAATAATCTGCTTGTGGAACACGGACGCGGCCAGCGCGCCGTCCACGTTCGCGTCGCGGAAGGCTTCCAGGAAGTGTTCCATGGTGCCCGCGCCGCCGGAGGCAATCAGCGGAACGTGGCAGATCGCGCGGACCTTTTTCAGCTGCTCGAGGTCATACCCGTTACGCACGCCGTCCTGGTTCATCATGTTGAGGACAATCTCGCCCGCGCCACGCTTCTGCACTTCCTGCACCCAGTCGAGCGTTTCCCACTGCGTCACGCGCGTGCGGTTTTCATCGCCGGTATACTGGTTGACGTGGTACTTCCCCGTGGCGGCGTCATACCAGGTATCGATCCCCACCACAATGCACTGCACGCCAAAGCGATCGGCCAGACGGGTAATCAGCTCCGGATCGGCCAGGGCAGGGGAGTTGATGGAAATCTTGTCGGCGCCAAAAGAGAGAATTTTGGCGGCGTCGTCTGCAGACTTAATGCCGCCCGCCACGCAGAACGGAATGTCGATCACTTCCGCCACGCGCGCGACCCAGCTTTTATCGACCACGCGGCCATCGCTGGATGCGGTGATATCGTAAAAGACCAGCTCGTCTGCGCCTTCATCGGCATAGCGTTTTGCCAGCGGGACGATGTCGCCAACGATTTCATGGTTGCGGAACTGCACGCCTTTCACGACCTGACCATCGCGTACGTCCAGGCAAGGAATTATCCGTTTTGCCAGCATTGGATCGCCTCCGTTACAGTAAATTTACCTTCCAGCAGGGCCCGGCCCACAATCACGCCCTTTACGCCGGTTCCGCGCAGCGCGGCCACGTCGCCTATATCACCAATTCCGCCCGAAGACTGGAACGCCACCTGCGGATAACGCGCACAAACCTCTTCGTACAGCGAGACGTTGGAGCCCGCCAGCGTACCGTCGCGGGAGATGTCCGTGCACAACACGTGTTTGAGACCAACGGGCAGATACATGTCAACCAGCTCTTCCAGCGTCACGCCGGAGTTTTCCTGCCAGCCGCTCACGGCCACCTGCTTATTGCCCTGTTCGTCAATGCGAACGTCCAGCGCCAGCACCAGGGCATCGGCACCAAAGCGGCGGAACCAGCCTTTCACGGTCGCAGGATCTTTCACGGCGGTTGACCCCACCACCACGCGGGCCACGCCAGCGGCCAGCAGCGCCGCGACGTCATCTTCAGTACGCACGCCGCCGCCGACCTGGACGGGCACATCAACACCGGCAACAAGGTGTTTAAGCAGCGCGATCTGACGTTTTGCCGGATCTTTCGCACCGGTCAAATCCACCAGGTGCAGTACCTGCGCACCCTGAGCGGCATAATCCTGCAGACGCGGCAGCGGATCGTTTCCGTAGTCGCGCTGCTGGCCGTAATCACCCTGATGAAGACGGACAACCGTGCCGTCAATTAAATCTAACGCGGGAATAATCATCACATCTCCAGGAAGTTTTTCAGCAGCTGCGCGCCTGCGGCACCCGAGCGCTCCGGGTGAAACTGCACGCCGAAGAAATTGTCTTTCTGTACGGCTGCCGTAAACGCCTCGCCGTAATTGCACTGGGCGATCGTATTCACGTTCACCGGCATGGCGTAGCTGTGCACGAAGTAAAAATACGCGCCGTCTTCTATGCCGCGAAACAGACGGTCGCCCGCCTTGGCGTAAACGCGGTTCCAGCCCATATGCGGCAGAGGCAGGCCGTGGTCGGTCATTTTCGGCACGTCTTCGTCAATGATGCCTAGCAGCTCAACGCCGTTACTCTCTTCACTGCGGCGGCCGAGGATCTGCATCCCTAAGCAAATCCCCAGCACCGGCTGGGTACAGGCTTTGATTAGATCGACCAGCTCGCGTTCGCGAATTTGATCCATTGCCGCCTGCGCGGTGCCCACGCCCGGCAGGAATAGCTTGTCGGCGCGCAGCACCACGTCCGGGTCACGGCTGACCACCGGCTCATAGCCGTGGCGCGCAATCGCCGATTTGACGGAGTTCAGGTTGGCGCATCCGGTATCCAGAATCACCACGTTCATTACAGCACTCCTTTCGATGAAGGCAGAGCGTCACCGTCCACGCGAATCGCCTGGCGAAGGGTACGGCCAAAGGCTTTAAACAGGCTTTCCACCCGATGGTGATCGTTTTTACCTTTGGTCTTCAGGTGCAGCGTCAGGCCCATGGTGTAGGACAGGGAGCGGAAGAAGTGTTCCACCATTTCGGTGCTGAGATCGCCCACGCGCTGGTAGGTGAAGTCGGCTTTATACTCCAGGTGCGGACGACCGGAGATGTCCATCGCGCAGCGCGCCAGACACTCGTCCATCGGCAGGACAAAGCCGAAGCGGTTGATGCCGCGCTTGTCGCCGAGCGCCAGCTTCAGGGCTTCGCCCAGCGCCAGGCCGGTGTCTTCCACGGTGTGGTGATCGTCGATATAGAGGTCGCCTTTTACCGCGATCTCCATGCGGAAGCCGCCGTGGGTGGCAATCTGGTCCAGCATATGGTCGAAGAAACCGACGCCGGTGTGGATCTTGCTGCCGCCTTCACGGTCCAGCCAGACCTTCACGTCAATCTGCGTCTCTTTGGTGTTGCGCTCAACGTGGGAATAGCGGTCACGTTTTGTCAGCTGCTCGCCAATCTTCGCCCAGTTAAGGCTGTTGCGGTCGTAGCGAAGCCCCGCAATGCCCATGTTTTCCGCCAGCGTAATATCGGTAATGCGATCCCCGATGACGTAGCTGTTGGTTTTATCCAGCGCATCATCCGCCAGGTAGCGCTCGACCAGCTTCACCTTTGGCTTACGGCAGTCGCACTCATCGGCCGGCATGTGCGGGCAAATCAGTACCTCATCAAATATCACGCCCTGAGAGGTCAGCACCTGCATCATCAGATTATGCGGGCCGTCAAAGTCCGCCTGCGGGAAGCTGTCGGTACCCAGGCCGTCCTGGTTGGTGATCATCACCAGCCGGTATCCGGCCTTTTGCAGCTTGAGCAACACTGGTATCACGTCCGGTTCAAAAGCCAGCTTGTCGAATCGGTCAACCTGAAAATCGGCTGGTGGCTCCGAAATAAGGGTGCCGTCACGATCGATGAAAAGGATCTTCTGGGTCATACTTTCTCCGCTTTCAGGGCGTCAATCACGCGCTGGCTCTCTGCACGGGTGCCGATGGTAATGCGCAGGCAGCCGCTCAGGGATGGTTGTTTATTCTGGTCACGTAAGATAATGCCCTGATCCCATAAAGATTTAAATACGGCGCTGGAGGCGGTGAAGCGCACCAGGATGTAGTTCGTTTCCGAGTCGAACACCTGCTCTACGCAGGGAATCTCCTTCAGAGCGGTCACCAGATACTGACGTTCCACCAGGATTTGCGCCACGCGCTCGCGCATCGCGTTGATGCCCTGGGGCGTCAGCGCCTGGGCCGCAATATCGGCAACCGGCGTGGAAAGCGGATACGGGGCGATGACTTTCAGCAGCAGGTCGATGACCGCTTTATTCGCCAGGGTGAATCCGCAGCGCAGACCCGCGAGGGCAAAGGCTTTCGACAGCGTACGCAGGACGACCAGGTGCGGATATTCTTCCAGCCAGCCTGCCAGTGTCGCCTGCGGGCAGAACTCGATGTAGGCTTCGTCGGCCACCACCAGCGCTTTACCGCGGGTCATCTCCAGCAGGGTGCGGATATCCTGCGGGTTGATAATCTGTCCGGTGGGGTTGTTCGGGCTACAGACAAACACGACTTTTACGCCATCAAGACTGTCGGCAATGCCCTGCAAATCCAGCTGCCAGTTGTCCAGCGCCTGCACGTTGCGGCACGCCACGCCGAAGGTTTCCGCGCTGACGCTGTACATGCCGTAGGTCGGCTGGCAGTACATCACCGCGTCTTTGCCCGGCTCGCAGAAGGCGCGGATCAGCAGCTCAATCCCTTCATCCGCGCCGCGGCTGACAAGCACCTGCTCGGGCTTTACGCCTGCGTACTGCGCGTAGTTTTCAATCACCGCTTTCGGCTGGCATTCCGGATAGCGGTTCAGCGTCTGCTGCGACAGCTCGAACTGCACCGCGGTCGGGAATTCGTTAGCGTTCAGCCAGACATCACCTTTGCCGCCCAGACGGCGCGCGGACTGATAAGGCGTCAGGCGACGGACATTTTCGCGGGCTAACTCTTCAATGTTCATGCTTGCTCCTTCAGGGCTGCAACGCGCAGCGTAACGGCATTTTTGTGGGCGGTCAGTCGCTCGGCGGCGGCCAGGGTTTCAATGGTGGACGCCAGGGAGGCAAACCCTTCGCGGGAGAGCTCCTGCACGGTCATGCGTTTCTGGAAATCCGCCAGGCCCAGGCTGGAACAGGTAGAGGTGTAGCCATACGTCGGCAGCACGTGGTTGGTGCCGGAGGCGTAATCGCCCGCGGATTCCGGTGACCAGTCGCCGAGGAACACCGAGCCCGCGCTGGTAATGCCGTCGACCAGATCGCGCGCGTTGCGGGTCTGAATAATCAGGTGCTCCGGGCCGTACTGGTTGGAGATGGCAATGCACTGGTCCAGGTCGCGCGCCACAATCAGGCGGCTGGCCGCTAACGCCTGGCGTGCCGTGTCGGCCCGGGGCAGGTCGGCAAGCTGACGCTCCACGGCCTCACCCACGCGTTTCGCCATATCGGCATCCGGCGTCAGCAGGATGACCTGCGAGTCCGGGCCGTGTTCAGCCTGTGAAAGCAGGTCGGAGGCCACGAAATCCGGCGTTGCGCCGCTGTCGGCAATCACCAGCACCTCAGACGGACCGGCAGGCATATCGATGGCCGCACCGTCCAGACGCTGGCTGACCTGGCGCTTGGCTTCGGTCACGTAGGCATTGCCGGGGCCAAAGATCTTATCGACCTTTGGAATGGATTCGGTGCCGAACGCCAGAGCTGAAATCGCCTGCGCGCCGCCCACTTTATAGACCGCCTGCACGCCGCACAGCTTTGCCGCATAGAGGATCTCGTCGGCAATCGGCGGCGGGGAGCAGAGCACCACTTTCTGACACCCGGCAATGCGCGCGGGAGTCGCCAGCATCAGTACGGTGGAGAAAAGCGGCGCAGAGCCGCCGGGAATATAGAGGCCAACGGACGCAACCGGGCGCGTCACCTGTTGGCAACGCACGCCGGGCAGGGTTTCGACATCCACGGTCTGGAGCTTTTGCGCGGTGTGGAAGGTATCAATGTTCTTCACCGCCACGGCCATTGCCTGCTTGATGTCGTCACCCAGACGATTGCTGGCATCAATGATTTCCTGCTCTGTAACCCTCAGCGCGCCGACTTCGGCTTTATCAAACTTCGCGCTGTATTCACGCAGCGCGTCATCGCCGCGGGCTTTGACGTTATCCAGGATCTCCGCCACGGTGCGCGAGATGCTTTCAGAGGCGGAAATCGCCGGGCGCATCAGCAGCTCGCGCTGCTCTGCGTCGCTACGGGTATTCCAGTCGATGATTGCGTTGAAGCTCATGGCCATTACTCCATCATCTTCTCAATTGGCAGCACCAGGATGGAGCTTGCGCCCAGCGCCTTCAGTTTTTCCATGGTTTCCCAGAACAGGGTTTCGCTGCTCACCATGTGCATTGCCACGCGCTGCTGATCGCCCGCCAGCGGCAGGATGGTTGGGCGCTCGGCGCCCGGCAGCAGGGCAATCACCTCATCCAGACGCTCGGTTGGGGCGTGCATCATGATGTATTTGGATTCACGCGCCTGAATCACGCCCTGAATACGGGTCAGCAGTTTGTCGATGAGCTGCTGCTTGGCGTCGGCCATCTCGCCGTCACGCTGAATCAGGCACGCCTTAGAGCGGTAGATAACTTCCACTTCGCGCAGGCCGTTGGCTTCCAGCGTCGCGCCGGTAGAGACAAGGTCACAGATGGCGTCAGCGAGACCCGCGCGCGGCGCCACTTCAACAGAGCCGTTCAGCAGGCAGGACTTGAACTGCACGCCTTTCTGGTCGAGATAACGCTTTAACAGGTGAGGGTAGGAGGTGGCGATACGTTTGCCGTTCAGCGCGGCCGGGCCGTCCCACGCTTCATCGACCGGCGTTGCCAGCGACAGGCGGCAGCCGCCGAAGTCCAGGCGACGCAGCGTAAAGTAACGCGGATCTTCGCCCTGCGCGCGGCGGGTCAGCAGCTCTTCTTCCAGCACGTTTTCCCCAATGATGCCGAGGTCAACGACGCCATCCATGACCAGGCCAGGAATATCGTCATCACGCACGCGCAGAATGTCGATGGGCATGTTTTCAGCCAGGGCAATCAGGCGCTGGGTGTGCAGGTTAATTTTAATCCCGCAGCGGGCCAGCAGTTCGCGTGAATCGTCACTCAAACGGCCTGATTTTTGAATAGCTATGCGTAAACGTGAGTTATCTAACATTCTTTATTCCTCGTTAACCTGTTTTAACCTGTCTGAATTTGGTCCAAAAAAAAGCCCCCGGAAGAAGATCTTCCGGGGGCTTTTTCATGCGTTCATGCACCACTGGAAGATCCAAACGTCTTCCAGCACACATCGCCTGAAAGACTAGTCAGGATGATGGTGATGATGGTGGTGTTTAAATTGAACGCGTGTCATATAAATTCTCGATGAATGCTTATTCATTTGATGTCTTTTAACCTAAACCAGTTGTACGACATATTGCAAGGGCTTTTTTTGATCATTAATTCATTTCATATTGATGCTATGAATTGTGTGTTCTGCCAGGCTGGCGTAGCCTTATGAAAGACGAGTAAGAGCCAGGAGAATTCGCATGAAAAAGGTCGCGATTGTCGGTTTAGGATGGCTGGGAATGCCGCTGGCGATGTCATTAGCCGCGAAAGGCTGGGAGGTGACCGGCAGCAAAACCACGAGGGATGGGGTTGAGGCAGCGCGGATGTGCGGTATTGATGGCGTTGAACTGCGTCTTGAACCGGAGCTGGTGTGTGATGCTGACGATCTGGACACGCTGATGAACGTCGATGCGCTGGTCATCACGCTACCCGCGCGGCGCAGCGGCCCGGGCGAGTCGTTTTATCTGCAGGCGATGCAGGAGATTGTCGACAGCGCGCTGGCGCACCATGTTCCGCGCATCATTTTTACCAGCTCGACGTCGGTCTATGGCGAGGTTGAAGGCGTGGTGAAAGAGAGTTCCGCGCGCCGTCCCGTTACGGCCAGCGGTCAGGTTCTGAAAGAGCTGGAGGACTGGCTGCATAATCTGCCCGGCACGCAGGTCGATATCGTCCGCCTTGCGGGGCTGGTGGGCCCGGGCCGCCATCCGGGGCGCTTTTTTGCCGGGAAGTCGGCGCCAGACGGCCAGCATGGGGTCAATCTTGTGCATCTTGATGATGTGGTTGGCGCAATTGAGCTACTCTTACAGGCTCCAAAAGGTGGACACATCTATAATATATGTGCACCGTCTCATCCGGCTCGCAGCACGTTTTACCCGCTGATGGCGCGTCAGCTGGGCCTGGCACCGCCGGTCTTTGGTGAGGCAAAAGAGGGCAGTAAAGGCAAAATTGTCGATGGCAATCGCATTTGCCATGAGCTGGGGTTTGAGTATCAGTATCCCGATCCGCTGGTGATGCCCATGGAATAAGTCCCGCAGCGGAGACGATCGCGCACCAGAAGGGGGCGAGCATGAAACCGCTGCTGGATGTTCTTATTATTCTGGATGCTCTGGAAAAAGAGGGGAGCTTTGCCGCGGCGTCGGCAAAGCTCTACAAAACCCCGTCTGCGTTGAGCTATACCGTTCAAAAGCTGGAGAGCGATCTCAATATCCAGATCCTCGATCGCTCCGGGCATCGCGCCCGTTTTACCCGTACCGGACAGATGCTGCTGGAAAAAGGCCGCGAAGTGCTCCATACCGTTCGTGAACTTGAGAAACAGGCCGTAAAACTCCATCAGGGGTGGGAAAACGAGCTAACTATTGGCGTGGATGATACCTTTCCGTTTTCTCTGCTAACGCCGCTGATTGAAACCTTCTATCAGCACCACAGCGTCACCCGGCTTATCTTTATTAATGGCGTATTGGGTGGCTCCTGGGATGCCTTAACGCAGGGGAAGGCGGATATCTTTGTGGGGGCGCTTCATGAGCCTCCCCAGTTGAGTGAGTTTGGTTTTGCCCGTCTGGGCGTGCTGGAGCAGGTGTTTGCCGTGGCGCCCCATCATCCGCTGGCACAGGAACCCGAGCCGATTAACCGTCGCGTGATTAAAGGCTACCGCGCCATCGTGGTCGGAGACAGCGCGCGTCCGGAATGTTCGGTCTCCTCGCAGCTGCTTGATGAGCAGGAGGCCATTACCGTTTTCGACTTTAAAACCAAGCTGGAACTGCAAATAAGCGGCCTGGGCTGCGGCTATTTACCCCGCTATCTGGCGCAGCGCTTCATTGATAGCGGCGCGCTTGTTGAAAAGCAGGTACTTTCTCAAAGCAGCCATGAATCGGTGTGGGTGGGCTGGAATGAACAAACGGCCGGGCTGGCCAGCGCCTGGTGGCGGGATGAGATTTTAGCAAATAGTGCTATCGCCGCCGTTTACTCTCAGCCCGGCGTCCAGAAATCAGCCAGTTAGCAAAAAGAAAATTCCCCGCTGCGTTGCAAAGTATTGCCTTTTGTATCCGATGTGGGGCAAAATGCCGCCGCTGCAACCAAATGAATAATCGACGATATAAAAGGCGTCGGTTATTTTTTTTTGCATGTACGAAACGAAACTAAAACCAAGAGGCCGGGCTTCGTACCGGATAGATATTTACTAAAATCCGACAGTTGTTGTCGCTGAGGAAGAAAGAAATGGGGCAATTTTTCGCTTACGTGGCGGTTATCACCGTAAAGGAGAATAACGATGTCGCATAACGCAACTCCAAACACCTCTCGCGTGGAATTACGTAAAACGCTTACGTTGATTCCGGTTGTTATGATGGGCCTGGCCTATATGCAACCGATGACGCTGTTTGATACATTCGGTATCGTATCGGGCCTCACCGACGGTCACGTTGCAACGGCGTACGCCTTTGCGCTGGTTGCCATTCTCTTTACTGCGCTGAGCTACGGTAAACTGGTTCGCCGTTTCCCGTCTGCAGGCTCTGCCTATACCTATGCCCAAAAATCCATTAGCCCTGCGGTTGGCTTTATGGTGGGCTGGTCATCCCTGCTGGACTACCTGTTCATGCCGATGATCAACATTCTGCTGGCAAAAATTTACTTCGAAGCGCTGGTGCCTTCTGTTCCATCGTGGATCTTCGTTGTCGCGCTGGTGGCCTTTATGACCATCTCTAACCTGCGCAGCATCAAGACCGTGGCGAACTTCAATACCCTGATTGTTATTCTGCAGATGGGCATTGTGGCGGTAATCGTTGGCCTGATCATTTACGGCGTTTCTCATGGTGAGGGTGCCGGTACGCTGACCAGCACGCGTCCATTCTGGTCTGAAGGTGCGCACGTTGTGCCGATGATTACCGGTGCGACGATCCTGTGCTTCTCGTTCCTGGGCTTTGACGGTATCTCTTCCCTGTCCGAAGAGACCAAAGATGCTGAGCGCGTGATCCCGAAGGCGATTTTCCTGACGGCGCTGATTGGCGGCCTGATCTTTATCGGGGCGTCCTACTTCCTGCAGCTGTACTTCCCGGACATCTCTCGCTTTAAAGATCCGGATGCGTCACAGCCTGAAATCATGCTGTACGTAGCGGGTAAAACCTTCCAGTGGGGCGTGCTGATCTTCTCCAGCGTGACCGTACTGGCATCCGGCATGGCGGCACACGCAGGCGTATCTCGCCTGATGTACGTGATGGGCCGTGACGGCGTATTCCCGACGCGTTTCTTCGGCTACGTGCATCCGAAATGGCGTACTCCGGCGTGGAACGTGCTGCTGGTTGGCGCGATTGCCCTGCTGGCGATTAAATTCGACCTGGTGACGGCGACCGCGCTGATTAACTTCGGTGCGCTGGTGGCGTTCACCTTCGTTAACCTCTCCGTGATTTCGCAGTTCTGGATCCGCGAGAAGCGCAACAAAACGCTGAAAGACCACTTCAACTATCTGGTACTGCCGGTGTGTGGTGCCCTGACAGTGGGCGCGCTGTGGATTAACCTGGAAGAGAGCTCAATGGTTCTGGGTCTGATCTGGGGTGCTATCGGTCTGGTTTACCTGGCCTGCGTTACGAAGAGCTTCCGTAACCCGGTTCCGCAGTACGAAGACGTCGCGTAATGACTCGCCGGGTGGCGCTAGCGTTTACCCGGCCGACAAAATAACGCACCCGTAGGCGCGCGTAAGCGCAGCGCCACCGGGCAAAAAAAAGCCGGAGACATCGCCTCCGGCTTTTTTTTGCCCCTCTCTCAAACTATCTCTTGCGCGTACTGGAACAGGGATTTCAGCAGCGCCTGTTTCTCAGCATTTCCCTCATACTGGCCATAAAGCATTTCCAGCTCCTGGGCGTAGCTGTGCAGATACTCCGGCGTAAACACGTTACGACGATGCTGCAGCCAGCGTTCCTGCTCTGCTTCATCTAGCGTGCCTGGGAAGTTACGCGCGCGGTAGTTAAACATCAGCTTTTCGATACGGCTATCAGCGAAGGTGATATCCAGCGCCGGTAGGTTGCGCGGTTCGGTTTGCAGTACGATATTCATGGCCGCGCGATCGGCATCGCTGAAGAAACCGTTATAAAGCTGGGCGTCCACGTTTTCAGACGGCACGAACGGCTCCGCTTCGGCAAAGATGGCGACCACCTTCTCGCGCACCTGCGGGTTATCGCGCAGCACCTTCAGGTTATCGAGGCAGTGCTGGCGGTTAATACCCAGCCTGTCCGCATCTTCCGGGCGCAGCGTATTTGCCTGCGCCAGGACCGGACATTTATTGATATGCACCAGTTTAACCGGCACCGCAGGCAGATCCCCGAGCTCATTTTTTGGGGTGTAAAGCCGTCCGCGCAGGGTATCGCTGTCGAGCTCCAGAAGCGGCGAAACATCGCCGGCCAAATCGACCATAATGACCGCGTTACGGTTGTCCGGATGCCACGCCAGCGGCGCGACCCAGCTGGTATTGCCGCGCCAGGCGCCAAACATGCCGGAAATATGCACCAGGGGTTTCATCTGCGGTACGTCGATAAGGGTCATGAGCTTCTGCTTGCTGCGGTGGCTCAGCAGATAGTCAAACAGCCGGGGCTGCGCGCTTTTCACCAGCTTAGCCATGGCAATGGTGGCGTAGACGTCAGCCATCGCGTCGTGGGCATTGCTGTGCTCAATGCCGTTGGCGCGCGTCAGGTGTTCCAGCCGGAAGCTGGTCAGCCCTTCCTCATTTTCCGGCCAGTGAATGCCCTCAGGACGCAGGGCGTAGCATGCCCGCATGATGTCGAGCAAATCCCAGCGCGAATTGCGGTTCTGCCAGCTCCAGGCATAGGGATCGTAGAAGTTGCGATAGAAAACGTTGCGCGTTACTTCGTCATCAAAACGGATGTTGTTGTAACCGACCACGCAGGTATTGGGGACGGTAAAGAGATCGTGGATGCGGCGGGCGAATTCTGCCTCGTTAACGCCTTTTTCCCGCGCTTCCTGAGGGGTGATGCCGGTTACCATGACCGCCCCGGGCTGCGGCAGGTAGTCATCAGCCGGTTTACAGTAAAAGACCTCGGGCTCGCCAATAATGTTGAACTCGTCGTCGGTGCGGATGGCGGCAAACTGCGCCGGCCGGTCCAGCGCCGGGTGCGTGCCAAAGGTTTCGTAGTCGTGAAATAAAAAAGTCGGGCGAGCGGCAGAGTCAGACACCAGTAATACCATCCTGTTAAAAAATGACGTCACTATGGTAAACGATCGTGCCGTCCAGACCGAATAAAAAGCGCCGCTGTGACGCAAATCTGCGCGCCAGCTTCAGGGAAAAATCTGCGCTCTGTCACATTTCTTTGCAATTAAGCCAGGTAACGACATCAGAACTCCCGTAAAAAGGTCATCGATTTTTAATGACCTGAGGATATACCGTTGAAACGCCGTCTGTTTATTGCTGTTTCTTTACTCGCTTCGAGTATCTCATCTGCTTTTGCGGCCGAACCGCTGGATTTTTCGCCGCAGCCTCCTGCCATTCAGGCGGGCTCCTGGGTGCTGATGGATTACACGACTGGTCAGATCTTAACGGCGGGCAACGAGCATCAACAGCGTAATCCGGCGAGCCTGACCAAGCTGATGACGGGGTATGTGGTCGATCGGGCCATTGACAGCCACCGTATAACGCCGGACGACATCGTCACCGTCGGGCGCGATGCCTGGGCAAAAGGAAACCCGGTGTTTGACGGATCGTCGCTGATGTTCCTGAAAGAGGGCGATCGCGTCTCCGTGCGTGACTTAAGCCGCGGCCTGATCGTCGATTCCGGCAACGACGCCTGCGTGGCGCTGGCCGATCACGTGGCGGGCGGGCAGCCGCAGTTTGTGAAGATGATGAACGACTACGTGCAGAAGCTGAACCTGCGCGATACGCACTTTGAAACCGTCCACGGGCTGGACGCGCCGGGCCAGCACAGCTCCGCTTACGATTTGGCCGTGCTCTCCCGCGCCATCATCCACGGTGAGCCCGAGTTTTATCATATGTACAGCGAAAAGAGCCTGACCTGGAACGGGATCACCCAGCAAAACCGTAACGGCCTGCTGTGGGATAAAACCATGAACGTGGATGGCCTCAAAACGGGACACACCTCGGGGGCAGGGTTTAACCTGATTGCCTCCGCCGTGGACGGCCAGCGCCGCTTAATCGCGGTGGTGATGGGGGCCGACAGCCCGAAAGGCCGCGAAGACCAGGCCCGAAAACTGCTGCACTGGGGGCAGCAGAATTTCGATACGGTGCAGATCCTGCATAGCGGTAAAAAAGTGGGGACGGAGCGCATCTGGTACGGCGACAAGGAGCAGGTGAAGCTGGGCACCGACCAGGACTTCTGGCTGGCCTTGCCGAAAGCGGAAGTGCCCAACATCAAAGCCAAATACGTGCTGGATAAAAAAGAGCTGGAAGCGCCGATTGCCGCACATCAGCGGGTAGGGGAGATCCAGCTCTATGACCGTGACAAAGTGGTGGCGCACTGGCCGCTGGTGACGCTGGAAGCCGTTGAGAAAGGGGGCGTGTTCTCCCGCCTGAGCGATTATCTTCACCACGTGCTCTGACGGCAGATGAGCAGACTGGCAGGGTTGCGAGTCTGCTCACATAATAAACACTTCACGTTTGCTGAACGCTCAGAGCTTGCATTATAGTGTATATATATACAGTAATAAGTGGAGGCAGCATGGACTACAGCATCAAGCAGCAAAAGAAACGTAAGATTGCCGGTTTTCATTTGGTGGGGCCGTGGGAACAAACGGTAAAGCAGGGCTTTGAACAGCTGGTCATGTGGGTGGACGGGCGTCACATTGAGCCGCTGGAGTGGGTTGCGGTCTACTACGATAACCCGGATGAAGTCCCGGCAGAAAAACTGCGCTGCGACACGGCAGTGACGGTAGCGGATGATTTCGTTATTCCGGAAAACAGCGAAGGCGTCATGATGACGGAAATCGCGGCCGGGGATTATGCCGTGGCCACGGCGCGCGTGGAAAACTACGACTTTGCCACACCGTGGTACCAGTTCTTCAACTCCCTGCTGCAGGACAATAAGTACCAGATGGCGCTCAAACCCTGCTTCGAGCGCTATCTCAATGACGGCAATGCGGACGGCTACTGGGATATCGAAATGTATATCGCGGTAGAGCATAAAACGGTTTAAGCCTGCTTAATGAAGGGTTTTTCAGCCGGAAGCGATCCGCCCGGCTGAAAACACAGTACAATTGTGATTTGCCGTGTAGCTGGAGAGCGGGTGTGCGTCCCGACAAATCATTAACCCCTTTTGAAATTCGATTGTATAAACATTATCGCGTGGTGCACGGGTGTCGCATCGCGCTGGCTTTCGTGTTGACGTTTATCCTGGTCCGTATGCTGGATGTTCCGGAAGGGACGTGGCCGCTGATCACGCTGGTGGTGGTGATGGGGCCTATCTCGTTTTGGGGGAACGTTGTTCCGCGCG
Source organism: Enterobacter cloacae complex sp. ECC445 (assembly GCF_021892025.1). NCBI lineage: Bacteria > Pseudomonadati > Pseudomonadota > Gammaproteobacteria > Enterobacterales > Enterobacteriaceae > Enterobacter > Enterobacter cloacae complex sp. ECC445. The sequence continues at coordinate 16,083 of NZ_JAKLRZ010000022.1, read as the reverse complement.
CCTTCGAACGAATTGGCGGGACGGTGTTAGGCTCAGCCCTCGGGCTTATTGCCCTAAAGCTTGAGCTCATCTCATTTCCCGTCATGCTGGTATGGTGCGGTGCGGCCATGTTCCTGTGCGGCTGGCTGGCGTTGGGTAAAAAGCCCTATCAGGCGCTGCTGATTGGGATTACGCTCGCGGTGGTGGTCGGTGCGCCCGCCGGGGACATGACCACGGCGCTGTGGCGAAGCGGGGATGTCATTTTGGGTTCACTGCTGGCCATGCTCTTCACCGGTATCTGGCCGCAGCGTGCTTTTCTGCACTGGCGTATTCAGATGGCTAACTACGTTACCGCCTTTAACCGCGTGTATCAGGCCGGTTTTTCTCCGAACCTGGTAGAGCGCCCGCGGCTGGAAAAGCACCTGCAAACCATCCTCAACGACGTGGTCAAAATGCGTGGACTGATTACGCCTGCCAGCAAAGAAACCCATATCCAAAAATCGATTTTCGAAGCCATCCAGACGGTAAGCCGCAATCTGGTCTGCATGCTTGAGCTGCAGATCAACGCCCACTGGGCCTCGCGACCCAGCCATCTGCTGATGCTTAACGCGCAGACACTCAAAGAGACCCAGCAGATGACGCAGCAGACGTTGTTGACCATCGCCCATGCGCTCTATGAAGGGAACCCGCAGCCGATACTGGCCAACAGCGAGCGATTGAATGAGATCGTTGCGGAGCTCAGGCTGTTAATCAATGAACGCCAGAGCGATAACGTGGCGGAAACGCCTATTCATGGCTACGTCTGGCTGAGCATGGAGCTGGCGCGGCAGCTTGAGCTGTTATCGCATCTTATTTGTCGGGCGCTGCGCAAATAAAACGCGGATGTGACGGCTGCTGCTTCGATTCAGCAGCAATTGGGGTTATGATACCTTTAAACGATATAGTCATTGTCATTCGCAGCCGCTGTCAGTAAGGTTATTGTTACAACGGTTGCTTTAACGAATCCGAATCTCACATTATCAGGGGTGTAAAAATGGAAACTACCAAGCCTTCGTTCCAGGATGTTCTGGAATTCGTCCGCCTGTTCCGCCGCAAAAACAAGCTGCAGCGTGAAATCCAGGACGTTGAGAAGAAGATCCGTGACAACCAGAAACGCGTTCTGCTGCTCGACAACCTGAGCGACTACATCAAGCCAGGTATGAGCGTAGAAGCAATCCAGGGCATCATCGCCAGCATGAAGAGCGACTACGAAGACCGCGTTGATGACTACATCATCAAAAACGCCGAGTTGTCCAAAGAGCGCCGCGACATCTCCAAGAAGCTGAAAGCAATGGGCGAAATCAAAAACGGCGAAGCAAAAAGCGAGTAATCGCAGCGAACAGTGAAAAAGGCTCTCTGGTGACAGAGAGCCTTTTTTTATGATGCAGACTGCGGCTGTAGCTGATAAATCCAGGCCTGAACCTGCCGGCCTTCAAGGGAGGTCACCGTGACCTCAACCCTATCGTAGCCGTCTTCAAATTCATCCAGCATGTCCCAGTGCGCGGCAAGGCTATCAGAGATAAACAGATAGCCTTCGACGCGGGGTCCATCAGGGTGGAGCACAACCCCCGGGAATTCCGCCGCAGCGCCCCAACCGCGTTCGTAAAACGTACCGGTGACGAAGCCGGCCAGCCACTCGCCGCCAATTTTTTCAAGAATATGCGCATTAGCGTGGCCCGGGCGCAGCGTGCCGTAGACAAACAGAGCGTTCATTTTCCCTTACCTGTGAAGCGAAAAACAGAGCGCTATAGTTTAAGTGTACTCGAACGACCCTGACAATAAAAAACGATGAGCATCGTCAGCGGGTTACGCATTAATAAATGCATAAATAATTCAATCAGCATATTGATACCGCCAGAACTGTTGCGCTCAATAAATTGCATTTTAATTGCACGCCGTGTAATTATATTTTAGTCAGTTTCATGTATTTTCATATGCCATGATTGTATTTACTCAATGGTGAGTATTAAAGAGGTAAATAAATCATGAAAGATATTAAAAAAGATGTTATTGACGTCCCGTTCACGACATCTACAACTGAATCAACAACGATCTACCAGTATACGGCTACGGAAGATATGATGTTTCTGGCTGAAATTATGGATAGTACATATTATCCCGTTTCGCTTGAACTCTATCAGACTGACTCTCAAACGGCGAGCCAGATTGTTTTCGAATATCAGTATTCTATTGGCGCTGATAGAGGTTATGTATTTATGCCAGCCGGGAGTCAGTGGTCATTTGAAATGAGTTTGACACATACTGCTGCTTCAGGAACCATTTCGTTCCAGTTTACACCTGCTGCCGAAGCCTCAATTCCGTTTTCACTCCCGCCGCAATCAAGAACGTTGCTCACTTCTTTCACTGCGCCTATCTATTCAAATATGGAGCTCGCATTATATGCTGCCTCGGCGTTTCCTCTGGATGCTCAGGTTGTCGACAAAGCAGGAAACGTGCTTGGTGCGTATTCCTACATGAGCGACCCGTATATGCATGTATCGTGGTTCTTTAACGGTACGACATTTGAACCAGGAAGTGAGTATGATATTTATATCAGCAATCCCGCAGATTCTGGCAGTGATGTTTCTGGTTATTTTATTTTAGAACTCTTACTTACAGAAAATGACTCAGCGCAGTTTACCCTTCCGGCAGATAAACTACCGCAGACAGTTTACACACGCGTGTCTCCAAGTGACGAGTATATTACGAAAGTGACATTAGCTGAGGCTTCTGATCTACCGGTCATTTTACAAATTACTAATGGCGATTTAGTGATGGAGCATGAGTTCTTCATTGCAGGTCAACAGTGGCAGCCGGATCAGATTGTGTATTTTAAATTCAATTCTGAAACGCAGTTCAACCTAATCAATAACACATCACCGCTAACTGCTGTCAACGGTCAACTGGACTTCATTTTTACACCGCATAACAATATGGAATAAAGGCAAGACGGTCATCTGGTGATGATTTTGCGTTAATCAATAGGCGGGTGGCGCTTCGTTCACCCGGCTATTTTTCGCGGGTAGTGGCGTGACCCCTGATAGTGATGATGCAGAGCGCCAGAGAATCGAAATAGACAACGTTTATAAATGCAAAAAGCAGACGTCAGTGACGTCTGCTTTTCTTAAATTTGGCTCCTCTGACTGGACTCGAACCAGTGACATACGGATTAACAGTCCGCCGTTCTACCGACTGAACTACAGAGGAATCGTTGTGGAGGCTTATCTTAGCGGCGAAAAAAGTTTTGTCAAACCTGATCTTAGGAAAAATCGACTGATTGCTGATTCTGTCGACAGTTTGTTGTAAATCCACACATCTTTTTCTGGAAAATACTTTGCAGGATGAGCATTTGTCCCCCATTATTTGAAATGGAGTTTCAACTTTTCTTGCTAAGGTCCATTTTGAACGTCACTGCCTCCTTACGCCAGGCGATAGCCCGCACGCCATGGTATGCAAAACGTAAAAGCTATCGTGTCCTGTTCTGGCGTGAAATCACCCCGCTTGCTGTGCCTATCTTCCTGGAAAATACCTGCGTTCTGCTGATGGGGGTATTAAGTACCTTCCTGGTGAGCTGGCTGGGGAAAGAGGCGATGGCGGGGGTGGGGCTAGCGGACAGCTTTAACATGGTGGTGATCTCGTTCTTTGCCGCCATCGATCTCGGGACGACGGTGGTGGTGGCCTTTAGCCTCGGCAAGCTTGATCCCAAACGTGCCCGCGAGGCGGCCCGCCAGTCTCTGATGATCATGACTGTCTTTTCGATCCTTCTGGCGGCGGCGATCCACTATTTCGGTAAAGAGATTATCGACTTTGTTGCCGGCGAGGCTTCGAACCAGGTTAAAGACCTGGCGCTGACCTACCTGGAGATGACCGTCATAAGCTACCCGGCGGCGGCGATCGCGCTGATTGGCAGCGGTGCGCTGCGCGGGGCGGGCAACACGAAAATTCCGCTGTTGATCAACGGCGGGATGAATATCCTGAACATTATCATCAGTAGCGTCCTAATCTACGGCGTGTTCTCGTGGGACGGGCTAGGCTTCGTCGGCGCGGGACTGGGGCTGACTATTTCACGCTATATCGGTGCGGCGGCCATCATTGGGGTGCTGATGGCGGGGATCACGCCTTCGCTGCGCCTGACGCTGAAGAGCTATTTCCGCCCCTTTAATTTCGCCATTATCTGGGAAGTGATGGGGATCGGCATTCCTGCGAGCATAGAGTCGGTGTTATTTAACGGCGGGAAGCTGCTGACGCAGATGTTTGTCGCCGGGATGGGAACCGACGTTATCGCCGGCAACTTTATCGCTTTTTCGATCGCCTCGCTGATTAACCTGCCGGGTAACGCGCTGGGGTCGGCATCGACCATCATCACGGGTAAACGGCTCGGGAAAGGGCAGATAGGTCAGGCGGAGCGACAGCTTCGGCACGTGTTCTGGCTGTCGACCATTGGGCTGACGCTGATCGCCTGGGGAACCGCGCCGTTTGCCGGGCTGATGGCCTCGTTCTATACCCATGAAGACGACGTTAAAGAGGTGGTTAAGATCCTCATCTGGCTCAACGCGGCCTTTATGCCGATCTGGGCGGCCTCCTGGGTATTGCCCGCCGGGCTGAAAGGCGCACGCGACGCCCGCTTTGCGATGTGGGTGTCGATGTTCGGCATGTGGGGATGTCGCGTTGTCGCGGGGTATACGCTCGGGGTGATGCTCGGTTGGGGTGTGGTTGGCGTCTGGCTGGGGATGTTCCTCGACTGGGCCGTGCGGGGCGCGCTGTTCTACTGGCGTATGGTTAGCGGACGCTGGCTGTGGAAATACCCGCGGAAAAATGCCTGACAATTGCGCGAAGTGAAGAATAATTCGGCAAACGATCGAAAAACTGCATTCTGCCTTTGACATCACGGGGGAGCATCGATAATATGCGCCCCGTTCACACGATTCCTCTGTAGTTCAGTCGGTAGAACGGCGGACTGTTAATCCGTATGTCACTGGTTCGAGTCCAGTCAGAGGAGCCAAATTTAAAAAGCCTGCTTTTAAAGCAGGCTTTTTGCTATTCTGGGGCGGGTGAAATTGTCGGGTGGCGGCTTCGCCTTACCCGACCTACGGGATTGTAGGCCCGGTAAGCGCAGCGCCACCGGGCAAACAACAAACCGCACTTCACTTACAAACGAATCGGTGCCGTCGCCTCTTCCAGCCACGCACGCGCCTCGCTGTTCACCAGCGGTGCCAGCGCCTCACGCACCTGCCGGTGGTATGCATCCAGCCACTGTATTTCCTGTTCGCTCAACTGATGCAGCTCAACCTGGCTTAAGTCGATCGGGATCAGCGTCAGCGAGGCAAATCGGCAGAACCCCGGTCGGCTCTCCACAATCTCCACCTGGTTTTCGATACGAATACCGTGGCTATCGCCCAGATAGTAGCCCGGCTCGATCGTCATGATATTGCCCGCCACCAGCGGCCACGGGTTGACCTTTTTGGCGATGCGATGCGGGTTCTCGTGGATCAGCAGCTGGTGCCCCACGCCGTGCCCCGTGCCGTGATCGTAATCCAGCCCCATCTCCCACAGCGGGCGACGCGCGAATGCATCCAGCTGATGCCCCTGAGTTCCGGAAGGAAACTGCAGGGTAATGAGCGACAGGAAGCCTCTCAGCACGGCAGTGTAGTGCAGACGCTGCTGCGGACCGACGTTACCCCACGCCAGCGTGCGCGTGGCGTCGGTGGTGCCATTAGCATACTGTCCGCCGGAATCGTTCAGGTAAAAATGATCGTGGCCGATGGGCTTATTGCTGGCCACGCTCGAATGATAGTGGCACATCGCCGCATTGCTCGAAGAGGCGGAGATAGTCGCAAAGCTCTGCTCGATAAAGCCGGGCTGCTGTTGACGGAACGCAAGCTGCTGCGCCTGGACGTCGAGCTCGGTTAGCGGATGACCTGCCGCCTCTCGCCGAGGCACTTCACGGCTCAGCCAGGCCAGGAAGTTGACCCACGCGGCGCCGTCCCGGTGATGACACTCGCGATAGCCCGCCAGCTCGACCGGGTTTTTGGTGGCCTTCATCAGGGTGATGGGGTCGGTTTGCCAGACAATCTCTCCCCGTGGCTCAATGGCGAAGCGCAGGGCAACCGGCGCGGAATCGGCATCAACCATCACCCGTTTGCCTTCAGCAATCTGCCGGCAGCGATCGATAAAGGTATCCTGCGGCGCAAGGGTGAAAGCACCGCGCACATCGTCAGGCAGCGCGCTGAGCTTGTTGTCGTTAACAAACCACTCAACGTAGCCGTCACGCCCCAGCAGGGCAAAGGAGAGCGGTACCGGGCTGTAAGGGATATCCGCGCCGCGCACGTTTAACAGCCAGGCGATGTTATCCGGCAGGGTAATGGCGAGATAATCGGCACTATTTGCGGCCAGCACGGCGGCGACGCGCTGACGCTTGTCCGCGCTGCGTTCGCCGCTGTGCTCAATCGGCATTTCCCGGATAAGCCCCGCCGGCGCGGCAGGGCGGTCGGTCCATAAGGTGTCAAACGGACTGGCCTTCAGGGGAACCAGCTCGCACGGCGTGGCAGACAGTTGCTCAAACTCCGTGTTGGTCATCAGCAGCGCGTCAAAACCGATGCGTGTTCCTGCCGCAACGTTTTCTGCCAGCCATTGCGCCAGGGGCTCGTTGTGCAGGTGGTGGATCGCAATCTCATCCGTATTAACCTGAACGCGGGCCTGAACCTGATAGCGACCGTCGACGAACAGCAGCGCTTTGTTTTTCAGCACCAGCGCCACGCCGGCCGAACCGTCAAATCCCGTCAGCCAGGCCAGCTTTTCGTCGTAGGGCGCGCAATATTCACTCTGCCAGGCATCCGCGCGCGGGACGATCATCCCGTCGAGATGGCTGGCCTCAAGCCAGTGGCGCAGGGCAGAGAGCGGAGATGTGCTGGACATGGTTTTTCCTTATTGCTGTTAGCGGAACGGCGGCTCGTTGAAGGTACGCAGCTTGCGGGAATGCAGTTTGTCACCTTCTGCCCGCAGCAGGTCAATGGCGCGAATGCCAATTTGCAGATGCTCTGAGATGGCCCCTTCGTAGAAGCGGTTGGCCTGACCCGGCAGCTTAATTTCACCGTGCAGCGGCTTATCGGAGACGCACAGGAGCGTGCCGTAAGGAACGCGGAAGCGATATCCCTGCGCGGCGATGGTGGCGCTCTCCATATCGATCGCCACCGCGCGGCTCAGGTTGAACCGCAGCGCGGAGGCGGAGTAGCGCAGCTCCCAGTTGCGATCGTCCGTTGTGACGACCGTGCCGGTGCGCAGGCGCTGTTTAACCTCTTCACCCGGCATGCCGCTGACCTCTTTGGTGGCGTCATACAGGGCGCGCTGGACTTCGGCGATGCTCGGGATGGGGATGTCCGGCGGCAGTACCGCATCCAGCACGTGGTCATCGCGCAGATAGGCGTGGGCCAGCACGTAGTCGCCAATCAGCTGGCTTTCGCGCAGGCCGCCGCAGTGGCCAATCATCAGCCAGACGTCCGGGCGCAGCACCGCCAGATGGTCACAGATGGTTTTGGCGTTTGACGGGCCTACGCCGATGTTGATCAGCGTGATGCCCTGACCGTCGGCGGTGATCAGGTGCCAGGCGGGCATCTGATGTTTTTTCCACGCCAGGTCGGAAATGGCCTGCTCGGGCGCTTCGGTCTCCGCGGTGATCCAGATCCCGCCCGCGCAGGAGAGCGCGATGTAGGGGCTTTCCGGGTCGAGGATCTGGCTGCAGCCCCAGCGGACAAACTCGTCAACGTAGCGGGTGTAGTTGGTAAAGAGCACGAACGGCTGGAAATGTTCGACCGGCGTCCCGGTGTAGTGGCGCAGGCGCGCCAGGGAGAAATCGACCCGGCGGGCATCAAAGTGCGACAGGGGAGAAAACTCTGCCGGGTGATAGATCCCGTCAGCCGTCTCGTCGCCAATTTGTGAAAGCTCAGTGGTCGGGAAGTGGCGGGTTAGCCCCGCGCTCATGGAGCGGTCAAGCGTCAGCGCCGAGCCGTCAATCACGTAGGGATAGGGGATCTCATGCCGCGATGGCTCAACGGCAATGTGCGCACCGTAATCCTGGTATAACAGCGTGAGCTGTTCTTCGAGGTAGGGGCGGAACAGTGCAGGGCGGGTGACGGTGGTGCTGTAGCAGCCGGAGTGGGTAAAACGGGCGTAGGCGCGAGTTTTCGGCGTCGTGCTGGCGCTGCCGTCCCAGGTCACAGAGAGCGATGGATAAACAAAAAGGCCCTCGGATCTGGCCTTTTCGTCGGGAAGTTTCCCTGTTTCAATATATTCGCTGATGGCGTTGCGCAGCGCGTTGACGGACTGTTCATACAGCGCGTCGAGTTGTTCCAGCGCCTGAGCCGGGGTCAGGCTGGAGCCCTTATTATTCATCTCTGTCTCCTTGTTCCACAGGTGTGCGACTCTACCCGATAGTATGTCACACGCCTGTGAAACAAAAGGGAGATCAGCCGTGGCGCGTCTCTTTCATCAGCAGCGCCGTCGCCGCCGACAGCAGACAGCCGGCCAGCAGATAAATCGCCACGCTGTGCCAGTTACCGCCGGAGAAGGTCACCAGCGCGGCAGCAATAAACGGCGTAAACCCACCGCCGACCACGCTGGCGACCTGGTAGCCTACGCCCGCGCCGCTGTAGCGATAGCTTGCGCCGAACAGCTCGGTAAACATCGGCTGCTGCACGCAGACCACCATATCGTGAGCGATGTTCGCGAGCATGATGGCGAAGAAGACGATCCAGAAGACGGACTGCGCCTCCAGCGCCATAAAGAACGGCCAGGCGCTGAGGGTGCCAATCAGCGCCCCGGTGATGTAAACGCGACGGCGGCCAAACCGGTCCGCCAGCCAGGCAAAGCAGGGGATGGTCAGGCAGCTGATCCCGCCCACCAGCAGGCCGATATTCAGGAACAGTTCGCGCGGCAGGCCGAGATTCTGCGTCGAATAGTTCAGGGCAAACGCGGTGACGATATACATCGTCAGCAGTTCGCACAGCCGCAGGGCGATAATTTTCAGAAAAGCGCCAGGGTGCTGAATCAGGGCTTCCATCACCGGCAGGCGTTTTTTGGCGGCCGGTTTTTCCTGCTGCTGTTGTTCGAATTCAGCGGACTCCTCCATCCCGTTACGGATCCACAGGGCGGCAATCACCAGAACGATGCTGAAGATGAACGGAATGCGCCAGCCCCAGCTCAGGAACTGCGCGTCGGTGGTGAGCTGGCTGATTAACGATACCAGCCCCGTGGAGAGCAGCAGGCCTACGCCGTAACCCACCTGCACGCCGCTGCTGTAGAACGCTTTACGGTTTTTCGGCGCGCTCTCGACGGACAGCAGCGCCGCACCGCCCCATTCGCCGCCCACGGCGAAGCCCTGGATGGCGCGCAGGGTGACAAGCAGTACCGGTGCCCACCAGCCAATGGCGGAAAACGAAGGGAGAACGCCTATCAGCGCGGTGGCGATCCCCATCATCCAGACGGTGAGCATCAGCATGCGCTTGCGGCCGAGACGGTCGCCGAAGTGGCCGAAGATCACCCCGCCCAGCGGGCGAAACAGAAACCCGACGCCGAAGGTGGCAAAGGCGGCGAGCGTGCCCATCGCGGGGCTGACCTGCGGAAAGAACTCGCGGTTGAAGACCAGCGCGGCAGTGATGCCGTAAAGCAGAAAATCATACCAGTCGACGACGGCGCCCGCGAAGCTGCCCAGGGCTGCGCGGCGGGCACGATTGAGCGAAGGGGTCTCCTCGCCGGGGCGGTCGGAGATAAGGGTGGAGTCCATAGTTGTCCTGTCCATACTGATTTTAATTATTGGTATAAGAAAAGGTCACTCACATAGCGGCCGTCATATAAACGGAACCTATGAGACTACCGCGACAGAACGTCTGAGAAAACGTTTTTATCTTTCCGAAAGACGCTGAATAAAGAAATTTCATCAACACCTTCAGCGATATAATTATGTCTGCTTGACGCGGTGATCTGCTGAATGGTTTACAGTAATAGTGACCGCTGCGTGAGTTAAGCTGAGGGAAACACGATGCAACGCACCTTTTCGGCAATCTGGATGTTCCTGTTTTTATTCGTCGCACCGCTTCACGCGGAGCCCAACGTCTACGGCGAACAGCGCATCAGCGGCTGGTGGAATGCGCTGACGGATGATATTTCACAAACCTGGGAGCAGCCTCAACGTTACGATCTGTACCTGCCATTTTTAAGCTGGCATGCCCGCTTTATGTACGACAAAGAAAAAACCGACAATTACAATGAAATGCCGTGGGGCGGTGGCCTGGGCGTCTCCCGCTATAATGAAGAGGGCAACTGGAGCGCCCTTTTCGCAATGATGTTCAAAGACTCGCACAACGAATGGCAGCCCGCGATGGGCTATGGCTGGGAGAAGGGCTGGTATCTGGATGACGCCAACGATTTCCGGCTTGGGCTCGGTGCCGCGGCGGGGATCACGGCGCGAGATGATTTTGCAAACTATGTCCCGCTACCGTTCATCTTCCCGCTGTTCTCGGCAAGCTACAAGCGCGTTACCGTCCAGTTCACCTATATTCCAGGAACCTATAACAACGGGAACGTGCTTTTTGCCTGGCTGCGCTTAGGCTTTTAAAGGGTGATCACCTTTTTTGCCACGGCGTTAGACAATACCAGCATGGAGAAGAGAACAGAGCTGACGAACGTGAGCACAATCAACGTCAGCTTCATGCCGAGAGAGGTCACCGGTATCAGCGCCGTCAGCAGATGAAATACCGAGTAGTGCATAATGTACACGCCGGTCATCGTTTTGCTGATGGCGGCCAGGATGGACTCCTTCAGTTCAGCATTGCGGCGAAAGCGTACGCCGTTCGCCGCAATCACCAGCGCGACGATCAGAACGTAAATTTGAGAGCCGGTGAGGATAAAGGCGTTTCTGTCGGCCTTAAACAGGGCAAAAAAGAAGTGGCGCTCGTAAAACCAGGTAAAGAGGTAGATGAACGGGATGGCAATAACCGCTGCCCGAACCACCGATTTGCGGCTTATCCACTCGGCTATTTTGGGGTCGCAGAAGAGTTGCCCCGTCAGATAAAACAGCAGCCATGTCCACAGCCGATACTGCGGTGACAGGGAGAGGATGTGCGCGTCAGGATACAGCGCCGATAACAGGTCGTATCCGTAAGAAAAGACCAGCAGTGCAGCAATCGCGGTGCAGAACAGCGCTCGCCGATGGCTGAGCCATTCCACCGCAGGATGGAAGGCGTAAATCACGACAAACGCGAACACGAACCACGGCTGGATTAAATACCCGCGCTGATATGGCTCCCACAGGTAGTAGATCGTTATCCAGAAAAGAAAGACGGTCACCAGGCTTTTAATTTTGCCCAGCTGCCAGCGGCTCCCGTGCCGGGATTGCCCGTCGAGATAGCCCGACACCACAAAAAACAACGGTGTGGCAATCGTCGAGATGAAGGTTAAAAATCCCAGGATCCAGTGGTAGTCATAATCATAACGATCCCAGGTGTTGTAGATGGTGAAGAAGGTAACCGCCGTCATACAGCCCAGCGTCTTGATAATATTCAGCCCTGTCGCATTCATTGTTGTTTGGCTTCGTCCTTACGATGGAAACACGCGTAGATTACGGGAAGTACCAGCAGCGTCAGGATTGTAGCAAACCCCAGTCCAAACATAATCACAACGGCCATGCTCTGGAAGAAAACATCCAGCAGAAGCGGCGCCAGGCCCAGTACGGTCGTAAACGCGGTAAGCAGGATGGGGCGCAGGCGCGAGGTGGCGGCGTAGACGATCGCCTCACGCTGAGCTTTGTGCGCCTTCTGCTGCTCGATCTCTTCCACCAGCACGATGCCGTTGCGGATGAGCATTCCGCTCAGGCTGAGCAGGCCGATCAGCGCCATAAAGCCGAACGGGATCCCGGTGATCAAGAATCCCGGCGTGACGCCAATCAGCGCCAGCGGCACGGTCAGCCAGATGGCGACGGCGTTTTTCACCGAGCTGAACATCAGCACGGTGATGACAAACATCACCAGGAACCCGATCGGCAGCGTGGTGAAGAGCCCCTGCTGTGCTTCGCTGGAGTTTTCCGCATCGCCTCCCCATTCGATGCTATAGCCGTGGGGCAGGGCGAGGGCGTCAATGCGCGGCTTCACCCGGGCGAGGATATCGCCGGAGGTTTGCAGGCTAAGGGGATCGGGGTCGGTCATCACCGTCAGCACCCGCGAGCGGTCGCGCCGAAGGATGAGCGGATCTTCCCACTCCAGCGAGAAGCGGCTAACGACGTTGCTTAGCGGGATATACTGCTGTCGCGTCTGGCTCCAGACCAGCACGTTGTTCAGGTGATTGGCGTCCAGCCGTTCGCTTTCCGGCGGGCGCACCACGACCGGAAGCAGGTCGCTGCCTTCCCGGTATAATCCCGCCCGGCTGCCGGAAAAGTTCATCTCCAGCGCGTTGTCGACGTCCTGCTTGTCCACGCCAAGCTCGCGGCCCAGCGCGGCGACGTACTGCGGACGGATCACCTTGCTGCGGTTTTGCCAGTCGTTTCTCACGCTGCCCGTCGCCGGGTCGCTCGCCAGAATATCGTCCACCCGGCTGGCAATCAGGCGCAGCCTGTCAGGATCGGGGCCCTTGATGCGTACCTCAATGGCGCTGTCGCCGGAGGGGCCAAACATCACGCGTTTGGTGCTGGCGTTAACCTGCGGATAGTTTCGCGCAATGTACTCATCGACGTGGCGCGTCAGTGCGGAGATGTTGCGCTGGTCATCCATGCGCACCATGATCTGCGCGTAGTTGCTGTACTGCCGCTGTCCGCTATAGGTCAGAATAAAGCGCATGCTGCCCTGACCGATGGTGGAGACGGTGGTTTCCACGCCGGGCTGGCCGTTAATGGTTTTCTCGATATCGCCGGTCATCTTCTCGGTCCATTTGATATCGGTGCCGTACGGTAACCAGAGGTCGACAAAGAAAATCGGCGTATTTGACGAGGGGAAAAAGTTTTGCCGCACGGCGCCAAAACCCCAGACTGACGCGGCCAGCAGCGCAGCCATCACGATGAGCGTTGGCGCTTTGCGGAACAGCAGCGCGTTCAGGAGGCGCTGATAAAGGCGGTAGAGACGTTTGTCGTAAGGATCTGACTCGTCGGGCTTCGCGGCCGCACCGTCGTTTTTAAACAACCACCACTTAATCAGCACCGGCGTGATGGTGAGCGCCGAGAACCAGCTCAGCATCAGGGAAATCAGCAGCACCTGGAACAGGGATTTACAATATTCCCCGGTAGAATCCTGCGACAGCCCGATAGGCGCAAATGCCAGGATGGCGATCACCGTCGCTCCCAGCAGCGGCAGGGCGGAGCGCCGGATGATGTAGTTAATGGCGGTCAATAGCGGGGAGCCCTGCTGACGCGCAACCAGCACCCCTTCAACAATCACGATGGCGTTATCCACCAGCATGCTCAGGGCGATGATCAGCGCCCCGAGCGAGATGCGCTGCAGCTCAATGCCCCACAGATACATGATCAGCAGCGTGCCCAGCACGTTAAGCGCGAGGGAAAACGCAATGATGATCCCGCTGCGTACGCCCATAAAGATCAGCAGCACGCCGATGACAATCGCCAGCGCCATCAGAAAGTTGATGATAAAACCGTTAACAGAGTGGCCCACTTCGGCGGCCTGATCGTAAAACAGGTCGATGTGTATCCCGGCCGGTTTTTCCGCTGACATCTGGTTTAGCTTCGCCTCCAGCGCGTGGCCCACGTCGATCACGTTCACGCCGGGAATAAACGAGACGCCCATGGTGACGGCTTTTCTGCCGTTAGCATGGTAGATACTGGCGGGCGATTCGTTCAGCCCGCGCGACAGCGTGGCGATATCCCGCAGACGCGTCGCTGCCCCGGTGCCGGAAGGCGTGATGATGAGGTCGGCCAGTTCATCCAGATTTTCGAACTCACCGGTCGGATGCAGGCGAATGGATTCCGTTCCCGAGCTGATTTCTCCGGCGCTGGAAACCACGTTCAGCCTGCCGAGCAGGGCGGAAAGCTGGTTCAGCGTGATGCCGCGCGCGGCCATTTTGGTCAGGGAGATATCGATGTTGACCTGCTGGCTGACGGCTCCGCCGATGGCAACTTTACCCACGCCGGGGACCAGAACCAGTTCGCGACGCAGCTGCTCGGCATATCTCACCAGTTCAGGATTGCTGAATTCATCCCCGGAAATCGCAAAGAAAAAACCGAACACGTCGCCGAAATCGTCATTTACAAAGGGCGTCACGACGCCGGGCGGGAACTGGCGCGAGGCATCGCCCACGCGACGGCGCAGCTCGTCCCAGATCTGCGGCAGTTCGTTCGAATGATAGCGCGAGGCAATGTTCACGGTGATTTGCGACAGGCCGTTTGAAGAGATCGAGCTGACATTGTCCAGATAAGGCAGCTGCTGAAGGGCATTCTCCAGCGGAAGCGTCACCTCTTCTTCCACCTGCTGAGCGGAGGCGCCAGGATAGTGGGTAATGACCACGGCGGTTTTGATGGTAAAGGCCGGATCTTCCAGCCTGCCAATGTTGAGCAGGGCGAAAATGCCCCCCACGCCGAGCAGCAGGATCGTTAGCCAGACGCGAATGGGGTTATTAATAAACTGGCGAGAGATATCCATTACAGTCCCCGTTCACGCGTCCAGACACGTACCGGCTGGTTAGCATGAAGCTCACCAACGCCTGCAGCCACCACGCGCTCGCCCGCCTTGAGCCCGTGCGTAATGACAACGCCCTCGGTGGTGACTTGCCCCACGCTGACCTTGCGATCTTCAAGATGAAGCGCGTCGCCTTCTCCCGCGACGACCCAGACGTGCGGCTCATTGCGCGGGCTGTTGTTTGGGTTAAAGACCGCCTCCACCGGGACGACCAGCGCCTCGGCGCCCGCACCTGCCGGGAGGTTGGTTAGATTGATTGTCACCGTACCGCTTACGCCGCCCACGGCGGGGAAATCATCCGGGCGCGGCATGGTGAGGATCACCTGCCAGGTCAGGGTGTTGCTGTCGCTGCTGCCCGAGTGCTCTTTATAGACGGCGGTAAACTCCCGATCCGGGAAGGCGTTAATTCTCACCACGGGACGATACTGCGCGTTACGAATATCAAAGGTCCTGAACAGGTTCTCAGGAATACTAAACACCACGTCCAGCAGGTCTGTGCGGGTCAGCGTCAAAACAGGCTGACCCGCAGACACCACCTGATGGTTTCGGACATGCACGCTGGCCACCGTTCCGCTGAAGGGGGCGACGAGCGTCATTTGATTGAGCTCTTCACGGGCAATCTGCAGCGCCGCATTTGCCGAGTCGCGGTTCGCGCGCTGCACGTCCATCTCTGCTTTTGAAATGGCCTGGCGGCCCGCCAGCGTCTGGAAGCGGTCGAACTGCCGCTGGGTCAGCGTTGCCGCTGTTTGTCTGTCGTTAACGCGCTGCTGGGCTTCACGGGCATTTAATCTCGCAAGCTGCTGCCCCTGCTTGATGGCTGCGCCCTGACGGATATCGAGCGCCTCAATTTGACCCGCGCGCTTGAAGGAAAGGTCTGTGGCATCACCCGATTCTATGCGTGCGGGAAAAACGCGCTGCTGGGCGTGGCCGGGGACCGTCACCTCCGCCACTTTTACCATGCGCGGCAGGGGGGCAGCTTGCTCGGATTTCGGGTCACATGCCGTGAGCGTTAACAAAACGAACGGTAAAAAAGTGAGGTAGCGGTTCACTGTATTCCCCTAATAAATAACTGTTTTATTTATTCCATAACCTGGGCAGGGGTGACACTATTCTGCCAGAACAGTGACGACCATATAGGTAAATAAACCAATCGCCGTACTGGCGATAATGGCAAGCGCAATAAACAGACCGAGGCGGAGCAGGCTTAAACCATACATAAATTCCTCCATGAGCCGGAAGCGGTGGCTGACTATGAGCATAGTCGGCGAAAAGATAAATGTTAAATAACCATTATCAGTGGGGGGCGCTAAACCTGATATTCATGTGCTACGTTTAATATCATTCATCTCTTTTTTCCGTAACTGGCATTAAGGGCAACCCCCTGCATTTAATGCGCTTT
>NZ_JAKLRZ010000021.1:0-156154 GCF_021892025.1 Enterobacter cloacae complex sp. ECC445 | reverse complement strand
ATATTATATATTAGTCTCATTCTACAATTTCCACATAACTTATCAGAGAAACAGTTCAGACAGTTTATGTTTTTTGATTTCATCACATTAAACCTGAACTCGTCATCACTGAACACGCCATATTTTTCCGTGACGTTTTTTGTGGTTTGAGAAAGAAAAACACCAAATTCCATTAGATTAGGATTGTTACGTTCATTGTATAGTTTAATTATAAATTCTTCAGGATTATCGCTAATTTTTTTTAATAACAAGGCTCTATCGATATTTCCCTCAATCCCCGGAAGTATGAGTGATAATGCATGTTTTTTTTCAACAACCCACTTACTAATTGATAACATTGCACATGGCTTAATATATAATAGTGAAAATGGTCTTGTCACCCGCCGCCTTATTTTTTTAAGTTCTGCCTTAAGTGGAAGATGTTCGATAAACTCACCGTCATGAAGGGGGCCCCCTAAAATCAATCGTGTCATGATGTCAACTGAATGCTTTGCCTCTCTTCCTGTCATTTCAGAAAGTGTTCTTTTGTGCCTGTTACAATACAGGTTTCTTTCCCATTCCTTTTTAAAATAACCGATCCCATAAAGTTTAAAGCATTCGTCGAGACATTCCTTACAGAATCGAACAAAAAAAAAGCCTCTGTCATTAAGAACAGCAACGCCTTGTTGAAGAAATCTGTTAAGTTCATTTAAATGAGAGTATGGTTGCTCAAGTGAAATTTTCTCACGCTGAGTTCTGTTAATCATCAAGTATAAAGCTTTTTTATTAATCCGCCCATAGATAGGCAAAAGTTCTTCTTTAGCAATGATCGTTGTTCGTACCATACCATTCATTCTGAAAATATTTGAGAAATCCAGGTAACCATAAATTAACTGAGTTCTGAACAAAAAGCTGAAAAAACTTTCATCCTGAAAAATCATTCGCCCTCCCTGACACTTAAAACAGAAATTATTTGAATCGTTAATTGAAGAATTATTTACCCCCTCAAATGAATTGTCAACTGAAGAATCATGCACCTCATTAAATAATCTGGCTGTGACGTCATTTTACTGTCACTCAGATACAAAAGGCTAACGAATTAGCCAAAGAATGTGATTTTTTTCTCTTGCAGTTTAGGTGTTAAAATGCAGCCATTACGTTATAAGACTTTTATACTTTTCGTACGTAAAAAATCAACAGGCAGTTATAGTAAGACTATGCACTGGCATCTGAATGATCGGTCTGTAAAAGAGAAAATTTAGCGTAAAAATAATTAACTGACTAATAATCTTGTTTGTGAAAAGGTTGGCAACCACATTCAGAGAAATCCGGTCTTCATGACTTTACGCTACGCTACGTTGCCTTATAATTATCCCGAATGAACTATCTTTAAAGCCTGTCAAATGACATTATGCCGCCTTGCCATATATGCCGTTCGGCTTTTACACCTCATCAGTTGCGAATGCACACATCTTTTTCGGGCGTCAGATTACGCCCCCCGTAACGTAGCATCTCTAGGCTATAGTTCTGAGGTGTCATGACAGCCGACTGGAAAAGACAAATAGTCTTCGCACTTCTCAACTCTGTGTTTCTGTCGAAATTGGGACCTACTGTCGGTTTCATGGATATTTGTAAAGAGGCTTACACGAATCTCGGTCAGTTCACTTGTCACACCCTGCACCACTCCTTCCGAACAAAAGCTAGTGAGCTGACCTTGGTTCATTTTACAACTTATAGACTGTATTCTTGAATTAACACCATATAAGTTGTTAAATGAGTTTCCAGATGCATGAATAGGACGCAGGCACAGCGATTGTGAAGAGACAATAAAGTTGTATATTAAGCGCCAAAGTTGTAAATCAACACGGTGAAAAATGAATCGCCACGGCTTTAACAGACACCTCGGAGTCATTTAAGATGGCTTAAAGAGAGGTGCCCATGAGCGGTAAGCGTTATCCCGAAGAGTTTAAATTCGAAGCAGTCAAACAGGTTGTTGATCGCGGCCATTCTGTTTCCAGCGTTGCAACACGTCTCGATATCGCCACCCGCAGCCTTTACGCCTGGATAAAGAAGTACGGCCCGGACTCATCCACTAATAAAGAACAGTCAGATGCTCAGACCGAGATCCGCCGACTCCAGAAAGAGCTGAAGGGGGTTACCGACGAGAGAGACATATTAAAAAAAGCCGCAGCGTACTTCGCAAAGCTGTCCGACTGAGGTACGCCTTTATCCGCGACAACAGCCGTTGCTGGCCTGTTCGTTTGCTCTGTCGGGTTCTGGATGTCCATCCGAGTGGATTTTATTTCTGGCTTCAGCAGCCACATTCACAGCGTCACCAGACAGACCAGATGCTGACCGGGCAGATCAAACAGTCCTGGCTTGAGTCTGGCTGCGTCTATGGTTATCGCAAGATCTATCTCGATCTGCGTGATACCGGACAACAGTGCGGAGTGAACCGGGTCTGGCGGCTGATGAAGCGCGCCGGAATAAAAGCTCAGGTTGGGTACCATAGCCCACGGGCATGTAAAGGCGAAGCCAGCATCGTGACACCCAACAAGCTCCAGCGGCAGTTCAATCCGAACTCATCGGATGAGCGTTGGGTGATGGACATAACCTACATCCGAACCCACGAAGGCTGGCTGTATCTGGCCGTAGTGGTTGACCTGTTCTCCCGAAAAGTTATCGGCTAGTCAATGCAACCCCGCATGACAAAAGAGATTGTCCTGAACGCATTACTTATGGCGGGGTGGAGGCGTAATCCTCAAAAACAGGTACTGGTTCACTCTGTACAGGGCATTCAATACACGAGCCATGAGTGGCAATCGTTCCTGAAATCACACGGTCTGGAAGGCAGCATAAGTCGTCGCGGTAACTGCCACGACAACGCGGTTGCGGAAAGCTTTTTCCAGCTGCTGAAACGCGAACGGATTAAGAAAAAGATCTACGGAACACGGGAAGAAGCCCGAAGTGATATTTTTGATTACATCGAAATGTTTTATAACAGTAGGCGTCGGCATGGCTCGAGCGATCAGATGCCACCAACTGAATACGAAAACAAATATTATCAACGGCTTGGAAGTGTCTAGATTATCCGTGGCGATTCAAAGTTCAATTAGAAGTTCCACTAAAATTAGCTTGCACAGAAAATAAATGATGGTATGGCCTCAAACCAAAAGGAAGTAGGTTACTTTAATCATTCTTTAAGAGGACTTTTAGGCAGGCATTATAATGATTCAGGAAGGTAAGTAAACATTGAACATTTGTAATATTTGGTAATCAGTACTAAAATAGTTGTATGTATTGTGATTTTAGGAAAAGAGAATGTCTTATCAGACTTTAACTCTCATTAAAAAACCATCCGGTAACGCCAAAGAACTGGCGGAATACTTACTACCTCATTGCGATATTAAAAATTACAAGAAAAACGTAAGGTTATATCTGATATATCAAGATGAGCCTGTATGCTATTTAGTCACTGGAGGTGATGTGTCAATTTACAGAAAGGAAGATCAACTTCTGCTAGTAAATCTTACAACACCTTCGATTATTGGCTTAAGTAAAAACGCAGAACAAATAATCAATATTGTTACGATATCTAAATGTTCTTTAGCCAGAATAAAACGCAGCGATGCACTAAAAATTATTGAAGATAAGAATCTATGGCGATTGTTATCATTTTTCTATATGGACCTTTCAGAGAAACTATATTTGAGTTTTGATATGAACACCAGACTTTCTTCGTATGAAAAAATAAGAATCCAACTCTTTGAACTTATGGCTGAAACCGAAACATATCGCCTAAATATCTCAGCAGAGCAATACATTCGAGATAAAACACTCTTATCACGAAGCGGAGTAATGCGTATTCTTTCCGATCTGAGAAGAGGTGGATATATAGAAATGGAAAGGGGTGTGTTACTAAAAATAAATAGAATACCAGAGCAATATTAACGTTCTTGATTCCAGGGAGTGGTAGTATTCATATAACCGTTAATTTGTAGGTTAATATTTATTCTCGATTTGTTGCAAGCTGGATTTAATACAATGCATCAAATGATTCTCTCTCGTCACACCATAAACTTCCATCAGTCGATATTTATGATTATAAGCTGTTTTATATGAAACACGTAATAATTTAGATATATCAAGCATGTTTAATCCATTGACTAAACATGAGGCTAATATTTTTTGTTGTTTACTTAAATGGTCCCTGCCATAGAAACAAGTTTCGCAAGAAATACAATATTTTCCTTTTTTTATGTTAAGACAATAATCCAGCCCGCTCCTCAAAACCGATACAGGACTGTCATGATATAATATTGTTAAAGATTTTAAACATAGCTGCTTCATCTGAACTGAGGATGTTTGCTGAGGCAAAAGGAGTATAACCCACCCCATAAAGTTTTCATTAAATATTTTATTGCACTGAAATACATCCTGTTCTTCAAGGGCCACAACCATTAAATCTATAATTCTTAAATTATCTTCGTTTAGCTCTTGAACTAAGTTAACTTCTACACACTGGGTTTTAAGTAAATAATTAGTAACTTCATGTATTAACCCTTCTAATAGATAGATATTTTTTGAATGAAAATAAACATTCATCTTACTTACCACTCCAACTTTTTACACTACTTTTTTGCGCTAAAATATTTCATCAGTGATAACATTTCCTTGTTACTTTCAACGTTGAATTTCTTCTTTAATGAATACGTACAAGAATTTATTTTCTGTTGCGGTATGTCGTATTTTTTTGCTATATCCTTTGGAGATCTTCCGGCTAGCATTTCTTTTGCAATATTCGATTCCCAACTAGAAAGATTTTTGTGACAACAGTTTCTACATGAAAACTGATGTGGATAATGGGAAGCGCTATGCCTTTTATTCCAAGCTTGGACGAACTGAGAATAGATCATTTCGAACGATGTGCGCCGTTGGATTAATAATATATCCCTGTAACACAGAGGGATTTTTTGGGATGAAACCGGAACTGAATCAGTAAGGCCAATTATCACACCTTTATTTCTGTATTTGTATTCATTTTTACAAATAAATTCCTCACCACGAAACAGTGAGACGATTATTACTTGAGACTTCCATATTGATTCTGGTGTCACATCGAATGTTATCTCTATACCCTCATTATATTCGGATGCAAAAATCTCACGAAACATTATGACCAGCCCATCTCTAAAATAAAGATCTGGTTCGTTTATTAAAACATTTATCATATTTATCTATATTTTAACCCGCGTATAAGACAGTGCGCAGGATATCCTTATTGATATGTAAAGGTCGCGGTAATCACAGAACTAATTGTTCCTGGGGTGACATTACCTGCTGCAGTGTAAGCTCGCGCCTGCATTTTATATGTAAAAGCATTACTTACAATGTTGCCAGTATAAGACTTTCCATCACCCATTGCTTCACCTGAAAGCATTTGTACCTGTACGGCGACATTCGCGGCAGTGCCCGTATTAGTGTAAAGACTTGCCAGGTCTGAATTGTCTGCTGCTCCGTGCATCGTCATTGTGGCCTTGGTAGTACCAGTGGGACAGGAGTCGATATTAATGTTAAAATTTACCCAGGTTGTTGTTGCTCCTGCCGTTCGAAGGTCTGAAGTCTGAATATTTTGCCCTAAGTCGACAGTTTTGTTGAGACTGTCGTAGCTTACCTGGCAAGGAGATGCTACGACATTGCCTGTGACATTAAGATTTACTGTATCACCAGCCAGAGAATACCCACTCAAAAGAAATACACCAGCGGCTATATTTTTCAGTGAATGCTTGCTTGTTCGTAACATATTATTATCCGTAATTATTGGTAAGTTAAATCCAGCGTTGCAGTCGCATTGGCCTTTCCGCCCGTAACGATAGTTTTAGTCTGATAATAACGAGCCGTGATAGGGAAAGTCTCCGAACCACCTGTTGACTGTTTCAAAACAATACGATTATTTATCACCAGAGGCGAGCCATTATATATAAGCTGCACTCCAACTCCTCCGGCCACATCACTACTGCCCTGACCAGTTAATGCAAGCACACTCGAATTGCTAATATCAGGATTTTGAATTCCCGATAGCCGCACATTTATATTGGCGCCGGCAGTGCAGTTAAGCCCGAGAAATTGTGTGTTTTGTGCAATGGAGGGTGTTGTTCCCACAGTTGTGCCAAAACTTGAAGCAGGTACATCTCCGATAGGAAATGTAAGATTGGATGCATTGATTGAACAAGCGGCTGCTGTTACCACCAATGACCCATTACCTGCCCAGATGTTATTTAAGTTCCATGTTCCACTCTGGTTATTTAATGCATAGGACGACATTACTGTGGGAATAGATGTGACTATACCTGATGTAAGATTATTGCTCAGTTTTACAAACTGCAATGATGACCCAAGTGAGAAATCCTGGTTTGTCCCTTTCGGCAGATGACATGTATATGTTCTGGTCGAGTTGTCGATATGGTCATCAAACTGAACATTACAGAATGACTGAGACCCACTGTTTAATGCGAAATTATACATCACGCCTATGCCGTTTAAATTTGTCGCATAAACATTCGTATATCCTGCAACAGGAGAGGACGGAACTTTGATAGTCCAATATACTTCACTGTCTGCGGTACTATCGCCAGTACAGTTCAGTCCCCAAACGGTACCGTTACTGCTAAATTTTGGCGTTATATAACCGACTGGTGCATCACGTTGAATCGTAACAGAACCATTAAATGTGTAACTCCCGGCACGCGACGTACAACTCGCTGCATAAACATTATGACAAGAAACCCATATAACTACTAAAATAATTAACTTTATTAGTTTCATTGAATTCACCTTAAACGTCGTACGGATAAACGGCGGCATCCATTATTAAATATAACTGGTATTTTCTCAAACTATTGACTGCACAGCGCTTTCAATGTTGTTATTCCTCTTGCCGGTTTATTAGGAAGTGTGAAGTTAGTTGTACATTTTTCACTTCCCCAATTGACCAATAGAATATCTGCACTGGTGATACCGGTTAAATACACCTGTCCTCCCTCGCTGACAATAAATGCATCATCCTTATTATCCTTCTTACCCGCTCTGGTGACTATTGCCCCAAACGGTACAGGTTGTCCATTTCTCTGCGTCAACGTCATTAACACACGCATCCCGACATTAGCCACATAGTCTGCCCGAACCACTGCACCTCGGGTCGGAACGACCGTTTTAGTGGTTAATTCCAGCTCTACATCATCTGGCAGGCTGTCCGTTTGCAGCGACATATCATTTTTGTGATATGGAGTCACGTTACTCACAGCGGTATAGCCGCGCCAGTCGGTTTTTGCGCCGGTCTGGTTCTGGATACCTACGCCTTTTGCACCTGGAGCCTTGATTAATACGTTAGTTTCACCAAGTGGTTGAGAAAAAGTTACCCCGTCGGCATGAGCGATGATGCCGCCCTGCACTCCATAGTTCACGCGATCGCTGTTTTTGTCATAAGCGTAGCCCGTGGCAACTTCAGCGTAGGTCCCCTTATAGTCAGCGTTCATGTTACCGCTGTAACCAATATTATCGGTACCATAGCCCTGTTGTACGTTCCAGTTCAGGGCATTATTTTCCAGAGCAACCCCGTTAATACCAACATTATGAGTTGTGCCATTGTTTTTGCTTGTGTTAATGCTGTAATTTGCCCAAGTTTGCGGCAGGAATTTATTCAGCGGAACACTGATATTAAACGCCAGCATCTGATCTTTATCATAACTTGGTGAGTTACCCGAACTACCGTCATTACCATTTTTACTGAAGGTATAGGTCACTCCATAACTTATGGCATTCCAGTAATTATTATAAGCTACGTTATATGACTCCATTGTCTTACCGGAATTCCAGTAGTCTTCGCGCACTGCACCAAGAGCCAAGGAACCCAAGTTGTCCCCGAGCGTCTGACTCATAGAAAGTTCCATGCGGTTACGGCGACGATTATCCAGAGCGCTGCTGTTTCCATACGAGTCCAGGACTTCCTGCATACCGTAGTATCCACTAGTGGAGTAACGGTAACCTGCTATAGCGAAGTTTGTACCTGTTTGGACAATATTCTTACTGTAACGAACACGCCATGACTGGCCGCTGCTTTTTTCCAGATTATCTGGTGTTGACCATGCCTGGGTTACGTCAGTTGAAAATGCGCCCAGAGCACCCATATTTTTACCAACCCCAAGCGCAATAGATTGGTATTTGCTGGATTCCTGAAAACCACCATACATTGTAAATCCATGTGATAGACCATAAATCCCCGTCATCTGCCCGAAGGGGGTTTTACCCACGCTACCGTCATAGGATCGATACTGGCCACCAGTGATCGCATATTTAAGTCGACCCTCACGCTGTAACACAGGTAAAGAAGCAAAAGGTACTGTGAAGTGCTGTTCACTGCCATCAGCCTCTTTAATTGTTACATCCAGATCGCCTGCCCCACCGGTCGGGTACATGTCGGTAATTTCAAATGCACCAGGCGCTACATAGCTCTGATAAATCACGTAGCCGTTCTGGCGGATGACAACCTGCGCATTGCTACGTGCAATCCCCCTTACTGCCGGAGCATATCCCTTTAGTGAGTCTGGCAACATATCATCGTCGGATGCCATTTGAGCTCCGCGGAATGGCATACTGTCAAACACATCAGCCGGAGCAGAACTGTCACCTGCTGTTAGCTGTGCTTTTAAGGGGATGATGGCTCGCTGGGCATAGGTATAAACTGTATCCCATGAATCTTTACCGTTGCTGTCGCGATTCCATGTTGTGTAGTTACGAAGCCGCCATGGACCAATATTGATACCAGGTCGAAGGTTTGCATACTGGCTATCACTGTTGCCGTTATAACCGCGCCCCCAGTTATTTGCACCACTGATGCTGTAGTTGAGCATCGCAGCAGTTATTCCTTCATCCCACAATTCTGGTTGCACATAGCCACGGGCCTGCATGGATATGGCCGCCTGGGGAATGCTTATAAGCAGGCGCTGTGAGCTGAACTGAAAATCAGTAGATGCCTGCGGAATAGCAGAAATATCTGCGCAGTCACTCCCATCTTTCAGCAAGGCAGTAAACAATTCGGTTTTTACGCCCCAGGATTTAAGCTGTGTAGTGGTAAGGCATGGAACCAACTTCATTTCATCCCCACTACCTACTGTGCTGAAGCGTATATCCTGTGTGTCCACAATTTGTTCATCAAGAACAACATCAACACGATATACTCCCGGAGCCTGTGAACCGGCTTCAAAGGCAGACAGGTCAGCCTTAGGTGCACCTGGATTGTCCAGTTCAAGCAACTCTGGGTTAAAAAAATCACGTGCAGAAGCGAGCTGTACTGAACCCGCAATAGCTACGGCAATCAGTACAGCCAATCGAGCCACTTTAAAATTATTATATGTCCCTGCCATCATAATAAACAGCTCCGACTTAATTAAAAAATTGTTCTTGGAATCAGATTAAATTCCAGATTTATGTTCTACACCGATGCCGCCGTAGTCGTTGATGATTTTGTAAACCACATTTCCGCCGCTGCTCCCTTTTGGTAAATCAAATCGAGCCGTAGCACCCGGCAATACATAACTGACATTTTCCAGTTTCTTTCCACCAACAGAAATCTCATTAAAATTCATAACGTAATTCGTAGGGTTAGTGACCTGAAGTTGATTGCCGGAAAGTTGCCAAGTGAGTTTGTCCGCTAGTTGTTCAGGTAACGTCCCTTTCAAATTTTCTGGCCTGTAAATTAATTTGATTCGTGTTTTGACGGCAACCTGCAAGGAATTCTCGATTCTTATAGCTGAAGGGATTGCTTTAATATTTAACCAGTAAAGACTTTCTTTTTCCTGAGAAAGGGAACCAGCAAGGAGAATACGCTCGATATTTTGCTGACCTTTATCTAAACGATACAACGGTGGTGTTACGATAAAAGGTGCTTTCTCAGCCCCACCAGACTGTGTCTCAACCCAGGACTGAATAAGGTAAGGAGTAGAGTCCGGATTGTTTACGCTAATGGAAGCTTCCTTTTTAGCGCCATCATAAATGACTCTTGTTCCGCCAATTATTACACCTGCACTGGCAACAGTCATACCTGCTGAAAAAACTGCACAGGCAAAAAAGGTTTTACTGAGAAAATACATTTTATACCTCTATAAAAAAGGGGCTGAATTCCAGCCCCGTATTATTTTCCGGTCTGGAAAATTAGTTATAGATAACAGAGAAGTTAGCTACAGAGTTTGCTGGTCCAGCAGTAACGGAAGCAGCAGTTGACTTATACTGTGCGTAGAAGTCCAGAGTATTGTCCTGAGTGCTGCTCAGAGCATAGCTATAGCTGTTCTCGCCATGCAGTGGCAGGTCTGCCTTATCAGCGGTCATCAGGTTGATAGCAACACCGGTAGCAGCACCTGCTACAGAGCTGTCGATTGCCAGCAGAGTAGGATCATTACCTTCTGGTGTACCGTCAAAGCGCACTTTTGCGGAGGTTACTGTGGTCGGGCAGTCTTTCAGAACGATGTCAAATTTCTTAGCTGCAGTTTTGTCACCAACAGCTGCAAATTCAGACTTATTATAAGAACCCAGAACAACAGTCTGGTTCTGAGAGTTAACATCAACAGTACAGGCGGCATCCAGAATTTCACCAGTAAAGTTAACAGTACCTGCAGCTGCGAATGCATTTGACATCGCCAGAGCAGAAGCTACAGTCAGAACAGTAACAATGATATTTTTTTTCATTACAATTTCCTTAATTTATCAGTTTATTTACCGAGTTTTCCCACTAACAAACTTCATGCTGGCTAACTATTTATTGCCTTCCGATTTTATACCAGACCGTCGATTCGGCATGAGCTGAATATATGCAGAGCATGCTCTGACTTTCTAGGAAAATCTCATTGGTTTTTAGTATCACTCGTTTCAACGGGGCTATTTTCAATATGAATATATATAAACTCAAATGTTTTTTAGTCTGCATATAGACCTTTTCGTTAACATAACATTAACAAGTCTGGTTTTAACAAATACACGATTTACACCGCCTGATTTTTAGAATTACATTTCCGCTAATTCTAATGTGATGGCATATATGTTACTTAAAAGTTAAGTGAAAAGTCCAAACAAGGACTGAAACATGATTTATTTATAAAATCTGCAGAGAGATAATCATGACATGAATGTGATAACAATTCTTAATTAATATGGTTGTAGCGATGAATACAAAGTTAGATCTTAACTCTTTGATTCAGTTCAAGCCGATTGAGCAAATTGAAGACATATTTCAAAAAGTTTCACCTTTTGCTGAACCGTTCGTAGCAGCAAGGGGGGAGATTTTACGTTACAAAAGGATGAACACCCATCAGTGCTTTTTGCTACATAGCGGCACTGTGACGCTCAATCGGCGCGGTGATGGAATGGTATTAAATACTGAAAAGGCTCCTTTTATTCTTGGTGTAAGCAACCAATACAGTTCTAACGATAATGTCTATGTCAAAGTTGTTGAAAACTCACAACTCAGTCGCTTAAGCGTTGAACGCTTCAATCTTCTCACAGAAAGCTATAACTTATGGCAGAGTTTATGCTTTGTACTAATTTATAATGCCTCTAGGGTATTTGCGCACAGCACACTGATTTCTCAGATGTCCTCCTATGACCTCATCCGATTTCAGTTGCAGCAACTGATGGACGAGCCCGAGAGGATAAGAAGGACCACAACTGCTGCAAATTACATAATGAACAGAACATATCTGTCTCGTAGTGGGGTAATGCGCATTCTGTCTTTGTTGAGAAGCGAGGGTTATATATCCTTGCAAAGAGGCATTCTTGTTAAGATTCAAGAATTGCCGGAAACTCTTATATTCCCTAAAAATGTATCATGTAAAGAGGAATCTTTTTTCGACAAATCGAAGTGACCAACAATTAACTCTCATTGAAATAATGAGATCAGACCAGTCATTATTTATAAAGAAGCCCCCTCTTTTCTTATGATTCATAAGCCTCTGATAATTCAATGATTACCATCTAGATTAGCATTAAGAATTTCTATTGGACAGTAACCCGTTTAGTTTCTTTTTATCCTATACTTAACGACCAAGAGAGCTAAATGAATACAAGATCGGCTGGTATAATCACAGCTCTTTGGGAATAAGACTCTTTCAAAAAATATAAATCTCCTTAGCAGGATACAGATCCTAGCGATAACCATACATTGACTTTGGAGTGCTTCAACACAGGATTAAGGGCTTTTTCTTATGGCCGTCAAACTTTGCAGGAATGCAGGATTGGCTGATTCTGTCACATTACTAGACAGCAATGGTTCGTTCTGTTCTTTACGGGAATTACAGCACCGCAACTGAGCTGCGGAGAAAGCACTGAGAGATACCGACAACAAGGCATGGGCTTTACTCAGATCCCTGGCTGAAAAAATCAATAAACTGGTTGAGAAATTGATGTCTGATCTCGTTCCATACAGTACTTCACTCTCTCAAATGCTCCGCATCACAGACTATCCGGCTGCTCTTACGTTGTGTTAGATGACGATTGTCCGGTAGAAACTCCCGAAATACTTGCTGGCATCGGAAGTCCGCGCACTGCTCTACTACGTACTCATTCTGCACCGCAAGATGCTGCTGGCAACACTCTAAAACACAGGGCACGCATTATAGAAGTCCAGGCCGTGACCCGGAGTGATTCGTTGGCGCCGCCCTACCCGTTCGTACAGCTGGCTACGTACGCTCGAGCAGCGTACGGAAAAAACGGCCAGAACGGCTGGTAGTGCGCCCGCGGGCAGTCAACCTCACCGACTCATCCCCCTTTCAGATAATCAATACGTCAGCCAGTTGGTGATGATGGTGGCCACAATGAAAATCCCGCTGGAGCGGCGCAATAATCGCACCGGGAGATCACGGACCGTACCATCCGCCCCAGGTTGGGTGAGACCTTGGACGCCGCGGCAGCCGACGAGTTACGTACCCGGTCATGGATAAAACTCCATACTTTCAGTCACTCTAACGCGATGCACATGCTTTACGCCGTATACCGATTAAGATACTGCAGAGCTTAATGGGTTATAAGTCGATCTGTTCGACAGAGGTTTATACGAATGTTTTTGCGCTCGATTTTGCTGCCAGGCACAGGGCACAATTTTCAATGGCAGTAACTGATGCTGATGCTGATGCTGATGCTGTTGTAATGCTTAAATAAGATGAATAAATATTGCAGCGTTATTAGTTAGATCCACACTTGCGATAATAAATTAATTTTGCGTTACGTGAAAACAGACAGAGTTAAAGGGGGTTGTATCGCATCGAGGACAGCCAGTGCAATCAGCACTCACCTTTTAGCAGCGAAGGACGACGGTCTTTTCCCGTAGTCATACTGCTCAGCTCTTGTTCCTGATAGGTGCTCCCAGACGGCTTCGATACGCTCGTAGAACCTTTGAGGGGTTTCACCATGCAGATCCGATTTCCTTCAAAGTCGGAAATATCACGCTCGGCTGCCTGGAGGGAACTTGATTGCGGGACGGCCGTTAACAGCATGAGCAGTGACTTTCATTAGGTTTGGTTATTCAAAGCTGGATGCACATCGCAGTTAGCTCCCGGACAGAATGGGAGCCCTGATTTTCCCTTTTTCAAATGTGGAAATGATTTACGTCAAACCGGAACGGGGCTTATAATCAGCTGTCGTCACCTCGGGTGTTCCCCTCTGCGCTTTTTACCGCCTGTAAATGGTTACAGGGACTTCCGGCAGTAGCCGGACTGTAAAAGGAAACCCGCCATGAAACCGAAAATTGTACCCGTTGTACGGTATACACGTTTTCGTTTCGGGCGCGTAGAGCATGTGCGTAATCACATGCGCTCGCTCCCGACGCGTTAAGTGAACGGTACCCGCAGGTGGCGATACTCTTTGTTTACGCCTCTGTTTCCGGCCGTTCTTCGGATTCACCCATCATGGCAAGATAGTGTTCATGGTCATCAGTGTGAATAAACACTTTCCTGAACATGTTCAGATAGCGTTCCTTATCGATGACGCCGGTGGAGAAAAGATTTCTACCGTCCGAATGCGAGTGG
Source organism: Enterobacter cloacae complex sp. ECC445 (assembly GCF_021892025.1). Lineage (NCBI taxonomy): Bacteria > Pseudomonadati > Pseudomonadota > Gammaproteobacteria > Enterobacterales > Enterobacteriaceae > Enterobacter > Enterobacter cloacae complex sp. ECC445. Next base: position 142,106 of record NZ_JAKLRZ010000021.1, on the reverse strand, counting down.
CGGTTGATGGCCCGGTAAAATGAATCATATTCTCCGGCATCGCTGTGTTCCGTTGCCAGAGACTCCAGGGCTTCTTTAAGCTTTTCATTCTTGCAGGCAAAGCTGAAATAATACTCCAGAATATTCCTCATCGTATTGAACAGCACCACGGGCTGGGTTTTCGCATCCCTAACGTCTTTCAGTGTCTGCCATAACGCCTGATATTCATTGAGCATTTCGTGCATGGAAAGCGTTTCGCAGGAACTGTAATCCGACTTGATGATGCGAAACAGCGACCAGTTTGCTGGCGCTTTCCTGCCATCCTGCAGGCGGCCGCTGTTTAGCAGCATTTCCTGGAAGAAAAACATATTATGCGTCAGTATCACCACATGTCTCGCTGCAGCGGCCTTAATTATCTTCCGCTTAATGAGCGCTGCAACTTCATAGATATAGTTATGTGACAGGCTGGAAATCGGGTCATCAATCACAATGAGTTTATTTTCCGGATGGATGGTTTCCGGGGTAAGACTGCCCGAACACGATTCGATGAAATAGAGAAAAGCAACCATTGTTTTCTCACCCTCACTGAGGGATTTGAAGACTTCCGCCTTTTCTGGCTCGCTTCCCCGGCGAAGACGGTACAGTTTCATCTCTGCATCATGGCAGATGATTTCAAAGCCGGTGATCCCCAGCAGCCTGAGATTCGCATTGATACTGTTAATGGTTGGCTGGATGTCGGAGAGCTGTCCGGTCAGCCTGTTCGTCTCATCATCCAGTGTTTTCTTACTGGCAGCCAGGGCGCCGACTTCACGCAATCTGGTGTCGATTTCGTTCTGCAGTTCGCCAAGCTGCCGGTCACGCCCGGCAAAGAACTCCTCACAAATTCCCCTGAGGTGCGCCATAACTTCCGTATACAGGTTCTGTTTTTCCTGACTGAAGTTTTCAGCAAGACGGTTGTTTTCCCGTACCCGGATATTGAAAACGTCCACTTCCTTCCGGAGCTGCACCAGGGGATCCTGAACGTTCTCGGGTTGTACCTGCCGGGAAGGCTCTTTAATTTTAGTAAGGAGCTGCTGTAACAGGATCCGGAAGCCTTTATTGACCGTTTTCACCAGGCTTAAAATCTGACTGTCCTCATCAACGAAAGCATGGGTCGTAACACGGCGTTCAAATTCGGCCAAGGCATCACAGTCCTGAGCAAGTCGTTCTGCGGCCTGGCTCAGCGCCCCGAGAGACGTCTGGTATGACTCATCAAACATCTGAATGAGTTCGTGCGAAAAGGCCGTGACATCCAGGGACTGCTGGCAGAATGGGCAGATATCGTCGTGTATATACTGCTGTCCCTGGCGCACCCAGTCAGCATTACCGATCTTCTGAATGAGAGCAGAGAATTGCGTACTGCTTGCAGGCATCACGGGTTCCTGCATCAGTGTCAGGGTGTCTTCCGTTAAAACAGTTATCGGGGGAATATGAATTTCGGCAACAAACGTTCCTTCGCTCTGACTTAACATCCGCCATTTATCCGCCAGCGCCTCAGCCGTGGTGCTAACCTCCGACAGCGGTGTTGCCACCATACGTTCGTAAAACGATCGTTTAATTTTAGCGCCATCCAGGAAATCGCTGAGGATTTTCCTGTCATTGACTGTCCGGTTGAAAATATCTTTGGCACAGCTGTCAGTGACCGTTTCCTTCATACCTTCCTTCTCGGCGATCTCCTCATTCAGCTTATCTGTCCGGGCACTCAGTTTTGCGCTTTCTTTATTATTACTGTTTATTTTGTCCTGGCTTTCCTGATTGGCCTCGCTGAGGGTGAAGATCCCGGGCTGATAGTCAGAACGGGTGAACTTACTGTCAATGTATTCCTGATTAAAGACCTGAAAGTGGCTGACGTGCGGGCTCTCAAAGGTGCAGAGCCGGTATTTATCCGCCTGCCGGTCATAGAAATAGCCTGATACCGTGGATTTTCCTGAGCCGTTCTGGCCATAGATGAGTGTCACCTTACTGCTGAGATCAAAGCAGATATCCCTGTCAGGCGCGTAGCTTCTGACGCCCCGGATCCTGAGTTGAGCCATTTTTTTCTCCTTGTTGTCCCTGAGTTTGCCCAGTCTTTCCATCGTAACCCACTTTGCATTCGGGTTATGTCATCCCGATCAGATTTATCTTAACCACTCCTGCGCGCTAAACCTGACATGACAGGACGGGATAGCCCGCGGAATTTGTTTTGGTGTATTAATGCAGAGCTGGCAACAAAAATAATGTTTTTGTGCGCTTTGGTTATTAATACCTTAATATCAATAATCTCATTACATTATTGCTTCATATGCAGCAGTATCTTTCCTTCGTCTTGAAGATCCGAAAACCCTGAGTTCCGGATCTTCTTCAATTCCACAGGCGTCCAGCAGCGCAGAAACACAACATACGCCACTCCGTCAGCTGCGCTTTCTGGTATATATTGTGTTTCGCCTCTGCTCCGTGACCGCCCGCTCAGCTGCAGATAACAGCGATATGATTATTTCATTTGCGTGGTACACTTCCGGAAAGTCACGAAGAGGCAGAAAATCGGATCACCACGAGACCAACATCCGGTAATATAAATTTGATATTATTTTTCAGCTAATTATAACCACAATGATGATTGTGATAAGTTTGACATCAAAACGAGGGTAGAATCGCTACGGGTTCAACAGACATACCATAGTTATTTGATATTGATAGAGAAGTTTATGAGCGGTAGGAGTTATTCTTTAAGTATAAAATTTTATCCGTCAAACAGGTGGTTGATTAGGTTCTTTGCGCGTAGGGTCATCGCATGTCCTACTACTCGCTTGTAAAAACAAAGTTACTTTTTACCGCTTGAAAGGGATAAAGAGATAAGACTTCAAAGGGAAACTTAAAAGCATGATTCCCCCTGGAAGCAATTTTTGTCAGTGACATATCTCTTAATCCTGCTCCACAAGCAGTAGGGGTATCTTTAGTGGATAAAAGCAGCAGATACCTGAGCCTTAAACCGGTCTCATGCTTCTTGTAAGTGATGAATAAACAACAATTAAATAGATTTATGTACGTTTGCTTTGTTCATTTAAAGTTACAACTTTAATGTCATTTTTGATTTTAAATATACAACTTTATTGTCACATCACAGCGATTAACTCATATGAATACAGCATACACAATAAAACACCTGAATCAGTTACGTCCAGTATTGATTGGTTTTCGCAAAGAATATGGACTTACACAGAAAGAGGTTTCACAACGACTGGGGGTCACACAACAGGCTTATGCCCGCCTTGAATCCAACCCAGCCAGCGCCAGCTTTGAACGACTGTTCAGAGTGTTTACAGTTTTAGGGATTGAGCTTTCCTTATCTTCGATACATCACTCATCTCCAGTTCCCCCAGCTGGAGTGACAGAAAAATATGATAGTTCTCCGGCCAGAAAAGAGAAATGGTGACGATGCGTATTCATCCACAAAATACCCGGACAGATCACTCTTCTCAAAAAATACCTTCAAATAATTTACTGAAGCCGTAAACAGGTTGGCACAGATGTATACTGCCTACAGCCAGCAGCAACCAGATTTTCTCATGAAAGAATGAGCCGTGTGAGAGCACATCTCTCAGCATCTTGATTTCGCTGTTTTTTATTGTTAACGTTCCCCACCCCCTCACCTTCAGGATATATCCTATGGTAACTGCGGTAACATCAAGATGGCATGGTGATGACTATCAGTCGCGTTTATTCTGGATAAAGGCTGCTGCGTTACGGGACCCTGACACTCCCCACGTAATTAAAGTATCATATGAAGCTGATGGGCCTAAGGCTTTTGACGATGTTATCATCCGCTATTCCCCTTCCCGAGCAAGTTGCGGCTAAGAGCGCATATCTGCTGATTATTTTCAAATTAAATTTCACGTAGTCAGAGCGGGCCGGTTTGGATATGAAGACTTAGTTTTGCCCGAGTTTATAGGCGCTCAGATCATATCATTGCAGGAAAGGCTTCAGGAGGCGAAGTTATCATCTTCTGGGGATTCTGCATTCCATCTGGTCACTACTGGCAGAATTAAAGGTGGAGTCATTGATATTTAATTTTATCGCTTTTATTCATTCTTGTTGCAACACTTTTGACTTTCTCTCCTATAGAAATATGAACCCCCCAGCCTAGCTGGGGGGTTCTGTGCATAGAAAATCTCCTCACCAAAGGTGAGGAGAGGTAAATCACAGGCGATCAAGCTGAATAGTCAGGGAACCTTGCACTGATCCCTGTACCGGGGTCTGGCCATTGAGTTTTACCAGGCCGAGCCCCAGAGTGGTTCCCGTTCCTTTCTCTACTGGCAACGTACCACTGTTAACGGGTACGATTTTACCGGCAGCGTCATACAGAGCAATCCCTACACCGGTAGCGACGCCTTCTCCAGTAGCGACGTTAGCCAGTACGTTGCCATCTCCATTATCGACTGTGCCAACGAATCGATAAGCAAGTTTGCCCTCATCCGCAAGTGAGTTGCAAATAGCGGATGCGCTTTCACCAAATCCGGTTACATTGAGTTGAATGAGCTTGGCTGGCAGAGTTTCGACCCCCTGAGCAACCATTTTTGCGAGATCTCCGTCAACTTTGACTGAACTCTCCGTCAAGTTAACCGCGCAGCCCATATCGCTGTTGGTTACTGAACCCGTTACATTCAGCGTGGCGGATACATCCTGGGCCTGCGCTGCCCCCATCACAAACATTGCTGAAATAGCTAAACCTAAAAATGACTTCTTCATACTGATATCCTTGTATTTTCCTTGAAATTAAAATAAGCGAAGAGCACTTGCGTTCTTAAGAGCGTAAGTAGTCTTCCGTATTTTTTATTTATGCTTAAGTAGACTACAGATAATTAATATGTAGCGTAATTTGCGCTTTAACGTTTCCTCCTGAAATAGATTGTTCCGTTCTGGCATAACGTACGGAAAACGGTAGCGGAAATCCCATTTGTTGTTGAGGCATTGCAATATCTACAGGATGGCCAGGCTGCATAACGATGCCGTTAAATGTCATTTCAATACCGACGCCTTTTGCCGGGGTGTCCGTGGCAACATTTTCGAAAACAGTTGTATTATTCGCTGCATAAACACCTTCAATTTTAATGCTTGCATGGTGGGTATTCAGGCACTGTAAATTGACACTAACAGGCCAGTCAGCACCATGACGATGATCCAGTAGCTCTTTTGCATCGATGGGAGTGAGATCAATTTGTGGTTGAGGTATTAAAATTGAGCAATGCGCTTTTGCAGCAATAACATTAAGTGCCAGGTTTACTACCAGTGAATTATCACTTAGGGTCAGTAGTGACGGTAGCATTTCACTGAGCATATCCCCCTCTATTTGGCCAGTTTTTATTGCTTCAAACCTTAATTTAATATCATCCGTAGTCAGCCCCTTTTGCATGACTTCGTCGAGAGTAGCGTTGAAAGGCAACTGCCACTCCTTATATGCCATACCGGGTTTGTCATAGATCACCGTGATACGAACCCCAAGTCCCGGTAAAGCCGTAGCCCAGATATTTTTCCCACTTTGAGCGCTGCTGATACGACCATTCAGCGTCTGATGAATTTTTTTCATACAAGCGGGGAGAATTTGACGATGAGTCCCCGTTAGTTGCGCCAGTGACTGCTCTTTCTTGTACAGTACGGTACCTATGGAAACCGATGCCATAGTAGTCGGTAGCTGCACTGAGACAGGTACTGTAAGGCTCTGGCGTTTAACCTGTGGATTGAGCGAACATGGATCTTCCTGAGCTAGGGCCACTTCCGTCCAGAGAGCTAGGCTACATAACAACAGTGTAAGCAGGCGTAATTTCATCATCATTATCCTTAATGACACACAACGGATAGTATTGCGACAGGGAGCTTTTCACCCCCTTTTTCTGGCAGCTTATAAGGTGCTGAACAGGTTTGATTATCTCCCCAGCGAAATGTTACGCTTCCGCTGTCAGGTGCTGCGTTCAGATAAACTTGTCCCATATCGCCGACATAATAAGTGTCGTCACTGCCCTCAATATTTGCCCGTGCGCCAAATGGCACTATTTTCCCCTGGTGGGTCACCGTCATGACCACCTTACGCCCGCTTATGGCTTCAAATTTCGCCAGTACAATTGCGTCCTTAGTCGGCACAACCTGAGCAGAAGTGCTGACAAAATCCACATCTCTGTTGGCATGGCTATCAATGCTGAGAGAATTACGACGATAAGTTTGCAGATCAGGAACGATCGCATAACCACGCCAGTCAGTGGAAATATTCAGCCCCCCATCTAGAGGTATATCAGCGACTTCCGGAATAGCGACAAGCGCAAGACTGTTATTCGAGTAACGGCCTGCCGTCACGCCATGACGATGGGCAACAATACTTCCGGAAGCATTCCAGGAGAAATATTGGTTGTGTTCGGCGTTGTAAGTGACATTCATATCACCATATTTTCCCTGATAATCGAGGCCCATAGAACCGCTCTGCGTATCACCACCTTCGCGCCCTGTGTCACTGGAAATCTGCATATTCCAGTTGAGATCCTGACGTTCTCCCACTTTGCCAGCGATCCCCATCTGCTGGCTTACATCGCCTTTCATCCCCGATGTAGTGGTATAGTTAATCATGGGCTGAGAGGCAGGGAACCATTCACCTAACGGAACGGAAAGCGTGAACGCCAGTTGTTTATCCCATTCAGCATCGCTTTCGTTTCGCGTCATACTCCAGGCAAGCGAAAAGCTCGTCAGCTTCCATGAACCATTCCAGCCGATCTGCCATGAACGGGAGATGCTGTTATCGGCACTTTCCGTCCGGCTCAGCGTGGCGTACAGGCTATGTTCGGCCGTGAGTCCCTGGTTAAGCGTTAAGTTGTATTCCCGACGCTTGCGACTGTCCTGAAACAGATCTTGTGTATTGGCCCAATCGTTGAAAGGCAGGTAGTCGTGTCGATAATGACGATTGTCCAACTGAATTTGCGTATTCGATTCCAGGATGCTATTGCGGTAAGTCAGACGCAACATATCTCCAGTGTATTCAGGTGTGTTTTCACGTTGCGCACGGCTATGGGTATTATCTACGGCGATTCCACCAAAGCGCTGCAAGTCAATCCCTATGCCCGTGCTGAATGCCTTAAATTGATCCTGCAACTGACTTCCGCCATACAGCGTGGTATTCATAGGCAAACCATAGGATAACGTGAACTGAGCGATTTCAGGGTTATCCATGACAGCCCCCTCGTTTGACAGAAAATGCCCGCCAACGAGGCTGTATTTGAATTGTCCAAGGCGCAGCAATTGCGGCACATTTGAGTAAGCGACTGTGCTTTGAGACTCAGAACCATCAGCTTCCGTCACCGTAACGTCCAGCTTGCCACCATTAGAAACGGCAGAGAGATCGCTAATGACAAAAGGACCTGGCGGCACATTGCGCTGGTAAATAACATAACCATTATCTCTGACTGTCACCTTAGCGTTACTTTTTGCAATCCCGCGAATGAGCGGTGCAAACCCATTCAGTTGCTCAGGAAGCATGTCATCATCAGAGCTAAGTTGGACGCCGCGGACCAGTAGACTATCGAAAACATCCGCTGGTGTACTTGCATCTCCCACTGTGAGTTCACCCTTGAGCGAACGTACGGCGGTTTCCGCATAGCTGGAAATACTTTTCCAGCCCGTATCGTTGCTAAGGGTGGAATTATTCCGGTATCGCCAGCGGCCAATATTTACTCCATTTGTCAGGTTTGCGAAAACAGAATCTTTAGTGTTCGTACTCTGTTGGATATACTGCTGTCCTGACAACTGGTACTGAGTAATAAGCGCAGGAATGCCATCATCCCATTCTTCCACGGGAATACCCTGTTCATTTTCATCCTGTAAAAGGGTTTGCGGTATCGAGATATCAAGCTGGAGTGTTGCAAAGTCATAAACGACTTTTGTACCCGGCAGTTGTTCCTCCATTGGCTTACAGGCATTCGTCAGCTCGTTATCATCATTTTTTGAGTCAACTTTGTTCATATCCACCCCAAGCTTCTGATAGGTATTAAAAGATAAACAAGGAATGAGCTGTTTATCTTTATTCAGTTCAAACCTAATAGCACTCACCAATCTCTCTTTACCATTAACGTCAATATGCACCTGATAAGTCCCAGCAGGTTGGTAACCCTGACTTAATAGGGTTGTATCATTGATTGTTGCTCCACCATTAACAGTCTGCAGCAACCCTGGATCGAAATATTCCCCTGCATACAAAGGACGAAGTATCCCTGACGCGACGAATAAAGCAAGCCACGAAATCCTTGTGTTTTGCATAATAATTTAAATTTTCAATCAAGATGTTGGTTGTATTTTTTAGAAATAACACCAAAATCATTAATTGCATCCCATTCCACACTAGCATTAGCCGATAATGTATGTTTGATTTGATAAGACTTATAGCCAAATGCCGGAATAACCGTGTTATTACTCACGACCGAAACCGGGACAGACTCTTTATCAATAAGAACCTCGCTTAATACCAGATTAAACGGTGAGTTATTATTAACAGTAACACTACTACCCGAACGTGACCACTGCAACTTCTCCACGGCCTCACCAGGATCTCCCTTCAGGCCAGCCGGACGGAAAAAGAACTTAATACGGTTATTAACGGCTAACACCATTCGGTTTTCGACTTTTGCTTCTGAGTCGGTAAGCCCAGGAATCCCTTTTACATCCAGCCAAAACAAGCTTTCGCGATCGGCTGGCAATCCATTGCCAAGATAAACCACTCGAATCACGTTATCGCTCTTTGGAGTCAGACGAAACAACGGCGGTGTTACCACAAATGGCAATTTTTTCGTGGCCGAGGTCTCTCCCGCGTCAATCCAGGACTGAATAAGATAAGACCGCTGCTCATCACTATGGATCGTTACTGATGCATCTCCATCTTTTTCATTATAAACGAGACGATCAGCGTTTAATGTTAACGCGGCATTTGCCGCTCCCGACAATACAAATAATGACAGGATAAGAGGCGATACTTTTTTTCTCATTGCTCGCTATACTTTTGGTGGCAAAGTAAAATATTTTCCCCTTTGCAGGGAAAAAAAGTCTTATGAAAGCTACAACATACCTTTCGTAAGATGATTTTTAACAGGTAATATAAATGGCGTCAAGAAGTCACTTAAGGGCAGTTTTTTGCAGAATCGAGCATATATAACCCACATGAATACATCTAGGCATCATTTATTATATTGTTTGCTATACCACTAACAAATCATAAAAAAAATCCAAATGTAGACCAAATATCAGATATAACCATTAGACAGCAAATGCATAGCTCTTGACTTTTAAATATTGAACCATTCAATTTAATTGAATTATTTCCGCATATTATAAATAAATAACCATTACAATATGAAACCATATGTTAATGCATTGGTGTTTTTATTTTTTACTAACTTTCTGAGAAAACAGCACAGCGATGCCTGACATAAAAAAGAGCTTTACCAAATATCTTTTCCTTCCTAGATGGACACGAAATATAGCTCCTCTGCATTTCCTTCGTGATTGCAACAAAAAAGATAATCTACGTACTTTTTTCTACACAAAATTGCTATAGTAAGATCCGCTCTTTCCACGAAGTAGATTTCTTGACCTAAGGAACTTGTATTTATTTCACCCTTTATTTCAGTTTTGGTCCAGGCATCCACGCAAACTCTCCCCCAATTTTCGTTACCAGGATCGCCCTTGCCTTATGGCGTGACCGGAAATCGCCATATTATTGGGGCCAATTATCGTGCCGCCGAGGCTCAGAATGATGCGAATGTCCGTAATGACTCGGGCTTACGTCAGGATGGCCTCGAAAGGGGTGTGAGTAGAATGCGTCGACTAGCTGTGCATGGCGCTGTCGCGGAGAGACCTTCCAGGACTGGGATTACCGTACTCAGAGTGAAGTTATAAGAGATATGCTTCAGTTACTTAGGGAGATGTTGGCTGTCCCCTGCGCGATCTACTGGCTGAAAGGATAAATAACGGAAATGTAAAACCATGCACAGGGATTCGTTCATGATAACACGCAGAGCCGGAGCGACGAATGAAAGAGATTGGATTTACATTAAGAGCGACAGAAGGTCTGGTTGCTATCTGGGGCTACAGTTTCAAACAGTTCGTGCTCGTCCAACCGGATAATCATGCGGGATATTTACAATTATATCAGACGGATAACATTTGTTATTGAAATACTGACCATGCATGAAATTGTAGCGCAGATTGCAGGATATGGAGAAAATATTTTCTTCCTGACAAAGAAATGGTAAATGCTTTTGTTAAGCCATCTTACTAGACTTTTAAAACCATCTTTATACTTAGCCAAACTCAGGACACATAAGGGATTGAAGTTGGAATATTAAAAATATGTTAATTCAAAATTTAATTTTTATAATTTATCGTATAAAACCAAATAACTCCTCGCATGTAAATAATAAACAACAACCACTATACAAACCCAAGTTTATACACTAAATTTAACATATCACTATCACAGTTCAAACCAAAGTTTTTATAGATGCAACGCTTATAATAATAGAATGTTTTTATGCTTATATTTATACTATTTGCTGCTTCTTTCGAAGATAGACCCTTAGCCATCATTTTTAGAAGATTAACCTGCACAGGGTTTAATTTAATTGATTTACAATTATAACAACCAACCCATTTGTAATAGGAAGTGGTCGTATTGTCTCTTAAATGGTTTAAAGTAAAGATATTTAGTAACTTTAAGAATTCTTCAACGCTAGTTTTACACCCAATAGTAATTATGCCCTTAAAACAATTTGGCAAATCTTTTTCATTGATTTTCTGATTAGTCACCCCAATTAAGATGGGGGCATTAAATTTAATGTGTTGCGGGCAGGCATATAACTCACCGTTAATAAAATGATGAATTATAACATTCGGTGTATATTGCAATTCTCTCTCATCACCAAAACTAAATGAAATAGCAACATTCAATTTGTTAAAAAATAGTTTTAAAAGTTCCTGCAACCCAAGTGAGTAAAATAAATCATCAATGTTAATATGTATCTTGAGCATTTTATTTCAATATTGCTTTAATTGTTCAGGAAAATTACAGGGAAGGACGATCCCTCCCTGATCATTTAATATGGCATCATAACTAAAACACTAGAACCGGTATGAAAACCTTCTTTTGTTACCCCTGTGAGGAGATCTTTTATTGGCATTTGCGAGTCACCTTGAGGCAGATCTATTTTACTGTTAAGTGGCTGATTATTAACAGTAACCTCTGATCTCCCGTCATCTAGATAGACATACTTATCCTGCGTAATCAGATTAAAAGTAACAGCCATTGCTGTTGTACACTGCACCCCAATCGAGGCTGATGCAACATCGCCATCTGCCTGCCTAAGAGTAATAGAACCATGCTCAAGTAATATTTCTGGAGTAGTGATATTGCACCATTCATTTGCAGGAGGGATAGCCAAACAACCGCCAGGAGTTAGAGTTCTAGACCAATCTGTTGACAGATACCCTGAAACCTCTGGGCCAGCAAAGTAAGCAATGCATTCTCCTTCCAAATTTGGCCCACTATGTCTGATATAATTAACGCTCCCCCAACCTCGATTATTATATCCGTCCATCACAAGCTCCCCAATAGTTTTAGAGTTATCATAATTATAAAAAAAATCATGATTATCAGCAGGAACACCAACATCATAATAACCAGTAAGATAATGTTTATGTCCTAATGCCACCATCCAATTTGAGGGAACTTTGGTCTCACTGGCAGGTCCGATATCAATAACCTTTTGGGTAAAGTTATAGTCAGCCCCTTTGCTATCGTAATGTACATCAACAGATGTAATTACAGGATATTGTCCAGCAATGACAGATGGCATTATAAAACACAATAAATATAACAATCGCTTCATAAATCACTCGATAATTATTGATAAGACAAAACAAAAGTGCTAATCGCAGAAAAATCACCTGCAACTAACAGTTTTGAACTTAACACAGTAGGTTTTATTTGAACAAACGCATTAAAAGTCAGCTCGTTACTTCCCTGGGTTAATTGCTTGTATGATGTAGCTTTATTAATTACAAGCGGTGAACCATCTGGTAATTCCATACCAATAGCCATCCCTTTCCCTGTGCTGGATGCATCCAGCGCAAGCATGTCCGTTAACTCATCATCTGCTACACCATCAAATGTTACGCTGACCGTATTCATCACATTAGTGTCACAATCTTCCAAATGTATAGTAAACGGAATATCTTTTGTTCGCTCATTCTGATAAAGATACTTCTCAATTACCGTGCCGAAATCGACATGAATATCGGTGTCAGTATCAGGTAACGTACAGGGTTCAGCTACTAAAGCACCTGAGAAGTGGACGTTATCGATGGCGTAAGCAGGAATTAATGCCAGTACAGGTACGAATAGAGTGATAATCAGTATACAAAGTTTCAATTCCGGCTCCTTACTCAAAGATAATCTGCACGCAGCGTCATAGTTGCTTCAAAGGATCCTTCATCGAGCGTCACTGTAGGGTCCTGTACGGGCACAGCCTCAATTTTTGGTGGTGAGGTCGGGTTATTGATGGCCACACGCTGCGCAAATGTAACAGGCAAACCATCCATCAGAATACGGACAGCCAGACCATTTTTATTCGTCAGTACGGCCGCAGAGTCAAAGCTCGCCGGAGTTGTGGTGTCTACAACAACTGCTAAATTGTTTGCACTATATCCCACATCGCAGTCCACGCTGTAGTTGATCTGTTGTTTGTAGTTAGTTCCATTAATTTTATTTACCCCAAGGTCTGTGCCAAAAAACACCTCAATGGTCTCACCATTGTTTATAGTACAAGGAGGTGCTACAAGGGTACCGTGGAAAGCCATATTGTCGGCGGACTGCACTGTAAAAGGTAGCAACATACCTAAAGCCAAGATTTTAATTAACTGATTCACTGGTAATCCACCGTCATAGTTGCACCTGCGGTGAAGCCACCTGTCGGCAAATGCGCGCCAGGCTGTTGCACCAACTGTGCTATAAGCACTGGTTTACTGACAGAATTAGCGAGAGCCAGATCTGTATTTATTGGATAGTCATTGCCATCCGCTTTCATCTTTATACCTAATTCAGGAATACTGGTTGAAAGTAACGTTTCGTCAAAAGATGTTTCCGCTCCGCTAATACGCATTTCCAGCGTTTTGCTCTGATCAGCATTAGTACAATCTAGAGTGTAGCTCACTTCTTTTTCCACAATACCTTTTGCCACATCGGTGGTAATTATGTTGTCGCCGAAATCTACATCAATATTTTGATTATTGTTTATTTCGCAGGGTGAAGCATGAATCGTTACATTAACAGTAATTTGCGCGGTGTTCTGAGCGGCCATAGCCCCCTGGCACATCACCACAACTGCCAGCCAGAGGCTCTGCCATTTCAGTCTGCTCACAGGCCTCTCCTACTGATAAATCATGCTGAAATTAACCAGCGCGTGATACGGGCCGGCAACGAATGGGGCGGTGGTGCGTTCCGGCTGCAAAGTGAAGGTAAGCTGATTCTGTCCTGGATTCAGCAGGATACTGTCACTATTGTGCGATAACATCACTGTTGCCCCTTTGCTGTCACGCAGACGCAAGCCGATGCCAGATGCACCAACAACCTTTATCAACTCCGGATTGTAATCATCCTGCACACCCATAAATCGTGCAGAATATGGAGGCTGCAATGTGCTGAAAGTAGTAGTCATTGGTGTTATATTTTTGCTCCAACTAGCCAGTTCTGGGCAGTCATGCAAGTAAATATTAACTTTAACTGGCTCTGCAGCTTTACCAGCATGATCCACTTCCGCTCGACTGGTAGTACCGAGGTTCACATCCTGCCAAGCTGAGTCCATTGTCATCCGGCAGGTGTTTTCCTGCAGGTCACCGTGGACAAACAATGTCCCTGTATCCACAAGAGATTTTTCATCTTCAGCATTGGCTGTACTAGCTACAGCAAGAAGCAAACCAGTAAGCAGTATCGTTTTCATCATTCCGTTCATTGTGATCTTCCCTCAGGCGGAGATTATTTGTCTTTCAGCAAGCTGGCCGTACAGCTTGCGCTACTGCATGTAAACTGAATCTGGGGGCGTCCGCCATAGTCATTGACATAGGTCAGTACTGGCGAATTACCAAGCACACTGGCAGCGGCTTCAATAGTGCTTTCTCCTTTTGGCTCCACCATTAAAGGCCGGAAGCTAACCGGGCTACCCTTTGCTGACGGGCGCCCTTCAACGATGGTCAGGTAATACGGGGTGGGGTTGTTCACCACAAACTTATCGCCTTTACGATTTAGCGTGACTTTTTCTACCCAGTCACCCTTTGCCGCCTGGGTCTTGTCCAGTGCTATAGCTGCCGGACGGTAGAACAGTTTAATGCGTGTCTGCAGGGCAATCTGCAGGGTGTTAGGCTTATTGCTGCGCGGTGGAATTTCACGTAGGTTGAAATAGAACAAGGATTCTCTGTCCTGAGGCAACGTACTGAGTGCAGGGCTGGTCTGCACCTTCACCTGACTTTTCGCACCCGGTTCCACACGTTGCACTGGCGGCAGTACAGTCAGTGGTGAGGTGACCTTATTGCCTTGTGCATCTTCAATCCAGCCCTGAGCCAGGTAGGGCAGATTCTTGTTCTCATTAGTGAGGTTGAGGCTGACCGATTTATCGCCGCCGTTCACAATCACTCGGGTGCGGTCCAGCGCGATGGCTGCACTGGCTTGCTGCGTGACTAGCAGACCACTCAAGGCAATGACCAGAACGGAGAGGGTGTTATTACGATTTAACATTTTCATTTTTTATACTCAATTAATGATATATTCACCGTCGCTTACTGGCACGGCAGCAACAGACTTCCGTTCTGATTAATTCCTGTTAGTTTTTCTGGTATGGTGACTATGCACTGCACATCTCCGTCCCAGCTGACATCCAGTTTTACCCCTGGTTTAAGGCCGGAGAGATACGTCTGTCCTTCATCATTGACGATGCCGGTTTCCTGTTTCTCCGCGTTCTGCACGCTTGCGCCGAATGGCGGGAAACTGCCATCAGCCAGACGAATAACTGCCATGGCTTTCTCTCCTGAAATGACGTTGAACTTCCGGTAACCAATCGCTCCTTCAGTCAGCGTGGCCTGTACCACCGAGGTGGATGCTTCAGCATTATCCGGCAAGTCATTAATATCGATACTCAGGGTATTTTTGTTGTAGTCGCTAACTTCGGTGATCACCGCCTTGCCGAACAGATTAGTTCTGGTACTGTCGCTGTACCCTTGTACGGGAATCTCTGTCGCATCACCAGTGTCTACCATCACACGGGTGCCGCCCAGGTTGTTTGCCCGGTGCAGTGCCGCGCCATGGGTTGTCGCCGTCATCCCGCCCCGCAGGGACAGACCAGCGGAAGTGTACTGGTTCTGCTGGTAATCGACGTTGGCGGTAATGTCAGCTATATCCGCAGAATGGTCGTAATACCCACTGAGAGTACCGCCATCCTCACTGCCACCCGCCGCTATTCGGTAGTTATCGCCATTTTTAAGGTGGTCGAAATAAGACAAATTATGGGTATTACTGTCTCCGTTCACTGAGCCGTTATAGCTGAGTGAGCCGGAATCTCCCCATGGCACGGAAAGCGAAAGGTACATGCCATCATCGTTCTCACCGTTAAACTTGTTGCGATAGCCGGTCAGCGAACCGTTTATATTCTTCCATTTACCGATATCGAAGTAACGGGAGAGCGACAGGTTATAGCGGTCTTCTGCAGGGTTATTCCAGTAAGTCTGATGAGAATAGTTCAGATATGCGGAAAGCCCCAGCGATTTAAATGTTTGGCTGAAGGTCGCCGTGTACATTTCCCGGCTCTGCATAAAGTCATCCTGGCTCGTCGTATAGTTCAGGTAGTCGTTAAAGCTCATATAATCTTTTTCTGAGAAACGATAACCCGCGAATGTCACTTGACTACCTGTGTCATCAAAACGTTTCGAATAGCTAACCCGGTATGACTGCCCTTGAAGATCCTGGTCGTCCAGTCTAGCGTCTGAGCGAGTGACGTCGAACGCCACGGCGCCCAGCACCATCAAATCACGGCCGATACCGGCTGCCATGGAAAGATAATCACTGCTACTTACCAACCCACCGTAAAGTGACCAACCGTTGCTGATACCCCAGGAAAATTCTCCCGAACCAAAGGTTTCGCCTTCGGTACGGTGATCATAACTGGTCGGTTTTCCTGCAAACACTTTGTAGCGAACGCTGCCCGGACGGGTCAGATAGGGAATGCTGGCAGTGCTGACCTTAAACTCCTGCACAGAACCGTCCTGTTCCTGCACCTTTACGTCCAGCATGCCGGATACAGCATTATTCAGGTCCTGTATGGAAAATGGTCCCGCTGCAACTTGGGTTTCATAAATCACACGGCCCTGCTGGGAAATTGTCACTTTTGCGTTAGTTTTTGCAACTCCAGTCACCTCAGGTGCATAACCGCGTAGGTTCGGTGGCAGCATATTGTCATCGGAAACAACACTGGCGCCGGTGAACCGAAAGCTGTCGAACAGATCAGAATTAAGGTAGTCCTCACCCAGCGTCAACTTTGCTTTCAGGGTTGTTAGTGCTCGGTAGAGATACACTCGGCTCCATGTCCACTGTTTCTGAGCAGAACCGTCATCTTCACCGGACTGATCATCATAGTTCGTCTGCCAGTCCGCGCGAGCACGCCATGCTCCTAGATTCGCACCGAAGGTACCGTTACCGGAGACACTGTTCTCATCGCCACCGTGCTGGTTCTGGCGGGCCTGGGCATTGAAATTGTAATCAGCCAGTAGACCTGGTATGCCCTCGTCCCACATGCTGCTCGGTACCCAGTTGTCATCAGTGTATTCCACGTATGCCTGCGGAACGCTGATGGTCAACACCGCCGCACTAAGGTCTGGACTCACCTCCACCCCTTTAAGAGTAGTGATGTCCACGCATTCATTGTTGTGCCAAAGGGTGAACGCTTTTGCGCTATCTTCTTTAAAACCCAGCTTTTTCACTACATTTGGCGTAAAGCAGACTTTCGAATCCTTACCGTCATTCTCATCTGGATAGACGGATATAGGTTGTTCTTCCAGTTCGTTCTGATTAATTTTTATATTAAAGGTATACACACCCGGCATAAGATAGCCACGCTTCGAAAAGTGGCTTAAATCAATATTTTCTCTGTCCTTAATATCTAGTACATCAGTATTAAACTGGATATCATCTGCGGCATTAACATTACCGTGACAATAGAGAAATATAAAGGCGGCCAACACCGAATACTTAGCGACCCTTGTTCCAAATTCATTTTTGAGTTTTGCGTAAGTCATATCCGCCACACCAGTAAACTGACGATCACATCATAAGAAAACAAGCAGTGCTCAAGTCTGAGCTCAGAAATATTCTATTCGATATCTAATAATGGCGTTGTAATCACCAACCGTTAAATCTCGCATCATATTTCTAATCCTGAATTGATAATCTAGTCGGTTCTCTACATCTGAAGCCTGCTGCACTTGAACAGGTTTTCCAGGATGAATTACCTCGCCGTTTCTATCTTGCAGTTGCAGTGCCACACCGCCAGCATTGCCACTTACTCTAAAAAAGCCTTCATCGTCATCACCGTCAAAAATGATGTTCAGATACTGCCAAATGCCTGATTTATCCGAAGAATCCAGCGTGCAGTTTGTCAACTGAATGTGAAAATTATGGGGTTCACCCATTCCAGCTCTTTTAATATGACCGAGTGTTTCCCCTGGCATATTAATTTCCTGATACCCGTCACCGGTATCAATATCACAGGCGCTAAAGATAATAGAACCATTCATGTTAACACGTCCGGATAATGCTGGGTCAAACACTGATGAAGGTTCAAATTCTTGCTGTGATATCTGTGACGCAAAAGCCGTTGCGGTAAATAAAAACGTCAGTACGGCGTACATTAATTTACTCATAGTTTCCGATTCTGATATTTTAAATGCGTACACGCCAGTGGGGGCGGCGTGTACGTATACAACTCAGGTCCTGCGATTATTGATATGCAAGAGTGAAATCAGCAATTGCGGAGAAATCGCCAGGAGTTACAGTGGCAGTCGCACCATCGCCCTGTAAGTAAGCGGAAAAGAGCATGGTATTATTACCATCCTGTAACATGTGTGGGGCAGTTGCTTCACCCAATTTGACTTGATTACCGTCACCGTTAGTCAGGATAATACTGGCACCTTTGGCCGTACCGGTGATACCTAAGGAACCAGCTGTCGCCCCCTCAGCACCGGTGAAAGTGGTTGTAACGGTTTTTGAAGTCACATCAGTGCAGTTTTCCAGTTTAATTTCAAAGTTTTGTGGAACCGAAGTGCCATCATTTGTGCCATTATTTTCAAGCGCCGCTTGCGAAATTTCTCCCAGACTCACTGTTTGGTCGATGCTATCTGGACTGATAGAGCATGGAGCATCGATGATTGACCCAGTGAATGTCACTTTACCGTGCCCCTGATCGGCAGCATTTGCATTGGCCATTAAAGCAGTTGTAATCATGGCAGCAATTAAAGCAAGTTTTTTTGTATTCATTTCATTCATCTCAAAGGCTAACAATTATTTTACAATAACATCTACATTTCAGTTAAAACGTTGTTCAACTGAGATGCGTATTATTTTGCGACTTGATAAAGTTCCTTACAACATTCCTATGGTCCCAAAATGGACCGGAAGAATAACCCACCATTTAGAAATAAAAATTCAACTTACCATGTCTATTTTTGGATTAAAAAAATACATCGTTTATTGAAATAACGTGATTTATACGTTATTAACTAACTTTGAACCTAAAGAGGAAGTAACTTTATGAGTCAAGCGTCATGTAAGAACGTACAACTGGTAATGGTTTATAATAAACCGCTTATATTGCATTCATTTGATGAATATAAAGAATGGTACTTGGCGGCACATAATTTAAGTATGTTTTCTAAAGTCGATATAGACTATCTGATAGAAGAGGAACAGCCTGAAAGGTATCCATGCACTCCGCTGTTGATAGATATAGAACATGGTTTTTTTTATTTGAATATGGACAATATGGTTATCATGAAATTGTCATAATCTTATAGCATAGGATTTCGCAGTGAAACCCTATGCTATAACATGCATAGATTTTAAGTTCCTTTTTTATAAAAGAACGATTTGACTATTCGTTATGTTGCATCTAGAATTAAATGATTTCTCCTTGTTACGAATCTTATGCAAACTTATGCCCAATATTAATATTAAGTCAACTCGAACAGATCCCAGCAGGCTGATAGTATTAATGGATAAACTTTCCCCTTTTCTTCAGTACCAGCTCGTTGGAGTAAATACACGTTACACCCTTACTGCTGAAAAAACACAGATATGCTATTTTATTCGCTCTGGGGCAGTTTCAATGTACCGGCAACCGGATGATATCCTGATCGATTTGTTCGATGCACCAACTCTGCGAGGAGCGATTTCACTCCCCCCAGATACTACCCCTGTTTATGTCCTCAAAACCATTCTCCCTTCGGAGATTGCTATAATTGAGCGAGAAAAATTGTTTGAGTTGTTGACTGAGCACAACTTATGGGAAGATTTTTCGCGTCACCAGCTAGCCATGGCCAGCATGGTTATTGAGAGAATATTTAAGCTTACTACCCCCTCAACTTATAATGTTGTTCGTCATCAACTCTATGAACTGATCAACCTCCCGGAAGATGTTCGCGAATCAATTTTAGCAGAAAACTATATCCGTAGTAAAACCCGTCGTTCACGAAGCGGCATTATGCGCATTCTTTCGGATTTAAAAGAAAGGGGATATATTGTTATCTCTAAAGGTATTCTTAAAGAGGTTCATAACCTCCCAGAAAATATTTAAGCAATACATATCTCACCCAATTAACAACGTCGGATATTTGCTTAATCAAGGCTTATATCCGACTCAAGAAACAATACATCTAATAAGCTAATGTTTAGTTTATATTAGTGAATCGCCACGGGTTTAACAGACACCTCAGAGTCATTTAAGATGACTTAAAGAGAGGTGACCATGAGCGGTAAGCGTTATCCTGAAGAGTTTAAAATTGAAGCAGTCAAACAGGTTGTTGATCGTGGTCATTCCATTTCCAGTGTTGCAACACGTCTCGATGTTACCACTCACATTCTTTACGCCTGGATAAAAAAGTTCGGTCCGGATTCTTCCACTAATAATAAACGTTCAGATGCGCAGGCCGAAATCCGCCGTCTTCAGAAAGAGTTGAAGCGGGTTACGGACGAACGGGACATATTACAAATGCTGCGGCGTACTTCGCAAAGCTGTCCGACTGAGGTACGCCTTTATCCGCGACAACAGCCGTTGCTGGCCTGTTCGTTTGCTCTGTCGGGTTCTGGATGTCCATCCGAGGGGATTTTACTTCTGGCTTCAGCAGCCACATTCACAGCGTCACCAGACAGACCAGATGCTGACCGGGCAGATCAAACAGTCCTGGCTTGAGTCTGGCTGCGTCTATGGTTACCGCAAGATCCATCTAGATCTGCGTGATACCGGACAGCAGTGCGGAGTGAACCATGTCTGGCGGCTGATGAAGCGCGCCGGAATCAAAGCTCAGGTTGGGTACAGCAGCCCACGGGCACGTAAAGGAGAAGCCAGCATCTTGACACCCAACAGGCTCCAGCGGAAGTTCAATCCGGACTCACCGGATGAGCGTTGGGTGACGGACATAACCTACATCCGAACCCACGAAGGCTGGCTGTATCTGGCCGTAGTGGTTGACCTGTTCTCCCGAAAAGTTATCGGCTAGTCAATGCAACCCCGCATGACAAAAGAGATTGTCCTGAACGCATTACTTATGGCGGGGTGGAGGCGTAATCTTCAGAAGCATGTACTGGTTCATTCGGATCAGGACAGTCAGTACACGAGCTATGAGTGGCAGACGTTCCTGAAATCACACTGTCTGGAAGGCAGCATGAGTCGTCGCGGTAACTGCCATGACAACGCGGTTGCGAAAAGCTTTTTCCAGCTACTGAAACGCGAACAGATTAAGAAAAGGATCTACGGAACGAGAGACGAAGCCAGAAGCGATATTTTTGATTACATCGAAATGTTTTATAACAGTAAGCGTCGGCATGGTTCAAGCGAGCACATACCATCGGTTGAATATGAAAACCTATATTATCAACGGCTCAGAAGTCTCTAGATTATCCGTTGCGATTCAACCGGTTACTATCATTACCCCCCTCGGTAGGGTTAAAAGACGGTTGTAAATCCCATTTCTGGGTTAAAAATGGTAGGATTTTCTGGGTATACTCAAATGCTTAATGTACGGTTGAATTATCAGTGTCGTTTATAAAGTCACCATGTCTCCCGCCTAGCAGGTAGCGCTGCGTCCTGCTGCTTTGTAATGGACTGAGACTTTGAATCTGCTAATGGTTCCCTTGATGAAAGTACGAGCTTTACTCCCAGCATACTAAACACCTTATACAAGCGCTTAAAACTTGCAGTTGCTGGGTTTGCTTCCAAACGTGCGTAAGTTTGCTGTGTTACACCCAATCGTTCAGAAAGCTATCTTTAAGTAAGTCCTTTGGATTTGCGGAAACCTTCCAGAACGGGGCGTAACTGATTCAACGTTTTCAAATAGTATTGAGTACTCATGATAACCTTCCGTACTGACGAATCAAAATCGAAAACGTTTTTTTAACAGCCTCTAAGCTGTTAAAGGACATAACAGTTTACAAGCTATTAAACCTTATCTACCAAGACATGCAGGCCAACTAAACAGTGGTTTAGAGGCCATTTTGGCATTTTCTTACTTTTTCCATCAATTTACTAAGTTAACTGCATTATACCATTACACATAGGCATTTTAGGGGTAAAAAGCGCAATACCAAAGTTACTAACTGCTTCATCTCAAGTCGTCTACATCAAACATCCTTTAAGAAAAATTTGTAAAAGCATTTCATAGGAAATGGATTGGTATATTTCATACACTTAATGTGAATAGTGACATAACTTTAATTGCTCAAAATTGAATAGTGACATAACTCTATTATGGCTATACAACGGAAAGTAGCCCCGGTATGCGAAGCGCCACCGGGGAGAGGACGGTTATTGCTGTGCAAGCTGGTTACGACGATATTCCCCCTGGCGCTCAAGCATCCAGCCCGGATATTCCCGCGGCAGCGCGCTGACGGCATCAAACTGTTTAAGCTCGTCTTCGCCTAAGTGGATCCCGGTTGCGGCGATATTGTCATCCAGCTGCTCAACGCGCTTCGCGCCAACAATCACGCTGGTCACCGCTTTTTGATGCAGCAGCCACGCCAGCGCGATTTGCGCGACGGAGACGCCCTTGCTTTCGGCAATCGTGCGCATCACGTCCACGCAGTCGAAGGCGCGATCTTTGTTCACCGGCGGGAAGTCAAACTCCAGACGGCGACCACCGGCTTCACTTTGGCCGTCGCGGCCATATTTCCCGCTCAGCAGGCCGCCCGCCAGCGGGCTCCAGACCATCAGCCCGACGCCTTCGCTCTGCATCATCGGCACCAGCTCGCGTTCCAGATCGCGCCCGGCGATGGTGTAATACGCCTGCAGCGACGCGAAGCGCGCCAGCCCGAGCCGCTCGGAAATGCCCAGCGCTTTGGCAATCTGCCACGCCGCCCAGTTCGACACGCCGATATAGCGCACGTGACCGTGCTGCACCAGGTTATCCAGCGCGTACAGCGTCTCTTCAATCGGCGTGGCCGGGTCGAAGCCGTGCAGCTGGTAGAGATCGATATGATCGAGCTGCAGGCGGCGCAGGCTCTCCTTCACGCTGCTGATAATGTGATAGCGCGAGCTGCCGCGCGAGTTCACCCCTGCCGTCCCCGTTTCGCCGAACACTTTGGTGGCGACCACCACGTTCTCGCGGGGGATCTTCAGGTTCTTCAGCGCCTGACCGGTGATCTCCTCCGAACGCCCTTCCGAGTACACGTCCGCGGTATCGATAAAGTTGATCCCGGCATCCAGCGCGCGGCCCACCAGCTGTTCTGCTTCGCTCTGCTGGAGCTGGCCAATCTTGCCCCACATGCCGCCTTCACCGCCGAAGGTCATGGTGCCGAGGCACAGTTCAGAAACGAACAGACCGGTATTGCCCAGTTTTTGATAACGCATAAGATAATCCTCGCATGTCGTTTAAGGGGTACCCGATAGTTATACCCGCCCCGCGGCCATCGCGAATGTGGCGTTCCTGTCCGTTTCTTGCCCAATCCTCTGAATAGTTATCCGCGCGGGGCGTCGCCAAAGACGCTGTAGTCCGGTAACTGCACCTGCTGATACGGCTCCCAGCCGCCGCCGAGCGCCTTGTAGAGCGCCACCAAATCGAGCGCGCTTTGCACCTGCGCCTGCGCGCGCTGCTGCTGGGCCTGGGCCAGCTGACGCTGGGCGTCCAGCACGTCGATAAAGCTGGCGATCCCCTGCCGGTAGCTGTCGCTCGCCAGATCGAAGGCGTTTTGCAGCGCGTCGATGGTTTTCGCCAGCCCCGCTTCACGCTGCTGGTCGGTGCGATAGCTCACCAGCGCATTTTCCACATCGCCAAGCGCGGTGAGCACCGTCTGACGATAGTCCAGCACCGCCGCCCCCTGCTGCGCGCGCGCCACCTTGACGCTGGAGACCAGCCGACCGCCCTGGAAAATGGGGATGGAGACCTGCGGGCCGAAGCTGTAGAAGTGGCTGCTCCAGTCGGTTAGCCAATTGGTTTCGCTGTTGCGCAGGCCAAACTGCCCGGAGAGGGTAAAGCTCGGGAACAGCTCGGCCACCGAAACGCCGATTTGCGCCGTGGCGGCATGCAGGTTCGCCTCGGCTTCGCGCACGTCCGGACGGCGTCGCGCCAGCGTCGACGGAATGCCGGTCTGCACGATATCCGGCAGCGCGGGCATCGGCTGCACGCGCTGTAGTTCCGCATCCAGCGCCCCCGGCGGCTTGCCGAGCAGGATCGCCAGGCCATTCATCGCCTGCCGCTCCTGCGCCTGGTACTGCGGCAGCTGTGCTTCAAGGTTGCCTAACTGCGCCCGGGCGTTTTCCACGTCCATCTGCGGCGACAGCCCGCCCCGCTGGCGGCTTTCGGTCAGATCCAGCGTCTGCTGGGCGCTTTTAATCTGGGTGTTCAGCGTGGCGATAACGCTCTGCGCCCCGCGCAGCTGGAGCCACGCGCGCGCCACTTCCGCCTCCAGCGACACCAGCGCGTCGTTGCGCTGCTCGATAGCGGCTTTCTGCTGCGCTTCGGCGGCTTCCACCTGACGGCGCACCTTGCCCCACAGGTCGATTTCCCACTGGGCGTCGAAGCTGCCCTGGTAGAGGTTAATCGGCTGCGTCAGCGGCCCCAGCGCGCCCTTCAGGTTGGGATCGATGCTATCCACCTGATCGTATACGCCGTGGGATTTTAGCTCCCCTTCCAGGCCGAGCTGCTGGCGCGTCGCCTGCAGATTGCCGTTTACCGCTGGGTAAAACGCCCCGCCCGCCTGGTTAATCTGCTCGCGCGCCCCGGCGATGCGCAGCACCGTCTGCTGCAGGGTCAGGTTTCCGGCAATAGCCCGTTCAACGAGGCTATCGAGCTGCGGCGAGCCGAAGGTCTTCCACCAGCGCGGGTTGGTCGCGGCGGAGGACGTTTGCGATTTCACCGCGCTGTCGCCCTTATCGTTCCAGTGCGTGACGGAAGGTGGTGCGGGCTGCTGGTAGTCCGGCCCAACGGCGCAGCCCGCCAGCAGCATTATCATCAGGGGGTGTAAACGTCTGTGTATCATCAATGTGCTCCTGCACTCCCCTCGCTCTTAACCGGCGAGAGCAACAAACAAAACGGAATCAGCAACAGGGCCACGACGCTCAGGAGGGTGAAGACGTCGATGTAGGCCAGAAAACGGGACTGTTCGATCATGGTCTGGTACAGGCGTCCGGTGGCGATCCCGGTGGGGTCACCCACCTGGGTGGTGAAGTTCTGGATCGCCTGCGCGCTTTCGCGTATCGCCAGCTGGAACTGCTCGTTAAACGGCGAGGCGTGGTACGCCAGATGCGCGCTGTGCGCCTGAGATCGTTCGGTGATGGCCGCCGTCGACAGCGAAATCCCAATCGAACCCGCGACGTTGCGGAACATGGTGAACAGCGCCGCCGCATCGGCATTAAGCCGTCTCGGGATCGAAATAAAGGCAATGGTGGTGAGGGGCACAAACAGGAACCCCAGCCCGATCGACTGGGCGCTGCGGAACAGCACCAGCGTTTCGAAATCGATATCCGGCGTCAGCGTGCGCGACCAGAAGAACGACACCGCGAGGCAGGTAAAGCCAAAGGCAATGATCCAGCGCGTCTGCACCACCGGCATCAGCTTCAATACCAGCGGGATGGTCAGCACGATCAGCACCGCGCCGGGCGACAGCACCAGCCCTGACCACGTCGCCGTGTAGCCCAGATCCTGCTGCGCCAGCTGCGGGATCACCACCGAGCTGCCGTACAGGATCATCGCCATTCCTGCCATCAGCAGGCTGGAGATAGCGAAGTTGCGGTCCTTCATGCAGTGCAGGTCCACCACCGGCTTTTTGGCATACATCAGCCAGTAAATCGC
Organism: Enterobacter cloacae complex sp. ECC445; assembly: GCF_021892025.1. Taxonomy (NCBI): domain Bacteria; kingdom Pseudomonadati; phylum Pseudomonadota; class Gammaproteobacteria; order Enterobacterales; family Enterobacteriaceae; genus Enterobacter; species Enterobacter cloacae complex sp. ECC445. The sequence goes on along the minus strand of NZ_JAKLRZ010000021.1, from coordinate 116,489 downwards.
GCCGATAATGCCGATCAGCGTTAATACCGCGAACGTGCGGGTAAAGTTCGAGTTAAACCAGTCCTCATCTTCCCCCCGGTCAAGCATCACCTGCAGGCAGCCCAGCCCCAGGGCGATCAGGCCGATCCCCGTCCAGTCGATGCTCAGCTTCTCTTTTGACTTGCTCTCCCAGGGCGGATCCTCCAGCAGCTGATAGATCGCCAGCACCGTGACAATCCCCACCGGAATGTTGATAAAGAACACCCAGCGCCAGGAGTAGTTGTCGGTGATCCAGCCGCCCAGCGTCGGGCCAAGCACCGGCGCAACGATAATGGCGATGGAAGAAAGCCCGAACGCTTTGCCCCTGTCCTCCGGCTTGAAGTAGTCGAGCAGCACCGACTGCTGCGTGGGCTGCAGCCCGCCGCCAAAGAAGCCCTGCATCACGCGGAACAGGATGATCTGCCACAGCTCGGTGGCGATGCCGCAGAGGAACGAGCAGACGGTGAACATCACGATGCAGATCAGGAAGAACTGCTTGCGGCCAAACACCCGGCTCAGAAACGCCGAAATGGGCAGCACGATGCCGTTCGCCACCAGATAGCTGGTTAACACCCAGGTAGATTCGTCATAGCTGGACGAGAGCGAGCCCGCCACGTGGGGCAGCGCCACGTTGACGATAGTGGTGTCCAGAATTTCCATAAACACCGCCAGGGTGACGACAATCGCCACCGCCCACGGATTGCTGGCGGGTTTCCAGCTGTCGTGGCTGTGATCCGTCATTCGACCGTCACCTTCGGCGCCACCGACAGGCCCAGCGGCAGCGGTTTGTTGGCATCGAGTCCCTTATCAATGACGATTTTCACCGGCACGCGCTGCACGATTTTGACAAAGTTACCGGTGGCATTTTCTGCCGGGAAGGCAGAGAAGCGCGAGCCGCTGCCCTGCTGGATACTGTCAACGTGGCCCTCAAGCGCCATGTCAGGCCACGCGTCGACGGACACCGTGACCTTGTCGCCGGGCTTCATGCGCTCGAGCTGGGACTCTTTGAAGTTCGCCACTACCCACACGTTCGTGGAAACCAGCGAGAATAGCGCGGTGCCCGCCTGCACCAGCGTGCCGGGCTGCACGTTGCGTTTGGTGACAAACCCGTCGAACGGGGCGCGGACTTCGGTGTAAGAGAGGTTCAGGTTAGCCGTTTCCAGCTGTGCCTTTGCCTGCTCAACCTGACGCTCCCGCGCTTCAACGTTGGTTTCCTGCTGGCGGATTTGCAGCTGTACCTGCTCCGCCACTTCCAGCTGCGCCTGCGCGCTGGCAAGGCCCGCCTGGGCGCTACGCAGCTGGGCGTTCGCGGAATCAATACTTTGCTGGGTGGTCGCGCGCGGGTCGACGCCGCGCTGGCGACGGTACTCCGCCTGCGCGTTCGCCAAATCAGCCTGCGCTTTCAGCACCTGCGCTTTGGCTTCGTCACGCTGGGCGGGATACTGCACCTTTGAGAGCGCCAGCTGCGCCTGGGCCTGATGCAGCTGCGCGATAGCCAGGCCAAGCTGGGCCTGGGCCTGATCGCGCTGCGCGGTGGTGTCACGCGGATCGATGACCACCAGCAAATCGCCCTTTTTCACGCGCTGGTTATCGCGCACCCGCAGCTCGGTGACGTAGCCCGCCGCTTTGGGGGCAATCGTCACCACGTCGCCGTCGGTAAAGGCGTCGTCAGTCGTCTCCTGGTTACGGGTTAAAAGCCACCACACCAGCGCCACAACGACCATCACCACCACGACAATGCCGAGGATAATTAATGGTTTTTTGCCCGGGCGCTTACGCTCATTATTGTTTTTGTCCTGCTCGTCAGCAGGCGGGTTTTGATCTTCAGCCATAGTTCAGCAACGGTCCTGTCAGTGAGCGGCATCACACTATGCCGTTCACTAAAGCTAGGACGTTGCTATACGTTTGCCAGGAAAAACTGACAAATTGCGCACTATATGAGAAGGAATAGTCCGAAACCGATCGCCGCGGCCCAGACCAGCATAGGAATTGACCAGAGATGGAAGCGCCACCAGATACGACGGTCGCTGGCCATACGCAGGGCGATGAGGTTTGCCAGCGAGCCGGGCAGCAGCCCAAACCCGCCGATGTTCACGGCCCAGGCCAGCAGGGTATCGGGCGGCACGTAGTTGAGCAGCAGAATGGTGGAAGGCACGTTGCTGATAAACTGCGACAGGCCAATCGCCGTCAGCCACAGTCCCGGCTGAGACAGCGCGCTGACCCCGTGCAGCACGTTCTGCAGCACCGGAAGCTGGATGAGGAGATGCACATCAATAAACATCGCCATAAAGACCAGCAGCAGCGTCCAGTCCACGCTGACCAGCACGCGGCGCGCCAGCACGACAAACCCTGCGGCGACGAGCAGAACGCCCGCCAGCTCAACCTTCAGCTCCAGGGCGAACAGAAAGACGATGTATAGCCCGAGGCAGCTCCACACCAGGCGCGGCTGCCACTGCGGGCCCGCCGTGCCGCTGTGGTACTGCAGTTTTTTATCCGGAAACGCAAACCAGCATACCGCCAGCAGCGACAGCATCATCACCAGCGCCAGCGGGGCCATCTGCCAGGTGAAGGCGGCGAACGACAGGCCGGACCGTCCCCAGAGCAGGATATTTTGCGGATTGCCGATTGGCGTCAGAAGCGAGCCGGCATTGACGGCCAGCGCTTCAAAGATGATCAGCCGGCTGACCGGGATTTCGCACAGCTTACGCAGCGTAAGCGTGAGGGGCACGATGATAAACAGCGCCACGTCGTTGGTTAGAAACGTCGACAGCAGCGCGGCGGAGAACACCATAAACAGGGACAGCCTGCGTTCGGTGGCAAAGCGACGCACCATTTTACGGCCCAGCACGTCAAAATAGCCGCTCAGCTCGACCCCTTTGGTGAGCATCATCAGGCCGCTCAGGGTAATGATGGTCCGCCAGTCAATCGCGGCGGGCCAGGCGTGTGGGGCAAACGGCACAAAGAGGCTTAACCCTGCGCCAATGATGAGTAAGAGATGGAAGAAACGATCGCGTGCCAGGGCCTGCAGTCCAGGGATTTTCATTCAGCGGAGGGACCATATTTAAGGGTAAATTCGCGAAACTTCACCAGCGTCTCTTCGCTGACGTGGTGTTCCATGCCTTCCGCATCCCGGCGGGCGATCTCCGGGCTGACGCCCAGCACCAGTAAAAAATTCTCGACAAGCTGATGGCGCTCGCGGCTCTCCTGCGCGAGTTTCTCACCTTCCGGCGTCAGAAACACGCCGCGCCAGGGGATCATTTCAATTAAGCCCACGGAGGCCAGGCGTTTTAACATTTTAGCCACAGTCGGCTGCGAAACCCCCAGTCGGGCGGCCATATCGACCTGGCGCGCTTCCCCAACCTCACGAATCAGATCGGAAATGAGTTCAACATAATCATCAATCAGTTCACGCCGGTGCGCTTCACGGACCTGACGAAAACCTTCGACATGTTCTTCAACATTCACCAGCTGCGTCGTTTTTTTAATGGTTGGCTTACCTGCGCGACGGTTCATTGTACTTCCTCAGTGGGGTGACGCTTCCAGCGCCCGGTATCGAGAGCGCACATTGTAAACCATCCCTAAGCAAGCACAAAAAATTAACGAAATAGCCATAGCTATACAATATAGCCTGTGCTATATCTGTATGTAATGCAGTCACCCTTCACGGATCGAAGGGATCAAAACTCAGGAGGGCTTATGAACGAATTCAAGAGGTGCATGACCGTGTTTACCCACTCACCCTTTAAAGTGCGCTTAATGCTGTTGAACATGCTGTGCGATATGTTTAACGGCAAACCGCATCAGGACGACAAACCATCCCACTAAGCGGCGTTGCGGTACGCCGCTTCATTTTTTCGTCACAAACCCGCAGTAAACTGGCTTCCAGCCGCCCTATTCCCGATTTTTTTTACGGATTTGCAATCCCCTTCGCAAAACATCTGCTTAGCAACTGTTGATATTCTTTAGCGCTCGCACTATCTTCTTGCAGCCCTGCACAATTTGCGGCTCGCTGAAGCGGACCCACATTCCCTCTCCACGCACTGTCAGGCAGGTTATGACCCTTGACGCCAGGGTGAGCACATGGCGTTTTCATCCATGATAGTGACCTATGAATGTAACCCTGATAGATACCGTTGTGACCCGCAGCCGGGCCTTAAGCCCGTGGACGGGGTTTTACTTTTTGCAGTCATTACTGATTAACTTTGCGCTGGGTTATCCCTTTAGTCTGCTCTACGCGGTGGCCTTCACCTGCATTCTGCACGTGCTTTGGCGCTCTGCGCCGCGCGTGCAAAAAGCGTTAATCGGGATCTGTTCGCTGGTTGCTGCGCTCTATTTCCCGTTTGGTCAGGCTTACGGCTCGCCAAACTTTAATACCCTGCTGGCGCTGCACTCGACCAATATGGAAGAGTCGACGGAGATCCTGACGATCTTCCCGTGGTACAGCTACGTGGTGGGGCTCTTTATCTTCGCGTTGGGCGTTATCGCCATCCGCCGCCAGCCGGGCGAGAAAAAATCCTGGGGTAAGATCGAACTACTCTGTCTGGTATTCAGCGTTGCCGTGGCGTTCGTCGCCCCCATCCAGAATATTCCCTGGGACGGTAAGCTAAGGCTTATTAACATCGGCTATCCGGTATTCCGCTTCGTGAAAGACGTCGTGGTGAATAATAAAGAGGTTCTCGACGAACAGGCGCGCATGGCTGAGCTTTCCAATATGAAAGACACCTGGAACGTGCTGGCCGTTAAGCCGAAATATCACACCTACGTGGTGGTGATTGGCGAAAGCGCGCGTCGCGATGCCATGGGGGCGTTTGGCGGGCACTGGGATAACACCCCGTTTGCGAGTTCGGTTAAAGGCACGCTGTTTACCGATTATGTCGCGGCCAGCGGCTCAACGCAGAAATCGCTCGGCCTGACGCTTAACCGGGTCGTCGACGGTAAACCGCAGTATCAGGATAATTTTGTCACCCTGGCAAACCGCGCCGGTTACCAGACCTGGTGGTTCTCCAATCAGGGGCAAATTGGTGAATACGATACCGCCATCGCCAGCATCGCCAAACGGGCTGACGAGGTGCAGTTCCTGAAAAACGGTGACTTTGAAGCCGACAAAAACACCAAAGATGAGGCGCTGCTGAAGATGACGGCCCAGGTCTTCGCCACCCCGCGCACCCAGCCTCAGCTGATCGTCCTGCACCTGATGGGGTCTCACCCGCAGGCCTGCGATCGGACCGGCGGCAAGTACGCGGAGTTCGTGCAGTCCAAAGAGACGTCCTGTTATCTCTACACCATGACGCAAACCGACGACCTGCTCAGCAAGCTGTACGATCAGCTACGCAACACGGGCGACAGCTTCTCAATGGTCTATTTCTCCGATCACGGGCTGGCGTTTAAGGAGCGCGGCAAAGAGGTGCAGTATCTGGCGCACGATGACAAGTTCCAGCAGAATTTCCAGGTGCCGTTTATGGTGCTGTCGAGTGACGATAAAACGCATCGCGTTATTAAAGCGCGTCGTTCGGCAAATGATTTCCTGCAGTTCTTTTCGCAGTGGACGGGGATTACGGCCGAGCAGATAAAAAATGCTTACCCGTTTGTCTCTAACAAGAAAGCTCCCCCAGTTTACGTTACCAACTTTAAGTTACAGAAAGTTGACTACAACCATCTGGGTACGGATATTTTTGATATTAAGAGTAAGTAATTGCCGTCTCGTGCGGACCGATGCCAGCACAGTCGGCTCCCTCTCCCCACTGCGGGAGGGGAATAAACAAAAAAAAATCCGCCACATGGGCGGATTTTTTATTTAATCACCGAAGTGATTAGAAGCGGTAACCTACGCCCGCGATCCAGGTGCCAACGTCAACGTTGCGGATACGGCTCTGCTCATAGGAGAAGTCCAGAGCAACGTCCTGGATTGGGTTGAACTGCAGGCCTGCGCCATAGGAGAAGCCGTAGTCGCTGTTGCTTGCAGTGCGGTTCAGACCCTGGTTTTCGGTCTGCTGGAATTTACCGTAGCCAACACCCACAACACCGTAGATGCTTGCCCAGTCGTTCAGACGGTAAGCTGGACCAGCAGTGATACCGTAGTACTGACCTTTGTTGTACGCGCCGTTGTCAGTACGATCTTTCTCGGTGTAGGTGAAAGAACCGATCACGCCCAGTGGGTTGTTATCCTGCTCGTAGCGATACTTCAGGTTGAAGCCGTTAGCTTTGTTCATCACGCCCTGATAGTCGCTCTGAGCGTAACCACCAGTAACAGTAGAAGTCGCCGCTACAGCGGTACCTGCGGAAACAGCCAGTACAGCGGCCAGTGCTGAAAGACATGCAATTTTTTTCATAACCACCTCAAATGTGATCCAAGTAAGTCCGTAAGTTTTAAATATATCAAAAAAATTTGCGAAACTCTTTGTGATTCGTGATGTCTAATAAAACTTTTCCTGTAACAGAACGTTTCCAGCATCAGCTATCTCTTTCAAATCACATACAATTTTCACTACTAAATGCGCATAGTGCGCGTCTGCGCAGCGACATTCATCCAGATTATTCCTAATCTGACAGGCGATAAATCCACCAGCGCTTAACCATTTTACGGATTTCACGCGGATTTTTTTCAACAGCGCCTCAACCGTTACCGCATATTTCCTTTACACTGCAACCTTTACCTCGTTTGACATAAGCTGACAGGAGAAAGGATGCCTGGGTTATCCCGCACGTCGTCGGTCTGGTTGCCGGTTGCAGTCATACTGATTGCCATGTTGTCCATCCAAAGCGGCGCTTCGCTTGCAAAATCGCTTTTCCCGCTGGTTGGCGCGCCCGGGGTGACCGCCCTGCGTATCGCGCTGGGCACGGCAATACTGGTGATTATTTTCAAACCCTGGCGTCTGCGCTTCAAAAAGGAGCAGCGTTTACCCCTGCTGTTTTATGGACTCTCCCTGGGGGCGATGAACTACCTGTTTTACCTCTCCATCCAGACGATACCGCTGGGTATTGCCGTTGCGCTGGAGTTCACCGGCCCGCTGGCGGTGGCGCTTTTCGCCTCCCGACGTCCGGTCGATTTTATCTGGGTCGTGTTAGCCGTTCTGGGGTTATGGTTCCTGCTTCCCCTGGGCCAGAGCGTCGCTGAGATTGATCTGACGGGTGCAGCCCTGGCGCTGGGAGCAGGCGCCTGCTGGGCCGTTTATATCCTCACGGGCCAGCGTGCAGGCGAAGAGCACGGTCCGGCAACGGTGGCGTTGGGTTCCCTGATTGCGGCTATCGTGTTTGTGCCCATCGGCATGGCGCAGGCGACCGAATCTATCTGGCAATGGTCCGTCATGCCCATCGGACTGGCGGTCGCGATCCTCTCTACCGCACTCCCCTATTCTCTGGAGATGATTGCCCTTACGCGTTTGCCGACACGCATCTTTGGCACCCTGATGAGCATGGAGCCTGCGCTAGCCGCCATCTCCGGGATGGTATTTCTTGGCGAAACCCTGACATTAACCCAGACGCTGGCGCTCTGCTCGATTATCGCGGCATCCATGGGCTCGACGCTCACCATGCGCCCGGAACCTAAAGTTGAGAAGGTGGATATCCGCTAAGGCCATATATTCTGCATGGCCTCCACGCCATGCAGAATAAAGGCCAGAAAGACGGTCGTTATAATTTCTTACATACTTTCCCCCGTTTCAAAATATCCCTCTGAATTGACTTCCCCCAGCCTGAAATTAAGATTGATCTGTATCAATTTTAAAATTATCGATAAATATCAATGTATTAAATTCTCAACATCCTTCTCGCTATTAAACCGATAGGCACAGCCAAACCGCAGATAAAAAATCCGGTGCTATACTTAGTCCCGTAATTACCTGGGACATAAACATCAAGAGGATATGAGATTATGAGTACCGCTAAACTGGTGAAAACGAAAGCGTCTAATCTGCTTTATACCCGTAACGATGTATCGGATAGCGACAAAAAAGCGACCATTGAGTTGCTGAATCGCCAGGTGATCCAGTTCATCGATCTTTCGCTGATCACCAAACAGGCCCACTGGAATATGCGCGGTGCAAACTTTATTGCCGTTCATGAAATGCTGGATGGTTTCCGCACGGCGCTGGTTACCCACCTCGATACGATGGCTGAACGTGCCGTTCAGCTGGGCGGCGTGGCGCTGGGGACCACGCAGGTGATTAACAGCAAAACGCCACTGAAGAGTTACCCGCTTGATATCCATACCGTTCAGGACCACCTGAAAGAGCTGGCGGACCGCTACGCGATTGTGGCAAACGATGTGCGCAAAGCGATTGGCGAAGCGAAAGACGAAGATACAGCCGATATTTTCACCGCCGCGTCCCGCGACCTGGATCAGTTCCTGTGGTTTATCGAATCTAACATCGAGTAATCCATACGAATTTTCTATCAGACCCTCGCCCTCCGGTGAGGGTTTTGCACATCTATGGTGCACACTTTTTGCCTGAGACCGTGCAAAAGTGAAGAAATTGTAATAATCACCTCACACAACCGTTAATGGAAGATTGTTTTTTCGTCAGAATTTACGCTAAATATCTCCCCGTCAGTTGAGCCAAACGAAGCGCACCAAAACAGTGCTCCACTTTGGTGCAATAAAACCCCATTGCCCCGTTTATTGTGCAATGCGTGACATCATCCCCTTTGCAAAACAACAGCTTGTAAAGTTGGCACGATTTTTTCATTGTGCCACCTGTTCTCGCAGGGGATCGCCCCGTGGATATAAAAGGAAATGCTATGAAGTCTGTATTAAAAGTTTCACTGGCTGCACTTACCCTGGCTTTTGCAGTGTCCTCTCAGGCTGCCGACAAACTGGTTGTTGCGACCGACACGGCGTTCGTTCCGTTTGAATTCAAACAGGGTGATAAATACGTTGGTTTTGATGTGGATCTGTGGGCCGCAGTCGCAAAAGAGCTCAAGCTGGATTACACCCTGAAGCCAATGGACTTCAGCGGCATCATCCCGGCGCTGCAAACCAAGAACGTTGATGTGGCGCTGGCGGGCATCACCATTACCGACGAGCGTAAAAAAGCGATCGACTTCTCCGACGGTTACTACAAAAGCGGCCTGCTGGTGATGGTCAAAGCCGATAATAACGACGTAAAAAGCGTGAAAGATCTCGACGGCAAAGTGGTGGCAGTGAAGAGCGGCACCGGTTCTGTTGATTACGCGAAAGCCAATATCAAAACCAAAGACCTGCGTCAGTTCCCGAATATCGACAACGCGTATATGGAACTGGGTACCAACCGTGCCGACGCGGTTCTGCACGACACGCCTAACATCCTGTACTTCATCAAAACCGCTGGCAACGGCAAGTTCAAAGCGGTTGGCGAGTCTCTGGAAGCCCAGCAGTACGGCATCGCGTTCCCGAAAGGCAGCGACGACCTGCGCACGAAAGTAAACGGCGCGCTGAAAACGCTGAAAGAGAACGGCACCTACAACGAAATCTACAAAAAATGGTTCGGTACCGAGCCTAAATAATTTCACCTGAATTCAGGTTTGTAACGCCCGGTGGCGCGACCGCTTACCGGGCCTACGTTTTTCGTTTTTCACCACGGTATACAGGAATACATCATGCAGTTTGACTGGAGCGCCATCTGGCCTGCCATTCCACTCTTGCTTGAAGGCGCTAAAATGACCCTGTGGATTTCGGTCCTGGGTCTGGTTGGCGGGTTGATTATCGGTCTTGTCGCCGGTTTCGCCCGCACCTACGGCGGCTGGATCGCAAACCACATCGCACTGGTTTTCATCGAAGTGATCCGCGGCACCCCCATCGTCGTGCAGGTCATGTTCATCTATTTCGCCCTGCCTATGGCGTTCACCGATCTGCGCATTGACCCGTTCAGCGCCGCCGTCGTGACCATTATGATCAACTCGGGCGCCTACATTGCGGAAATCACCCGCGGTGCGGTGCTGTCGATTCATAAAGGTTTCAGTGAAGCGGGTCTGGCGCTGGGCCTTTCACGTCGCGAAACCATCCGCCACGTTATTCTGCCGCTGGCGCTGCGTCGCATGCTGCCGCCGCTCGGCAACCAGTGGATCATCAGCATTAAAGATACGTCGCTGTTCATTGTTATCGGCGTGGCCGAGCTGACCCGTCAGGGGCAGGAGATCATTGCCGGCAACTTCCGCGCGCTGGAAATCTGGAGTGCGGTGGCCGTTGTCTACCTGATCATTACTCTGGTTCTGAGCTTCGTTCTGCGTCGTCTTGAAAGAAGGATGAAAATCCTGTGATTGAATTTAAAAACGTTTCCAAGCACTTTGGCCCAACCCAGGTGCTGCACAATATCGATCTGAACATCCAGCAGGGTGAAGTGGTGGTCATCATCGGGCCATCCGGCTCCGGTAAATCCACCCTGCTGCGCTGCATCAACAAGCTGGAAGAGATCACCAGCGGCGACCTGATCGTCGACGGCCTGAAGGTGAACGACCCGAAAGTGGACGACCGCCTGATTCGCCAGGAAGCGGGCATGGTGTTCCAGCAGTTCTACCTCTTCCCGCACCTCACGGCGCTGGAAAACGTGATGTTTGGCCCGCTGCGCGTGCGCGGTGCCAGCAAAGCGGCAGCGGAAGCGCTGGCCAAAGATCTGCTGGCGAAAGTCGGCCTGGCTGAACGCGCGCACCACTACCCTTCCGAGCTGTCCGGCGGCCAACAGCAGCGCGTGGCGATTGCCCGCGCCCTGGCGGTTAAGCCGAAAATGATGCTGTTTGATGAGCCAACGTCCGCACTCGACCCGGAGCTGCGCCACGAGGTGCTGAAGGTCATGCAGGATCTGGCGGAAGAAGGGATGACGATGGTTATCGTGACGCACGAAATCGGCTTTGCCGAAAAAGTGGCCTCCCGCCTGATCTTTATTGATAAAGGCCGCATCGCGGAAGACGGTAACCCGCAGGAGCTGATTGCCAACCCGCCGAGCCAGCGTTTGCAGGAGTTCCTGCAGCACGTCTCCTGATCGATACTTCACGCGTAAGCCGGGCATGCCCGGCTTTTTTACGCCAGATTGTTCCCAAAAATCCCCCACCTCGCCCCGACCTCTATACTTATCATTTTGTTCGACATTTTCACCGGAGGACGCCGTGCCGTGGATCCTGTTGCTGTTGATTAGCCTGTTTAGTGCGCCATCGTTCGCCGTAGCGATCCCCGGCGTGACCACCGGAACAACCGCCAGCCAGCAAAGTACGCCACCACCGGAACCGGACGTTGAGCAGAAGAAAGCCGCCTACAGCGCCCTCGCCGACGTTCTTGAGAACGACACCTCCCGGCAGGAGCTGATTGGCCAGCTGCGGAAAGTGGCCGCCACGCCGCCGCAGGAGTCAGTGCCCACTCTCACCCCGCCGCAGGTGGAAGAACAAAAAACGGTGCTGGAAAACGTCACCGACGTGAGTCGCCACTATGGGGAAGCGCTCTCCTCGCGCTTTGCTCAGCTCTACCGCAACCTGATTGGCTCCCCGCATAAGCCGTTCAACCCACAAACGTTCACCGCCGCCGCCACGCAGTTCCTGATGCTAGCCGGTGCAGTATTCCTGTTTTACTGGCTGGTGCGCCTGTGCGCGTGGCCGCTGTACTGCAAAATGGGGCAATGGGGACGCAGAAAGAATCAGCAGAAGAGCAGCTGGCTGCACCTGCCGTTAATGATAGCCTCAGCGTTTATCATCGATTTACTGCTGCTGGCGCTGACGCTGTTCTTAGGCCAGCTGCTGGCCGACAGGCTGAACGCGGGCAACAAAACCATCGCCTTTCAGCAGTCGCTTTTCCTGAATGCCTTTGCCTTGATTGAGTTCTTCAAGGCGCTGCTGCGGCTGCTATTTTGTCCGCACGTCCCGGCGCTGCGTCCTTTCTCCATCCGGGATGAAACCGCGAAGTACTGGGCGCTGCGCCTGAGCGTGCTCAGCGGGCTGATTGGCTACGGCCTGCTGGTTGCGGTGCCGATCATTTCCAACCAGGTGAACGTCCAGTTTGGCGCGCTGGCAAACGTCATTATCATGCTCTGCATCACCGTCTGGTCGCTGTACCTTATCTTTCACAATAAAAAGACCATCACGGAGAGCCTGCTGCATCTGGCCGATCGCTCCCTGTCGTTCTTCAGCCTGTTTATTCGCGCCTTCGCCCTGGTGTGGCACTGGCTGGCAAGCGCTTACTTCATCGTGCTGTGCTTCTTCTCGCTGTTCGACCCGGGAAATAGCCTGAAATTTATGATGGGGGCGACGTTCAAAAGCCTGGCGATTATCGGCATCGCGGCGTTTGTGTCCGGCCTGCTGTCGCGCTGGATCTCGAAAACCATCACCCTGTCGCCGCAGGTACAGCGGAATTACCCGGAGCTGCAAAAGCGGGTTAACGGCTGGATGTCGGTGTCGCTCAAGGTGGCGCGCATTCTCACCGTCTGCGTGGCGATTATGCTGCTCCTGAATGCGTGGAGCCTGTTTGATTTCTGGAACTGGCTGCACAACGGCGCGGGCGAAAAGACCGTCGATATTTTAATTCGTATCGCCCTGATCCTGTTCTTCTCTGCCGTCGGCTGGACGCTGCTGGCGAGCTTGATTGAGAACCGTCTGGTGTCGGATATTCACGGCAGGCCTCTGCCCAGCGCGCGGGCAAGAACGCTGTTAACCCTGTTCCGCAACGCGCTGGCGGTGATTATCAGCACCATCACCATCATGATTGTGCTCTCAGAAATCGGCGTGAATATCGCCCCGCTGCTGGCGGGGGCCGGTGCCCTGGGGCTGGCGATCTCCTTCGGGTCGCAAACGCTGGTGAAGGATATTATTACCGGCATCTTTATCCAGTTTGAGAACGGGATGAACACGGGCGATCTGGTGACTATCGGGCCGTTAACCGGCACCGTTGAGCGGATGTCGATTCGTTCGGTGGGCGTGCGCCAGGACACCGGGGCGTACCACATCATTCCCTGGTCTTCGATCACCACCTTCGCCAACTTTGTCCGCGGCATCGGTTCCGTGGTGGCGAACTACGATGTGGATCGTCATGAGGATGCCGATAAAGCGAAGGAGGCGCTGCGCGATGCGGTAGAAGAGCTGATGCAGATGGAGGATATTCGCGGGCTGGTGATTGGCGAGCCGTCTTTCGCCGGCATCGTTGGGCTGACGAACACGGCGTTTACCCTGCGCGTGTCGTTCACCACCCAGCCGCTGAAGCAGTGGACGGTGCGCTTTGCGCTCGACAGCATGGTGAAAAAACACTTTGACCTGGCGAACGTGCGGATGCCGGTACAGACGTATCAGGTGTTGCAGCCGCCCGCTTCGCCGCTGCCGCCGCAGGAGCCGACGCTGTAGCCTGGTTGCCGGGTGGCGGCTTCGCCTTTCCCGGCCTACGGCGGAGTGCTATTTGCGACGTTTGTTATTGTCCATAAACGTCCAGGCGATAAAGCGGCTCTGCTTCTGCCCCTGCGCCATCTCCTTTTTCACCACCTTAACGGCACCCGCTTCGGTGAGCGCACGGTAGAGCGGCGGCAGGTTATCCCCGCGGGAAACCAGCGTGGTGAACCACTTCACCTGACGGCCAAACTGTTTGCTTTCCGCAATCATGCGCAGGATAAACGCCACTTCGCCCCCGTCACACCAGAGCTCCTGCTGCTGGCCGCCGAAGTTCAGGGCAGCGTCTTCAGCCTGACCCAGGTTACGGCGCTTGCGCTCGCTGCCCGCGCGGGCCGCTGCCGCCGAATCGTGGAACGGCGGGTTGCACATTGTGGCGTCATAGCTTTCGTTTTTGTGAATAATGCCGTTGAAGATCGACTCCGCGTCCTTCTGACGACGCAGGCGAATGGCGCGGCTGAGTCCCGGGTTCGCGCTGATAATCCCCTGCGCGCTGGCAAAGGCCTCGTCAACGATTTCGCTTCCGGTAAAGCGCCACTGATACTCATGCGCGCCGATGAGCGGGTAGATCAGGTTCGCCCCGGTGCCAATATCCAGAATGGTGGCCTGCTGCGGAACGACGCCCTCATTCCCTTCGGCAAGAAGGTCGGCAAGGTGATGAACGTAGTCAGCGCGGCCCGGCACGGGTGGACAAAGAAAGCCTTCCGGAATATCCCACTGCGCCACACCGTAAAAATGTGCCAGCAGGGCTTTATTCAGCATTTTAACCGCCTGCGGGTCAGCAAAGTTGACCGAGGGTTCACCCGCCGGGGTCTCAACAATGTACTCCTGCAGCGGCGGGCAGCTCTGGCATAACGCATTCATGTCGTAGCGGCTGCGGTGGCGATTTCGCGGGTGCAATCCCGGCTTTTGGGCAGTCATGGCATTCTCCTTTAAACAGCGGCGTAAGATACCCTTTGCTGGACCCACGGTAAATCTTTCTCTGCGTCGCTCAAAAATTCACCATAAATCAACTACCTTTATGTCTATGATCCGTCAGCGAATTGTCAATTTGTATCGTTCAAAAAATAAGCAGATCATCATCAAATATTTGCGCTAAGTCACATTCGTCAGGCTTCTAAACTTAAAGGGAATCACCCGTTGTTTCCTCATGAGGATGTGATTATGAAAAAGTATCTGACCCTTGCTCTTCTCGCCGGTGCCCTGGCGAGCGCCTCTTTCTCCGCGATGGCCGTTCAGTCCTTGACTCAAAGCACGGATACCAGCCAGCTGCGCCCGGCGGGCACCGTTTCGGTAAGCCGCGCAAGCAACCTTGACGATCTCCAGGATAAGCTGGCCGAAAAAGCCCGTCAGGAAGGTGCTAAAGGCTTCGTGGTGAACTCCGCAGGTGGAGATAACCATATGTACGGCACAGCGACTATCTATAAATAACCTGTTTCCTTTCACCCTACTGCATCTGCCTGCCAGATGCAGTTTGTCTCCCCTTTCACCTTGATTGTGCATTTTTTAAACCCATATTAACGCTATGGCCTAAACCGATATCAGGAGGACGCGATGGCTTCCGGCTGGGCAAATGACGACGCGGTTAACGAACAGATCAACAGTACGATTGAAGATGCGGTTGCGCGCGCTCGCGGCGAAATTCCGCGCGGCGAAAGTTTAACGGAATGCGAAGAGTGTGGTGAGCCGATTCCGGAGGCGCGGCAAAAAGCCATCCCCGGCGTAAGGTTATGCATAGCCTGTCAGCAGGATAAAGATTCGAAAAGTGCCTCACATTCAGGATATAATCGTAGAGGATCGAAAGACAGCCAGTTACGCTGACTTTCCTTTACCTAAGTTAACCGCCTGAATGCTTACCTTTACGCTCACGCTTTTTAGCGAACCGCGTAGCAAAATGTGCCATTCATCTTTCTTCTGTAAAGCGCATCAACAAGAAGTGTAAAGCCGTAATTTGAATTTATTAATAATCAATAAGTTATTTGTCATTCAATTTTTTTGATTGACCACGTCAATTCTCTTCGATTTTATCTCTCCAAAAAAAACGTGATACTTATCACATCGACGGAACATCGTCCCCTTAACAGAATAACCTGCGAGAGATTAATTATGAAAACCATCAAATATGCTGTTGCTGCTGTTGCTGCTGTTGCCCTGTCCGCTCTGTCTTTTGGCGCATTCGCTGTAGAGCCTGTTTCATCTACCCAGGCGCAGGGCATGAATAAAATCGGTGTGGTGAGTGCAGAAGGCGCAACCACGCTGGACGGTCTGGAAGCCAAACTGGCTGAGAAAGCGGCGGCTGCCGGTGCAAGCGGATACACCATCACCTCCGCTAACACCAACAACAAGCTGAGCGGTACCGCGGTTATCTACAAATAATCGCCTGAACGAATGCTATACCCTCGCCAAACCCTCTGGTGAGCTGCTCCAACCCTCATTGACCCTGTTGTTTGTTACCCTTGCTTGCCCGTCCGCCACTGGACGGGCTTTTTTTTTTGCCTAAAATGCCGCCTCAACCCGTTCCATGCCAGCCTCAACCGTGTCTACTTCCCCGGTCGCCAGCAGGCAGCAGGCCATCTGCAGCTTGATGGCCAGCGGCACCGGCACGTTTCCGGCAAGGCACTGTTCAATCCACTTCGCGGTGGTGTAGGGATCTTTCGCCTCCGGCAGAATAACGCCGCTGTTCTCTTCCCCTCGTTCAAGCGCGGTACGCGTGCCCGCCGCGTCGATCAGCATTATTTGCGGGCAGCGCTGCGGATTGGCGTAGACCTCCCCTTCCGTGCCGTGCATCAGCAGCGCGTTGCCGCCAATCTCTTCAAAGAATTTCCCCACACGCCCCACGTATTCCGGATGCGAAACGCTGGACAGGCGCAGCGCGGCGTTTTCGGCAAACGGCGTAGCCAGCTTCGCCAGCGTGTGCGCGCTGTTGCGCACGCCCATTCGCCAGCGCAGAGCAAGCTGCTTTTCCAGCGGCGGGCAGAGCGCCTTCACGGGAATATAGACCGGCTGATGGCTGTCGAGCTTCGCCTGAGCCTGCCCGGCGTGGAGCGTCGGTTCGATCCCCAGCAGTTCAAGAATCGTTTCCGTCAGCACGCGGGTCGGATCTTCGCTGACTCCGTGCACCACCACCGGGAAACCCAGCTTGTGTAACAGAATAGCCAGCAGCGGCGTCAGGTTGGCCTGCTTGCGCGCGCCGTTATAGCTGGGAATGACGATCGGCATCGGCTTAGCGACCGGCGGCGTCAGGCGCAGCGTTTGCGCCTGCATCGCCTCGTAAAAGCCGCGCATCTCCGCTTCGCCTTCTCCCTTAATGCGCAGGGCGATAAGTATGCCGCCGAGTTCGAGATCGGGAACCTCACCGTTGAGCATGCGGGTGTAGAGCGCACGCGCCGTCTCATGATCCAGGTCGCGGGCATGGTTTTTTCCACGCCCTACCTCTTTGATAATTTTACGATAATCCACGGTATCTCTCCTGAAAACGTCATCTTGTTAACACTATATCCCCGATGAAGACCTGCCCGATAGCTTTTTATCCCCACCGCCAGAGCCGCCTGTTTTTCCGAATAAAAAAATTTTGCAAGCACTGATTCAATTATTTGTGATGCCTATAGAAGATTCTTATCCATCCATTCTTTGATTAAATAACGAGCGGAAATTATTGAGGACAACGGGCAAAAAACCTTAGGCACGTTTTTACCCACACACCAGGAACTATTATGAACAAGATTGCGTTAGGTCTTTTTATCGCGTCGGTGGTTGGCTGCTCGGCATCCGCGTTTGCAGCCACAGACGGTGAAGGACAGATCAACTTTACGGGCGAAATCATTGATTCCGCCTGTCAGGTTGTAAATGGTTTAAGTAACCCGTTGAACGTGACGTTAGGTAAAGTCTCGAAGACGGTCTTTACCGGTGCCGGCTCCACCAGCACCGCCACGAAGTTTGATATTGAGTTAAAAAACTGCCCGGAGACCGTTACAACGGCAGCGATTAACTTTGGCGGCACCCCGGATGCCAATAACAACAGCACCCTGGCGTTAACGCCGGACGCCGATGCCGCAACCGGCGTGGCTATTCAGCTGATCGATTCTTCTGAACAGCCCGTGAGTTTATATACCCCGTCAAAAGAGTATCCCCTGGCGTCCGGTACGGCAGTAAACGATCTGCAGTTCGCAGCGCGTTATATTCAGACCGGATCTGCCGTCACGGCTGGCCCGGCAAACTCTGTTTCAACATTCACGGTTATTTATAACTGATATTGTTCACCCGGGACTATTTCATTTTGCAAAAAAGAAATAGTCCTGCCTTATTTGAGAAAAACTATGCGTCACGGTTATTTACTCAGCACACTGTTACTGGTAGCTGCAACGGCACACGCGGGCGTGATTATTAACGGCACGCGGCTGATCTACCAGGGAGGCAAAAAGGAATCCTCTATCGGTATTTCAAACCCAGATGCAACGGATTATCTGGTGCAATCCTGGGCGGATTCTGGCGGTAAAAACCTGGCTAAAGCACCGTTTCTGATTACGCCACCGCTGTTTCGTCTTGACGCGAAGCAGGAAAACGTTCTGCGCGTCGTACGTACCGGCGGAAATATGCCTGAAGATCGCGAGTCGCTGTTCTGGCTCAATATTAAGGCCATCCCGTCTTCAAAACCGGTCGCGGGTGAGAATACCCTGCAAATCGCCATTAACACACGCATTAAGCTGATGTACCGTCCGGCCTCGATCAAGGGTAGACCCGAAGACGTGGCGGATAAGCTTGAGTGGCATCGGGAAGGCAATGACCTGGTGGTTAACAACCCCACGCCGTTTTATATGAACTTCCAGACGGTCACCCTTAACGGGCATAAGATCGATAAAGCCACCTGGGCCATGCCTAAAACCGAAACCCATATTGCGCTGCCTGCCAATACCGGCGGCTCAACCGTGTCGTGGTCAATTATTACTGACTTCGGCAGCATCAGCAAAACGCTCTCTGCTTCCCTGCGTTAATACATTATCCAACAGCGGATCTTATGATTACGTATTCTTCAACCCCAAGAAGGCAATTGCCTTCCGTTTATCGGATGCTTACGCTGCTGACCCTATTATGCGGGTTAGCGGCCGTGGGTTTTTCGCAGCAAACGCGGGCGGATGACTATTTTAATCCGGCGCTGTTGGATGTCGATAATCCGCAGCAGGGAAAAACCGATCTCTCTATTTATGAAAAAGGCCCGGGACAGGCGCCGGGTAAATATCAGGTCACGATCTTTATCAATAATAATAAAATCGATACCCGCGACGTGACCTTTACATTGCAAAAGCGGGCTAACGGGGATAATTCCCTGCAGCCCTGCTTCACCCTGGCCGATTTAAAAAGCCTGGGCATTAAAACCGACGACTACCCTCAGCTTGCCGCGAAGGGCAAATGCGCGGATTTGCAGGCCATACCGGCGGCGTCGGCGACGTTTCGCGTCAGCAACCAGCAGCTTTTGCTGAGCATTCCGCAGTCCGCCCTCGGCCAGGTCCCCCGTGGCTATATTGACCCAACGGAATTCGACGAGGGGATCACCGCCGGCATCCTGAACTACAGCGCCAGCGCCAGCCAGAGCCATGCGCGTCAGCAGGGCATGCAGGACAACAGCAGCCAGTACGTCAACCTGCGCCCGGGCCTGAACATCGGCGCGTGGCGCCTGCGCAACTACTCGACCTGGAACCGCAGCACCAGCGGTCATGACGAAGAGCAGTCCTTTAACTCCGTCTATACGTACGCCCAGCGCGACATCGTGGCGTTAAAAAGCGATCTGACCGTGGGCCAAAGCAGCTCTCCGGCAGACGTGTTTGACAGCGTCCCGTACACCGGCGCGCAGCTCAATTCCGACAGCGATATGCTGCCCGACAGCGAAAAAGGCTACGCCCCAATCATCCGCGGTACTGCCCACAGCAACGCGCTGGTGGTGGTGCGTCAGAATGGCTACGTCATTTATCAAAATACCGTTGCGCCGGGTGCGTTTGAAATCAACGATTTGTACCCCACCGGCAGCAGCGGCGATCTCCAGGTCACCGTGAAAGAGACGGACGGCAGCGAACGCCACTTTGTGGTGCCCTACGCCTCCGTTCCGGTACTGCAGCGCGAAAAGCACCTGAAGTACAGCGTCACTGCCGGGCGCTACCGCTCCTACGACAAAGACGTGGAGCAGACCCCCTTCGCCCAGGGGAGCGCTATTTATGGCCTGCCGTACGGCTTCACCGCCTACGGTGGCGTGCAGCAGAGCAGCCACTATCAGTCGCAGGCGCTGGGCACCGGTAAAAACTTTGGCGATCTGGGCGCGTTCTCCATCGACGTAACGCGCGCCAAAGCGTTGCTCAAAAAACAGCAGGCCAGCAAGGGGCAGTCCTGGCGTTTGCGCTACAGCAAAGACTTTGCCGGAACGGGCACGAACTTCTCCCTGGCGGGCTATCGCTACAACAGTAAAGGGTTTTATACCCTTGAAGACACCATGGAATCCTACACCCGCGCCGATGACTGGTCGGCACCGCAGCAGCGCCGGGCGCGCACCGAGGCCACCGTGGATCAGACGCTCGGCGACGGCTGGGGTTCGTTTACGCTGAGCCTGGTCAAAGAGACCTACTGGAACCAGGGCCAGGACATGACCTCGATGAGCGTTAGCTATAACAACAGCTGGAAAGGGATCACCTACAGCATGAGCTATAGCCTGAACAAAAACACCAACAGCAGCGATGACGAAGGCGAATCGGTCAGCAACGATAACCAGTTCGCGCTGAGCGTCTCGGTTCCGCTGGATCGCTGGATGAGCAATACCTGGGCCACCTACAACATGAATGACAGTAAAGACGGCGCGACCCACACGCTGGGCCTGAACGGGACGGCGCTGGCGGAGAACAACCTTAACTGGAACGTGCAGGAAGGCTATGACTCATCGGAGAACGGTACCTCTACCAGTCTGAACGCGGATTACAAAGCCACCTACGGCGAGGTGAGTGGCGGCTTCAGCCAGGATAAATACCAGCGGACCACCAACGTCGGCCTGCAGGGGGGCATGATCGCCCACGCTAACGGCCTCACGCTGAGCCAGCCGCTGGGTGAGACCATCGCGCTGGTGAAAGCGCCCGGCACCCACGGCACGCACATCGCCAACCAGACAGGGGTAGAAACCGACTTCCGTGGCTACACCGTGGTGCCGTTCGTCACCGCCTATCGCCACAACACGATTTCGCTGGATACCGAAACGCTGCCTGCCGAGGCTGACGTGACGCACGCCTCGCAGATCGTCACGCCAACCCGCGGCGCGGTGGTGCGGGCAAGCTTCAATACCCGCGTGGGGCGTCGCGTGCTGATGACCCTGACGCACAACGGTAAGCCGCTGCCCTTTGGCGCAACGGTCATCACCGAGGATAAGGACAGTGAATATATCGTCGGCAACGACGGCCAAACCTATCTTTCCGGAATGCCCGATCGCGGCAAGCTCTCTGTCTCATGGGGACAGGACGCCAGCGACCGCTGCGTTGCGGAATACGCGCTCACGGATGAAAAAGACAACACAGACATTACTCACGCTGCCGCGCAGTGTCAGTAATCAACCCGGCAGGTGCTTATATGCAGCTTGTAAAACAATGCTTTTTCCTACTCGTCCTGGCGACCGCATCGCTGTTTATGCCGCATGCGAAGGCAACGTGTACTTCGCCCGATTTGCCAAAAATGATTAACGTGTCATCCATCTCTGTCTCCAGCACGTTGCCTGTTGGGGCCACCATTCCCGGCACCGAGCAGACCGTTCACATTTCGGGTAATTGTTATAACCCTGCTGACTACGGCTTGCCTATCGTTGCATGTTATTACGGTTCAGGTACCGAAATACCCGGTCTTTCAGGGGTTTATGAATCGGGCATTGAAGGCGTCGGTGTTGCATTGATGAATGATAAAGGTCAGCGAATTACCGGCGCAGGAGGGGTTTACTGTAACTCAACCGCCACACCGCTGGGATATGTCTCCGATGATGTCGCTGAGTCGTTTAGTTTTGACGCCACTCTTGAGCTGGTGAAAACCAGTGATACGGTTAAATCAGGCTCGCTTTCCCAGGCTGCGTCAAAATTTGGTGTCGGCGTTTATCAACATGAAGGGATTAGCGACCCCAATACCATTTCTTATTCGGGCAACGTAAACCTCGAAAACGTCACCTGCTCCGTGCTGCCAAGAACCCTGACCGTCAACATAGGCGATTTTCCGGTGAGTGATTTCATCGCGGTCGGTACGCTTTCAATGCCCGATAAGAAATTCAACATCACGGTGAACTGTAACGCCAACGTTCAGCCTGAGTTTAAGGTGACCAGCAGTAACGGCTACGTGCCCGGCTACGAAGGGGTGATTAAGCTCACGCCGGAGGACGGCGTGGCAACGGGGGTCGGCGTTCGCATGGTGATCGACAACGAGCTGGCCACGTTCGATACCTACACCCCAACCGAAAGCATGGCCTACGCCAACCAGACGCTGGATATCCCGGTGAAGCTGAACTACCTGCAGGTGGCTGATGAAGTCACTCCTGGCCCGGCAAACGCCGTCGCCACCATTACGCTGGCCTATAAGTGATGATGATGAAAAAACGTATCCTGATGCTGGCCGCGCTGGCCGCCATCCTGATGACTCAGGCCCAGGCTGACGATATTCAGCTGCAAATGACGGGTAACATTTTCGCCAATACCTGCGTCGTGGACAGCGCCAGCAAGAATTTAACCGTTGATTTGGGCCAGGCGGCCTCAAGCGATTTTCGCGACGTGGGGGATACCGGCGCCTGGAAAACCTTCAGCCTGAACGTGACGCACTGTCCACGCTCCCTCGCCCTGGCAACCGCCTTCTTTTACGGCCAGCCGGACGGCGCGCACCCGACCAAGTTTGCCAGCACGGGCAGCGCGAAGGGTCTGGCGCTGGAGCTGGCGGACAGTCAGGACCATATCCTCATCGCGCCGCAGGCGAGCTTTAACGCGGTGATCGACCAAACCAACCATTCGGCCACCTTCCCGCTGGCCGCCCGCTATTACGCCACCTCTATGCCGGTGACCGCGGGCACCTTCAGCAGCGTCGTTCAGGTGACCTTCACTTACCAGTAGGACCGCGCCCCTTAGCACGGATGCTTTTTCGACGCCCGGCGGCCAGTTTTGCCGGGCGTTTTTTTACCTCCGGCACCTCCGGCTGTTCAATCGGGAAGACCGGCAGCGCGTTCAGGAGCCGCTGGCCGTAATTTTTGGTCAGCAGGCGTTTGTCGTAAATCACCACCTCTCCCCAGCAGCCGTGGCTTCGAATCAAACGCCCCACCTGCTGAATCAGGTTAAACGACGCCGCAGGCAAACTCTGCACCTCAAACGGATAGCGGTTGAGGCTTTTCAGCCACTCCCCTTCGGTGATCACCACCGGGCTGTCGATGGGGGGGAAGGCAATCTTATGGATATGCACCTGCGTCAGGTAATCGCCCTTCAAATCCAGACCTTCCGCAAATGACTGCAGCCCCACCAGCACGCTGCGCTCGCCGCTATCGATGCGCTTACGGTGGGTTTCCACCAGCCGGTAGCGCGGCTGATCCCCCTGCACCAGCAGGAGTAAACGCAGATCGGTGACGTGCTCCAGGAAGCGCTGCATCGCCCGCCCGCTGGCAAACAGCACCAGCATGCCGGGGTACTTTTTACTCTCGACCTGTTCGCGGAAGTAGGCCGCCATCTCGGCAATGTGCTGCTCTTCGTTGTCGATCAGCGGCTCAAACGTCATGCGCGGGATCACCAGCTTGCCCTGCTCGCAGTGGTTGAACGGCGAGTCCAGCGCCACGAAGCGGTCGCCCGCCTTCTCTTTGAGCCCGCTCATCTCCTGCAAGCGGGAGAAGCTGTTCAGCGAGCGCAGCGTGGCGGAGGTCACCACCACGTGCGGCACGCTGCGCCAGATCAGCTTTTCCAGCTGATCGGCCACGCGGATGCCCACGCAGTGGAAAAACAGATGCACCTGTCCGTCGCGCACCTCGCGGGTGGCCCACTTGGTGACCGGCGCGCCGGACGCCTGCGCCATCGAGGCCAGCCGCCAGAGCTTGCTCTGCGCCTCAAACATGCCGAGCGCGCGGTTCATCTGCAGCAGAATGCGGTGCAGGCGCACCACGTCATGCGAGCCGGTTTTCTCGCTGAGATCGTTTAAAAACATCTCCGCCAGCCCGCGCAGCTTTTCGAGGTGCTTCGCCAGCTGCTGGCAGATCTCCATCACCTCTTCCGGCAGTTCGCCCATCGCAAAGCGGTGTTCCGCTTCCTGGGTTGCCGGAAGATAAAGATTCAGGATGTTGTTGAGCGAGGCGATCAGGCCGTAAACCTCTTCACAGTGGTCGCTCAGTCGCTCGGGCACCGCCAGCGGCGGCGTGGTTTTCGGGCGAAACTGCTCCATGCAGGTGGCGACAAGCTTGCAGAAGAGATCGAGCTGCAGGCGGAACCAGGGCGCGGTAATCTCGGCGCTCATCTCCAGCGCGTCGCGCGCCACGTCCGGCAGATGGTGGCCTTCATCAAGCACCAGCAGCAGGTTTTTGGGCTCCGGCAGCACCGCTTCGCTCTCGAGCGCGGCCATCACCAGCGCGTGGTTAGCGACCACCACTTCCGCCTCCTGAATCTCACGCCGGGCGACAAAGAACGGGCACTCGCGGTAGTAGTGGCAGTTGCGGTTCAGGCAGCTGGCTTTGTCGGTGCTGAGCCTGCGCCACAGATCGTCGTTAATCGCCAGACTGGTGTGATCCCGCAGGCCGTCCCACTTATAGCCGTCAAGCTCGGCTTTGAGTTTTGCACACTGCTCCTGCTCGGCCTTATTGTTCGGCGTCAGCTCGTCGTCCAGAAACGCGAGCAGATCCTGCTGATTCGGCTCGCTGCTGGCAAGCGCCGCCAGGTTGCGCGGACAGACGTAGCGCCCGCGCCCGAAGGCAGCCGTAAACCGCAGATCGGGGATGATTTTGCGCAGCAGCGGTAAATCTTTGCTGAAGATCTGATCCTGCAGTGCCACGTTGGCGGTGCTGACCACCAGCGTTTTGTCCTCTTCCCGCGCAATGGCGATGCCGGGAATAAGATACGACAAGGTTTTCCCGACGCCGGTTGGGGCTTCAATCGCCAGATGTCGCCCGTCGTCCCCGGCGAGCGTTTTTGCCACGTCGGCAATCATCTGCCGCTGGGGCGCTCGGGGGATAAAGTCGGGGATCTGCTGTTGTAGCGCCTTATACCATGCGCCAATTTGCGCCTTGAGCGCAGCGGTTAAAGCCATCGGAAAACCTGAAATACTGTATAAACAGCCACTATTGTGGCACTTTCTGTTCGCTGCCGCAAAAAGAAAAGCCCGGCTTTACGACCGGGCTTCCAGATTACTGCGGGTTAGCAGGCTTGCGCGGGCGGCGTCGGCGCTGCCCTTCTCCTGCCGGCTTGCCTTCGCCGCTGCGCCACGGGTTTTCACCGGACGATTTGCCGTCGTTGCTACGACGCGGCGGTTTGCCCGCTGGCTTCGGCGTGCCGCCTTCGGCACGACGCGGCTGCTGACCGCGACCGCCGCCGCCCTGGCCGCGACCGCCACCCTGACGACCGTTCTGAATCGGCTCCGCCTTGATGGACGGATCCACTTCATAGCCCGGGGTTTCGATGCGCGGGATCTCTTTCTTCAGCAGGCGTTCGATGTCGCGCAGCAGCTTGTGTTCATCCACGCAGACCAGAGAGAGCGCCTCACCGGTTGCCGCCGCGCGGCCGGTACGGCCAATACGGTGCACGTAGTCTTCCGGCACGTTTGGCAGCTCGTAGTTCACCACGTGCGGCAGCTCTTCAATGTCCAGACCACGGGCGGCGATGTCGGTTGCCACCAGCACGCGAATGTCGCCAGACTTGAAGTCCGCCAGCGCACGGGTACGCGCGCCCTGGCTCTTGTTACCGTGAATGGCGGCGCTGCGGATGCCGTCTTTATTCAGCTGTTCCGCCAGGTGATTCGCGCCGTGCTTGGTGCGGGTGAAGACCAGCACCTGCTGCCAGTTACCCTGGCCGATCATCTGGGAGAGCAGTTCCCGCTTGCGCTTTTTATCCACAAAGTGAACGTGCTGCGTCACCTGCTCGGAGGCGGTGTTGCGACGCGCCACTTCCACTTCCAGCGGGTTATGCAGCAGCTTTTCCGCCAGCGCCTTGATCTCGTCGGAGAAGGTCGCGGAGAAGAGCAGGTTCTGACGACGCGCGGGCAGCTTAGCCAGCACGCGACGAATGTCGTGGATGAAGCCCATGTCCAGCATGCGGTCGGCTTCGTCCAGCACCAGAATTTCGATGCTATCGAGCTTCACCGCGTTCTGGTGTTCGAGATCCAGCAGACGACCCGGCGTTGCCACCAGCACGTCCACGCCGCCGCGCAGCTTCATCATCTGCGGGTTGATGCTGACGCCGCCGAAAACGACCAGCGAGCGAATGTTGAGATAGCGGCTGTAGTCACGCACGTTCTCGCCAATCTGCGCCGCCAGCTCGCGGGTTGGGGTCAGGATCAGCGCACGAACCGGACGACGGCCTTTGGCGTGCGGCTGGTTTTTTACCAGCAGCTCTAACAGCGGCAGCGTAAAGCCCGCGGTTTTACCGGTGCCGGTCTGGGCGCTGGCCATCAGGTCACGGCCCTGAAGAACGGCAGGAATAGCCTGCTGCTGGATTGGGGTTGGCTCAACGTAGCCCTGCTCTGCGATCGCGCGCAGAATTTCCGGGTTCAGGCCAAGGGAATCAAAAGACATAAAAACTCCGAACCGCCCCGACCATCACAGGTGTAGTTTTCAGGGAGATATAACGAATAGGGGAGGACAAAAACCACAATGTCGCGAAGGGGCGGAGTGTAGCAGCTTTTGTGACGTGGCGCATAAAATATCCCTCAGCGTTTCCTCGACGTTAGCGTGAATCAGGCATAATCTTAATCAATCGATTGATTAATTTTTACTGCTGCTATGAATACGACACCCACAACAAGCAAAGGTGAACAGGCCAAAAATCAGCTTATCGCCGCCGCGCTGGCGCAGTTCGGCGAGTACGGGCTGCATGCGACCACGCGCGATATTGCCGCGCTGGCCGGGCAGAACATTGCGGCGATTACCTACTATTTTGGCTCAAAAGAGGATTTATATCTCGCCTGCGCCGACTGGATCGCCGATTTTATCGGTACGCAGTTTCAGCCGCACGTTGAGGAAGCCACCGCGCTGCTCGGCGAGCCGTCGCCCGATCGCGCCGCCGTTCGCAAGCTTATTCTCACTGCCTGCCACAATATGATTCGCCTGCTGACGCACGACGATACGCTCAACCTGAGCAAGTTTATCTCCCGGGAGCAGCTCTCCCCCACTGCCGCCTATCAGCGGGTACACGATCGGGTGATTGCCCCGATGCATACCCACCTGACCCGGCTGATCGCCGCCTATACCGGGCGCAATGCCAACGATACCGAGACCATTTTGCATACCCACGCCCTGCTGGGTGAGATCCTTGCCTTCCGTCTGGGCCGGGAAACCATCCTGTTACGCACCGGCTGGACACAATTTGATGAGGATAAAGCCGCGCAGATTGGCCAGGTCATCGCCTGTCATCTCGATCTGATCCTGCAAGGCTTAACGCAAAGGAGCCTGAAGTCATGAAAAAACCTGTCGCCATCATTCTGGTGGTTGTTGTTTTGCTTGCCGCGGGCGTCGGTGGATGGCTGTGGTATCAGAGCCATCAGGATAAAGGCCTGACGCTGTACGGTAACGTGGATATTCGCACGGTGAACATGAGCTTCCGCGTCGGCGGACGTCTCGCCTCGCTGAGCGTTGACGAAGGCGATGCCATTAAAACCGGGCAGACGCTGGGCGTGCTCGATAAAGCGCCCTACGAGAACGCCCTCATGCAGGCCAAAGCGGGCGTCTCCGTCGCCCAGGCGCAGTACGATCTGATGCTGGCCGGCTATCGCGACGAAGAGATCGCCCAGGCCGCGGCGGCCGTTAAGCAGGCGCAGGCGGCCTACGACTACGCGCAGAACTTCTACGCGCGCCAGCAGGGGCTGTGGAAAAGCCGCACCATCTCCGCTAACGATCTGGAGAATGCGCGCTCGTCCCGCGACCAGGCGCAGGCGACGCTGAAGTCCGCGCAGGACAAATTAAGCCAGTACCACACCGGTAACCGCCCGCAGGACATTGCCCAGACCAAAGCCAGCCTTGAACAGGCTCAGGCGCAGCTGGCTCAGGCGGAGCTGGATCTGCACGACACCACCTTAATCGCGCCGTCTGACGGCACGCTGATGACCCGCGCCGTGGAGCCGGGCACCATGCTCAGCGCGGGCAGCACCGTCTTAACGCTCTCCCTGACCCGCCCGGTCTGGGTGCGCGCCTACATTGACGAGCCGAATCTCGGCCAGATGCAGCCGGGCCGCGAGCTGCTGCTCTATACCGACGGTCGCCCGGACAAGCCGTATCACGGCAAGGTGGGCTTCGTCTCCCCTACCGCCGAATTCACGCCGAAAACCGTTGAAACGCCGGACCTGCGTACCGACCTCGTGTATCGCCTGCGCATCATCGTCACCGATGCGGACGACGCCCTGCGTCAGGGCATGCCCGTCACCGTAAAAGTGAACAACGGGGAACGACATGAATGACGCGGTTATTCAGCTCAGCAATCTGGTTAAACGCTTTAAGGGGATGGACAAACCGGCGGTCGCGCCGCTGAACTGCACCATCCAGAAAGGCTATGTCACCGGGCTGGTCGGCCCGGACGGGGCGGGCAAAACCACGCTGATGCGAATGCTGGCCGGTCTGCTGAAGCCGGATGAAGGCTCGGCCAGCGTGCTGGGCCTTGACCCGATCAAAGATGACGGCGCGCTCCACGCCATGCTCGGGTACATGCCGCAGAAGTTTGGCCTGTATGAAGACCTGACGGTGATGGAAAACCTGAACCTGTACGCCGACCTGCGCAGCGTCACCGGCGAAACGCGACAAAACACCTTCGCCCGGCTGCTGGAGTTTACCTCCCTCGGCCCGTTCACCGACCGGCTGGCGGGCAAGCTTTCCGGCGGGATGAAGCAGAAGCTGGGGCTGGCCTGCACGCTGGTGGGCGAGCCGAAGGTGCTGCTGCTGGACGAGCCCGGCGTCGGCGTGGACCCGATTTCCCGCCGCGAGCTGTGGCAGATGGTGCACGAGCTGGCGGGCGACGGGATGCTGATCCTCTGGAGCACCTCCTACCTCGACGAAGCCGAACAGTGCCGGGACGTGCTGCTGATGAACGAGGGCGAACTGCTTTATCAGGGCGAGCCGACGACGCTGACCCAGAGCATGGCCGGGCGCAGCTTCCTGCTGCACAGCCCGCAGGAGTCCAACCGCAGGCTGCTGCAGCGGGTGCTCAGGCTGCCGCAGGTCAGCGACGGGATGATTCAGGGCCGCTCGGTGCGGGCGATCCTCAAAAAAGAGGCCACCGTCGACGATATTCGCCGCGCGCCCGGCATGCCTGAGATCGAAGTGGAAGAGACAACGCCGCGCTTTGAGGACGCCTTTATCGACCTGCTGGGCGGCGCGGGCACGTCGGAGTCTCCTCTCGGCGCCATTCTGCACACGGTGGAGGGCACGCCGGGGGAAACGGTGATTGAAGCGAAATCCCTCACCAAAAAGTTCGGCGATTTCGCCGCCACCGATAACGTCAACTTCGCGGTAAAACGCGGCGAGATTTTTGGCCTGCTCGGGCCGAACGGCGCGGGGAAATCGACCACCTTTAAGATGATGTGCGGCCTGCTGGTGCCGACGTCCGGCAAGGCGCTGGTGCTGGATATGGATCTCAAGATCAGCTCCGGCAAGGCGCGCCAGCATCTGGGCTATATGGCGCAGAAATTCTCGCTGTATGGCAACCTGACCGTCGAGCAGAATCTGCGCTTTTTCTCCGGGGTATACGGCCTGCGCGGGCGCGCCCAGAGCGAGAAAATCCGCCGCATGAGCGACGCCTTTGGGTTAACCAACATTGCCTCCCACGCCACCGACGAACTGCCCCTCGGCTTTAAGCAGCGCCTCGCGCTGGCCTGCTCGCTGATGCACGAGCCGGATATTCTGTTTCTCGATGAGCCGACCTCCGGCGTTGATCCCCTCACCCGCCGCGAGTTCTGGCTGCACATCAACAGCATGGTGGAAAAAGGGGTGACCGTGATGGTGACCACCCACTTCATGGACGAGGCGGAGTACTGCGACCGCATCGGGCTGGTCTATCGCGGCAAGCTGATTGCCCACGGCACGCCGGACGACCTGAAAAACCAGGCCGCCGACGATGAGGTCCCGGACCCGACCATGGAGCAGGCGTTTATCACCCTCATCCACGACTGGGATAAGGAGAATACCCATGCGCAGTAACGCCATTTCCTGGCGCCGGGTGCGGGCGCTATGCATTAAAGAGACGCGGCAGATCGTGCGTGACCCCAGCAGCTGGCTGATTGCGGTGGTGATCCCCCTGCTGCTGCTGTTTATCTTCGGCTACGGCATTAACCTGGACTCCAGCAGGCTGCGGGTCGGGATTTTGCTGGAGCAGCAGAGCGAAGAGGCGCTGAGCTTCACCCACGCCATGACCGGCTCGCCCTACATTGATGCCACCATCAGCGACAGCCGCCAGGAACTGATCCAGAAGATGCAGGCCGGGAAAATTCGCGGCCTGATCGTTATTCCGGTGGATTTTGCCGCCAACATGGCGCGGGCGAACACCGATGCGCCGATCCAGGTGATCACCGACGGCAGCGAGCCGAACACCGCGAACTTCGTGCAGGGCTACGCGGAGGGGATCTGGCAGCTCTGGCAGATGCAGCGCGCGGAAGATCGGGGGGAAGAATTTAAGCCGCTGATTGACGTGCAGACGCGCTACTGGTTTAACCCCGCCGCCATCAGCCAGCACTTTATTATTCCGGGCGCGGTGACGATTATCATGACGGTCATTGGCGCGATCCTGACCTCGCTGGTGATCGCCCGCGAGTGGGAGCGCGGCACCATGGAGGCGCTGCTTTCGACCGAAGTGACGCGGGTCGAGCTGCTGCTGTGCAAGCTGATACCCTACTACTTCCTCGGCATGCTGGCGATGCTGCTCTGCATGCTGGTCGCCGTCTTTATCCTCGGCGTGCCGTACCGCGGCTCGCTGGTGGTGCTGTTCTTTATTACCAGCCTGTTTTTACTCAGCACGCTGGGGATGGGGCTGCTCATCTCCACCATCACCCGCAACCAGTTTAACGCCGCCCAGGTCGCGCTCAACGCCGCCTTTTTACCGTCGATCATGCTGTCCGGCTTTATCTTCCAGATAGACAGTATGCCTGCCGTCATCCGCGCCGTGACCTATATCATTCCGGCGCGCTACTTCGTGAGCACGCTGCAAAGCCTGTTCCTGGCGGGGAATATTCCGGTGGTGCTGATTATCAACACGCTGTTTTTAATGGCGTCAGCGGCGATGTTTATCGGGTTGACGTGGATGAAAACCAAACGGCGGTTAGATTAAGGAGCGCGCATGTTTTACCGTTTATGGACGTTAATACGCAAAGAGCTGCAATCCCTGCTGCGCGAGCCGCAAACCCGCGCCATTCTGGTATTGCCGGTGCTGATCCAGGTACTGCTGTTCCCGTTTGCCGCGACGCTTGAGGTGACCAACGCCACCATTGCCATTTACAACGAGGACAACGGCAGGCATTCCGTCGAGCTGACGCAGCGTTTTGCCCGGGCAAAAGCCTTTACCCACATCCTGCTGCTGAAAAGCCCGCAGGAAATCCAGCCGACCATCGATACGCAAAAAGCCCTGCTGCTGGTGCGCTTCCCGGCGGATTTTTCCCGCAATCTGGACACCTTCCAGACCGCGCCGATGCAGCTGATCCTCGACGGGCGCAACTCCAACAGCGCCCAGATCGCGGCCAACTATCTGCAGCAGGTGGTGAAGGATTACCAGCAGGAGCTGATGGACGGTAAATCGAAGCCCAACAACAGCGAGCTGGTGGTGCGCAACTGGTACAACCCGAATCTGGACTACAAGTGGTTCGTGGTGCCGTCGCTGATCGCCATGATCACCACCATCGGGGTGATGATCGTCACCTCCCTCTCCGTCGCCCGCGAGCGCGAACAGGGCACGCTGGATCAGCTGCTGGTCTCCCCGCTCGCCACCTGGCAAATTTTCGTCGGCAAAGCGGTGCCGGCGCTGATCGTTGCGACCTTCCAGGCCACCATCGTGCTGGGGGTGGGAATTTGGGCCTACCAGATCCCGTTTGCCGGATCGCTGGCGCTGTTTTACTTCACGATGGTGATTTACGGGCTGTCGCTGGTGGGGTTTGGGCTGTTAATTTCGGCGCTCTGCTCAACGCAGCAGCAGGCGTTTATCGGGGTATTCGTCTTTATGATGCCCGCGATTTTGCTCTCCGGGTACGTTTCCCCCGTCGAGAACATGCCGGTGTGGCTCCAGGATCTGACGTGGATAAACCCGATTCGCCACTTTACGGACATCACCAAGCAGATCTATCTGAAGGATGCGAGTCTGGATATTGTCTGGGGAAGTTTGTGGCCGCTACTGGTCATCGCGGCCACGACGGGCTCAGTGGCGTACGCGATGTTTAGACGCAACATCGCGTAGCTTTTTCTCTTTGGTCAGCAACGAGACGACCGCAGGCCCTGCGAGGATAGCCAGACCCGCCAGGGCCAGCAGCAGGTTGTTTTGCAGCACGCGTGACAGCAGCCACAGCACGATCATCGCCGCACCAAAATACCAGGTGGTGGTGAGCTCTTCGAGCACGTCACCCACCTCGCGCCAGCGCGCTTCATGGTGGCGCTGTAAGAACAGCATCGACAGCACGGTGACGCCATAAAGGACGCATAGCCCCAGGCCAACACGCACCAGCGTGCCGCTCATCCAGCCCATCACCAGCACGGCCACGACCAGTAAATGCAACATTATCTGCCAGCAACTTAACCCCGTTGCGACACGAACACGTTGTTGCCACTTCATGGCTTCTCTCCTGAAGGATTTTTCTCTGCTTAATCAGACTACCGCACTTTACGGAAAATTCCGTAACGCCGCATCTTTTTGTGACGCCGACTACACTTTATTTTCATTGGGATAGTCACTCAGGAAGGGGCTTATGACTCAAAAAATGCAGCATTTCTCGCTTAAGGTGCTGACGATAAACATTCATAAAGGCTTCACGGCATTTAACCGCCGCTTCATTTTACCGGAGCTGCGCGACGCGGTACGCACCGTCAGCGCCGATATTGTCTGCCTGCAGGAGGTGATGGGCGCACACGAAGTCCATCCGCTCCACTTTGAGAACTGGCCCGACACGCCGCACTATGAATTTCTGGCCGACACCATGTGGAGCGATTACGCCTACGGCCGCAACGCGGTCTATCCGGAAGGCCACCACGGCAACGCGGTGCTGTCCCGCTACCCTATTGAATATTATGAAAACCGCGACGTTTCCGTCGGAGAAAGCGAAAAGCGCGGCCTGCTTTACTGCCGCATTACCCCGCCCGACCTTGAGCAGCCCATCCATGTCGGCTGTGTTCACCTTGGCCTGCGCGAGGCCCATCGTCAGGCGCAGCTGAATATGCTGGCCGACTGGGCCAACGCGCTTCCCGAAGGTGAACCGGTAGTGGTAGCGGGCGATTTCAACGACTGGCGGCAGCGGGCAAACCATCCGCTGAAGGTGCAGGCCGGGCTGGAGGAGATTTTTACTCGCGCCAACGGCAGGCCTGCGCGCACCTTTCCGGTCCGTTTCCCGCTGCTCCGGCTTGACCGTATCTACGTGAAAAATGCCCACGCCAGCAGCCCGACCGCCCTGGCGCTCCTCAACTGGCGACATCTTTCCGACCATGCCCCGCTCAGCGCGGAGATCCACCTATGAAATGTTCCTGGCAGGAAGGCAACCGGATCTCGCTGCTGGTCAACGGCGACGAGTATTACCCGGCCGTCTTTAAGGCGATTGATAACGCTAAGCAGAGAGTGATCCTCGAAACCTTTATCTGGTTCGAAGATAACGTCGGCAAACAGCTGCACGTCGTGCTGCTGCGCGCCGCCCGACGCGGCATCAAAATTGAAGTGCTGCTGGATGGCTACGGCTCGCCGGACCTCAGCGACGGTTTCGTCAATGAACTGACCGCTGCGGGCGTGGTGTTCCGCTACTACGATCCCGGTCCGCGCCTGTTCGGCATGCGGACCAACCTTTTCCGCCGGATGCACCGCAAAATTGTGGTGGTGGATGAGACGGTGGCGTTTGTCGGCGGCATTAACTACTCCGCCGAGCACATGTCCGACTACGGCCCGGAAGCGAAGCAGGATTACGCCATTCGCATTGAGGGCCCGGTAGTGCAGGACATCGTATTATTCGAACTGGAGAACCTGCCGGGAAAAGAGGCCGTTCGCCGCTGGTGGAAACGCCGCCATCGCCCGGAGGAGAACCGCAAGCCCGGCGAAGCGCAGGCCCTTTTCGTCTGGCGCGACAACGGCGAGCACCGGGACGATATTGAACGCCATTACCTGAAGATGCTCGCCAACGCGAAGCGCGAAGTGATCATTGCTAACGCCTACTTTTTCCCGGGCTATCGCCTGCTGCACGCCATGCGCAGCGCGGCCCGGCGCGGGGTACGGGTGAAGCTGATTGTGCAGGGCGAGCCGGATATGCCGATCGTCAAAGTCGGCGCGAGGCTGCTGTATAACTACCTGGTCAAAGGCGGCGTTCAGATCTACGAATATCGCCGCCGACCGCTGCACGGCAAAGTGGCGCTGATGGACGATCACTGGGCCACCGTCGGATCCAGCAACCTGGATCCGCTGAGCCTGTCGCTCAATCTTGAAGCCAACCTGATCATTCACGATCGCCAGTTTAACCAGACCCTGCGGGACAACCTGCAGGCGCTGATCGTTAACGACTGCGTGCGCGTGGATGAGTCTATGGTGCCGAAACGCACCTGGTGGAACCTGGGCATCAGCGTAGTGGTGTTCCACTTCCTGCGCCATTTCCCGGCGATGGTCGGCTGGCTGCCGGCGCATACGCCGAAGCTGGCGCAGGTCGACCCGCCGGTACAGCCCGAAATGGAAACCCAGGACCGCGTTGAGGCGGAAGACGGAGGCAAACCCTGATGTCGAAATCACATCCGCGCTGGCGGCTTGCGAAAAAAGTTCTTACCTGGGTGTTCTTTATTGCGGTCGCCGTTCTGCTGGTGGTTTACGCCCAAAAAGTTGACTGGGAAGAGGTGTGGAAGGTCATCCGCAACTACAACCGGATGGTGCTGCTGGGCGCGGCAGGGCTGGTTATCGTGAGTTATCTGATGTACGGCTGCTACGACCTGCTTGGCCGGGCATACTGCGGCCACAAGCTGGCTAAACGCCAGGTGATGCTGGTGTCGTTTATTTGCTACGCCTTCAACCTGACGCTGAGTACCTGGGTCGGGGGGATTGGCATGCGCTATCGCCTCTACTCGCGTCTCGGGCTGCCGGGCGGGACCATAACACGCATTTTTTCCCTGAGCATCACCACTAACTGGCTGGGCTATATTCTGCTCGGCGGAGTGATTTTCACCATCGGCGTAGTCCAACTGCCCGCGCACTGGTACATCGATGAGGCCACGCTGCGCATTCTGGGCATCGTGCTGCTGCTGATCATCGCCGCGTATCTGTGGGCCTGCGCCTTCGCTAAGCGCCGTCATATGACCATCAAAGGGCAAAAGCTGGTGCTGCCGTCGTGGAAGTTCGCGATGCTGCAGATGGCGGTATCCAGCGCTAACTGGATGGCGATGGGGGCCATCATCTGGCTGCTGATTGGCGAGGACGTGAATTACTTCTTCGTGCTGGGCGTGCTGCTGGTGAGCAGTATTGCGGGCGTCATTGTGCATATTCCTGCGGGGATCGGCGTGCTGGAGGCGGTATTTATTGCCCTGCTGGCCGGGGAGCATGTTTCTCAGGGAACGATTATCGCCGCCCTGCTCGCCTACCGCATGCTCTATTACTTCCTGCCGCTGGCGCTGGCAACGGTCTGTTATCTGGTGCTGGAGAGTCGGGCGAAAAAGCTGAGAGCGAAGAACGAGAAGGCGTTAGCGAAATGAAAGCCCCCTCACTCCAGCCCTCTCCCCTAAGGAGCGAGGGAGCAAAGACTGCACCGAGCAGTCCCCTCTCCCCTATGGGGAGAGGGTTAGGGTGAGGGGAATACAACCTTAACGACGGTTGCCGAAAATCCGCAGCAGCATCAGGAACAGGTTGATGAAGTCCAGGTAGAGCGTCAGCGCGCCCAGAATCGAGTATTTGCGCAGGTTTGAACTGTCGCGCACGTCAATTTGCTCGCCGATGTTTTTCAGCTTCTGCGTGTCATACGCCGTCAGCCCAACGAAGACCACCACCCCGATGTAGGTAATGGCCCACATCAGCGCGTCGCTCTTCAGCCACAGGTTCACCAGCGACGCCAGCACAATCCCAATCAGCCCCATAAACAGCATGCTGCCAAAGCCGCTCAGGTCACGTTTGGTGGTGTAGCCGTAGAGGCTCATCGCGCCAAACATTCCGCCGGTCACCACAAACGTGCTGGCGATGGAGGAGTAGGTGTAGACGATAAAAATACTGGAAAGCGTCAGCCCCGTTAGCGCCGAATAGAGCATAAACAGCGTGGTCGCCATCCCCGCGCTGAGCTTATGCACCAGACCGGAGAGCACGAACACCAGCCCCAACTGGGCGATAATCAGCCCAAAGAAGGTGATTTTGCTGGAGAAGATAAACATCATCAGTTCAGGCGTGTTCGCCGCATACCACGCGATAAACGCGGTAAGCAGCAGGCCGACCGTCATCCAGCCGTACACCTGAGCCATATACGTCTGCAGGCCGCTACGGGTCTGCTGTACTATTGAATCGGAACGCGGAAATCGGTCCATGATTCACTCCTGATTAAGATTAAGTAGACACACACCTTAAGATTAACACATCCACGTCAACCGACTACCAACGGCTGGCGGCTTGTTTATCGCTGTCGCGGGATTCGACCCAGCGATCGCCTTCCGGCGTCGCTTCGCGCTTCCAGAACGGGGCTTTGGTTTTGAGGTAATCCATAATGAACTCCCCCGCCGCGAACGCGCTGCCGCGGTGCGCGCTGGTCACGCCGACAAAGACAATCTCTTCGCCTGGCCACATTTCGCCGATGCGGTGGATCACCGTAACGCGCCCGAGCGGCCAGCGGCCTCGCGCTTCCTCCACAATCTCCGCCAGCGATTTCTCGGTCATTCCCGGATAATGCTCCAGCGTCAGCGCCTTCACGCTGTCGCCGAGGTTGTGGTTGCGCACCTTGCCGGTGAAGGTAACGACCGCGCCGTCTTCATCGCGTTCCGCCAGCCAGCTGTATTCTGTCCCCACGTTAAAACGCGCGGGACTCACCAGAATTCGGGTTTCAGCCATCTCAGCCCCCCGTGACCGGCGGGAAGAAGGCCACTTCATCCCCTGCGGCCAGCGGATGGCTGAATTCCACCAGCGTCTGGTTAACGGCGGCCAGCAGCTTGCCTTCGTCCAGCGCCAGCGCCCAGCGGTCGCTTTGCGCCGCCAGATGCGCGCGCAGGGCGGCAACGTTTTCAAAAGAGCCCTCCAGCGTCAGGCTGTCGGTATTCACCAGCTCGCGCACCTGGGCAAAAAAGAGCACCTTAATCATGGCTGTCCACCTTAAAATCACCGGATTTGCCGCCGCTTTTTGCCAGCAGGCGCACCGGGCCAATCACCATATCTTTCTGTACCGCTTTGCACATGTCGTAGATGGTCAGCGCGGCAACGGAGGCCGCCGTCAGCGCCTCCATCTCAACGCCGGTTTTGCCGGTTAAGCGGCAGAGTGACTCAATCCGCACGCGGTTGTGCTCCGGCTGCGCCTGCAGGTTTACTTCCACCTTGCTCAGCATCAGCGGATGGCACAGCGGGATGAGATCCCAGGTGCGCTTGGCGGCCTGAATGCCCGCGATGCGCGCGGTGGCAAAGACGTCGCCCTTGTGGTGACTGCCGTCGATAATCATCGCCAGCGTTTCCGGCAGCATGGTAACGAACGCTTCCGCGCGCGCCTCGCGCACCGTCTCGGCTTTGGCAGAGACGTCCACCATATGCGCTTCGCCAGCGGCGTTAATGTGGGTCAGTTGTGACATAGCTTATTTCTTTAAATGAGGATGAAAATTACACGGACGGGTACGGGCATCGAGCTGCGGGGCGATGATGTTTTCCCACGCGGTGCGGCAGGCTTTTGTCGAGCCCGGCATGGCGAAAATCAGGGTTTTGTTAGCCACGCCGGCAACGGCGCGCGACTGCAGCGTGGAGGTGCCGATCTCCTCAAAGGAGAGCATGCGGAACACTTCGCCGAAGCCTTCCACCTCGCGGTCAAACAGCGGGATCAGCGCTTCAGGCGCCTGATCGCCTGCGGTAAAACCGGTGCCGCCGGTGATCAATACCACCTGCACGTCATCGCTGGCGATCCACTGAGAGACCTGCGCGCGAATGGCGTAGCGGTTCTCCTTTACGATGGCTTTATCGACGATGTGATGCCCCGCGTCATGGGCCGCCTCGCGCAGCCAGTGGCCGGACGTATCATCCTCTTCGCCACGGCGGTCGGAAACGGTAAGGATAGCAATGCGTGTCGGGATAAATTCTGCGCTGACCTGACTCATCTTCTGATTCCTTCTTAAGACTGATTACCCGCCGATGTAGGACAGGTTCTGAGTAATGCCGGTATTGCCCTGATGCAGGAAGTGGGTCTGTTTTTTGTGCGTCAGCGCTTCAGAAATGCGTGCTTCAAGCGCGGCCTGCTGCGCATCGTTTTCAAGCAGATCGCGAAGGTCTACGCCGCCGTCGCCGAACAGGCAAAGGTGGAGTTTACCCACGGAGGAGACGCGCAGGCGGTTGCAGCTGGCGCAGAAGTCTTTCTCATAGGGCATGATAAGCCCGATCTCGCCTTCGTAATCAGGATGGCAGAAGACCTGTGCCGGGCCGTCGCTGCGCTGGCGGATCTGGTGGATCCAGCCGCGCCTGAGCAGCGCGTCGCGCAGCACCATGCCGGAGATGTGATGCCGACGGAAGAGTTCGCTGCCCTCGCCGGTTTCCATCAGCTCGATAAAGCGCAGCTGAATGGGACGGGATTTGATCCACGCCAGGAATGTATCGAGCTGATGATGGTTCACATCACGCATCAGCACCGTGTTGACTTTGACTTTTTCGAAGCCCGCCGTGAACGCGGCGTCGATGCCGTCCATGACCTGCTGAAATTTATCCTGGCCGGTAATGGCGTGGAACTGACGGGCGTCGAGGCTATCAACGCTGACGTTAATCGCCGTCAGCCCCGCATCGCGCCAGTTCGCCACGTCACGCGCCATGCGGTAACCGTTGGTAGTGACGGCAATCTGGCGGATACGCTCGTTTTCACGCACGGCGGCAATGATGTCGGGGAAATCGCGGCGCAGAGAGGGTTCACCGCCGGTCAGACGCACTTTTTCGGTGCCGAGCTCAGAGAAGGCGCGCGTAACGCGGCGCACTTCATCGACGGAGAGAAAGCCGTTATTGGTGACGCTGCCCGGCTTGTAGCCGTCGGGCAGGCAGTAGGTGCAACGGAAGTTGCACACATCGGTAATCGACAGACGCAAGTAATAAAACTTACGCGCGAAAGCATCAGTAAGTTGTGAAGCCATGTACACCTTTCCAGATACGGGAGGCACAGTCATTTCTTTCTGTACCCTGGTGGCACATTTGCCACGGCCAGAGCGCCATATCTTTCGACACAGGCACAAGGGCTAGAGTGTATGTTTTCAATGTTGAAAACGTGGTTAGAGCGATAGTAGCGCGGAAATTCTGACTGCGCCATTATCACTTTGCGCTATATAATCATCTATATAGCGATTCAATCCTGCATTTTCGCTACAGAATACCTAAAAATCGTATTTTCACATTGATATACGTCATTTTGCATCGGGTGAGGCATCGTCTTTTAGGGGTAGTTAGGTTACTGTTACGCGATCGAACGTGATAAGGAATACGTATGCGCAATCGCACTTTTGCGGATCTTGACCGAGTGGTCGCTCTTGGCGGAGGGCACGGCTTAGGCCGGGTGATGTCCTCGTTGTCTTCACTCGGCTCAAGGCTGACGGGGATAGTGACCACCACCGATAACGGCGGCTCAACCGGGCGCATTCGTCGTGCCGAAGGCGGTATTGCGTGGGGAGATATGCGCAACTGTCTTAACCAGTTAATTACCGAACCAAGCGTCGCATCGGCGATGTTTGAGTACCGTTTTGGCGGTAATGGCGAACTTTCCGGGCATAACCTTGGAAATCTCATGTTAAAGGCGCTGGATCACCTGAGCGTAAGGCCCCTGGAAGCGATCAACCTTATCCGTAATTTGCTCAAAGTGGACGCATTCCTGATCCCCATGTCTGAACAACCGGTTGACCTGATGGCAATCGACGCTGAAGGGCATGAAGTGTACGGCGAAGTGAATATTGACCAGCTCCTCGTGCCGCCAACGGAGCTCATGACCTATCCGGCCGTGCCCGCCACGCGGGAAGCGGTGGAGGCCATTGGGGAAGCGGATCTTATCCTGATCGGTCCGGGCAGTTTCTATACCAGCCTGATGCCCATTCTGCTGGTGAAAGAGCTGGCGCAGGCGCTGCGCCGCACCCCTGCCCCGATGGTTTATATCGGCAATTTAGGCCGTGAGCTGAGCCCGGCGGCGGCGAGCCTGTCGCTGGCAGACAAACTGAGTCTGATGGAGCAGTACGTCGGCAAGAAAATCATTGACGGTGTAGTCGTGGGCCCGAAAGTAGATGTGTCAGGGATTGGCGATCGTCTGGTGGTGCAGGAGCCGCTGGAGGCCTCAGACATTAAGTATCGCCACGACCGTCACCTGCTGCGCGAGGCGCTGGAGAAAGCGATTCAGGCGCTGGGCTAGGAATCCCCACAAAATAATACCTGCACGGACAACCCCCTCTCCCTTGAGGGAGAGGGCTGGGGTGAGGGTGAACATACGGCTGAAGTGGTCATTCCGTTCACTTTATGTTCCTTGCTACTCTGTAAGGACATGACCGGTGAACGTGCCAGGGTGGCTCAATCGCCACCACCCTGGCGACCCGGGCTCACGGCGGTAAATCGCCGCTTCGCGGTGCCCTCAGCTCATTCCTTCCGGCTTGTCGGGGACGGGCGGAGGTAACGTCCCTGTAAAGCCCGCCCTCTCGGCGCATCCATGCGCCTCGCCCCGGCCTACAGGAAACGCCTCAGCGATTTACAGCCGGACCAGGGCATCGCTGTAAGCCATTCATTTTCCTGAAATCACATGCATCGCTTCAGGTATAAAATTACTGGGGATTTCTCACCCCACAGGGAGAGGGAAAACACCCAGCCCGTAAGCCCGGTAAGCGCAGCGCCACCGGGCAAGAAGCTACGATGCCGCAATAAACAAATCCCGCAGCTGATGAAGCTGGTCGCGGATCTGCGCCGCCTCTTCGAACTCCAGGTTCTGCGCGTGCTGCATCATCTGCCCTTCCAGCTCGTGAATTTTCTGCTGCAGCGCCTTCGGCGTCAGTACGACGGTATCTTCTTCCACCACTGAACGCGCCTTGCCGCGGCCTTTCGTTTTGGTTTTGGCAATGTTCTGACCGAGCGCCAGAATATCCACCACCTTCTTGTTCAGCCCCTGCGGGGTAATGCCGTGCTCTTCGTTGTAGCGCTGCTGTTTCTCGCGGCGGCGCTCCGTTTCGCCGATCGCTTTCGCCATCGACGGGGTGATTTTGTCGCCGTACAGAATCGCTTTGCCGTTGACGTTACGCGCCGCGCGGCCAATGGTCTGGATAAGGGAGCGTTCAGAACGCAGGAAGCCCTCTTTATCCGCATCCAGAATCGCCACCAGCGAGACTTCCGGCATATCCAGGCCTTCTCGCAGCAGGTTGATCCCCACCAGCACGTCAAACTCGCCCAGACGCAGGTCGCGGATAATCTCCATGCGCTCCACGGTATCGATATCGGAGTGCAGATAACGCACCTTCTCGCCGTGCTCTTCGAGATATTCGGTCAGGTCTTCCGCCATACGCTTAGTGAGCGTGGTCACCAGCACGCGCTCGTTGATGGCGGAACGGGCGCGGATCTCAGAGAGCAGATCGTCCACCTGCGTGGCGACCGGACGCACCTCGATAATCGGGTCCAGCAGCCCGGTCGGACGCACCACCTGGTCAACCACCTCATCGCCCGATTTCTCCAGCTCGTAGTTGCCCGGGGTGGCCGAGACGTAGATGGTTTGCGGCGCTAACGCCTCAAACTCTTCAAACTTCATCGGACGGTTATCCAGCGCTGACGGCAGGCGGAATCCGTACTCCACCAGCGTCTCTTTACGCGCCCGGTCGCCGCGGTACATCCCGCCGATCTGCGGGATCGTGACGTGGGATTCGTCGATCACCAGCAAACCGTCTGCCGGAAGGTAATCAAACAGCGTCGGCGGCGGCTCGCCCGGCCCGCGCCCGGAGAGGAAGCGCGAGTAGTTTTCGATGCCGGAGCAGTAGCCCAGCTCGTTCATCATCTCAAGGTCGAACTGCGTGCGCTGGCTGAGGCGCTGCTCTTCCAGCAGCTTATTGTTCGCCAGCAGCACCTTACGGCGCTCGGCCAGCTCCACTTTGATCTCTTCCATTGCCTGCACGATACGCTCGCGCGGCGTCACGTAGTGCGTTTTCGGGTAGATGGTGAAGCGCTGGATCACCGACTCAACGTGTCCGGTTAGCGGGTCGAAGAGCGACAGGCGCTCGACCTCTTCGTCAAACAGCTCGACGCGCAGCGCCATATCGTCCGATTCCGCCGGGAAGATGTCGATCACCTCACCGCGCACGCGGAAGGTGCCGCGCTGGAAGGCCTGATCGTTACGGGTGTACTGCAGCTCGGCCAGTCGACGCAAAATCGCACGCTGGTCGATGATCATCCCCTGCGTCAGGTGCAGCATCATCTTGAGATAGAGATCCGGATCGCCCAGACCGTAGATCGCCGAAACCGACGCGACCACAACCACATCACGACGCTCCAGAAGCGCCTTGGTGGCCGACAGTCGCATCTGCTCGATGTGTTCGTTCACCGAGGCATCTTTCTCGATAAAGGTGTCAGAGCTCGGTACGTACGCTTCAGGCTGGTAGTAATCGTAGTAAGAGACGAAGTACTCCACGGCGTTTTCCGGGAAGAACTCTTTCATCTCACCGTAGAGCTGCGCGGCCAGGGTTTTATTCGGCGCCAGCACCATCGTTGGGCGCTGGAGATCCGCAATTACGTTGGCGATGGTGAACGTTTTACCCGAGCCGGTTACCCCCAGCAGCGTCTGGTGCGCCAGCCCGTCTTCCAGCCCCTCTTCGAGACGACGGATCGCCTCAGGCTGATCGCCAGAAGGACGGAAAGCAGAATTCAACTTGAACGGTTTACTCATGGGCGACAACCTGATGACGTTATAAGCGGCAGGTGAGTAATTTTACTCGTTGTTGCCAGGAATGCCAGTAAAAAACACTGGATGAAAAACCAGTAGCATGTCAGGATATTTAGCGTAGCGCCTGAATGATTAGCGCGATAGCGGCCAAAATTTGGACTGTGACAACATAAAACACCAGTCAGGTCAGGTTATCCCCAGAACTTTTTCTTTTTTAACATTTGTCAAGCCAGGTAATGATAGTTTTGTGGCAACGGGTGACGCTTTCATGACGGGAATTGCTTTTATCTAAGTAATTAAATATTAAACGATATTTTCAAAAGCCGCGTTTCGCGTCAATTTGGTTGAAAGCCGCGTCTTCTCTCGCTTATCGCGTGTTTTCTAACTCTAATGCACATGGTTATCCACAGGAATAGTGGATAACTGCTTCCAGCCCGTGCGGAGTGGCGCTCGGCAAATTCCCGGGTTTTCCCACGAGACGGCAGGAAAAAATTTTTATAGCTCTTTTTTGCTGATTAACAGTTGCCTCATTCATAACCAACCGATGCGATCTTGCTCACATTTCCATCAATTCTGCCGCTGCACCACAACCCGACATCGCCAGCACCGTCAATGTGCACTCCCGGCTTTTTTAAGCCCTTCTCCGGTGACCTATTCCTAAAAAAGCCGTTTTTTTAAGCACATTTCGGTTTCTGGCAGGGGTTTTGCAGACTCAAACCCGAGCCTCACCTACACACATTTTTAAGGAGAGAAAGATGTTGAGTCTGCGTGCTGTGAATCAGTTTTACGGAAGCCAACATACGCTATGGAACGTGAATGTGGACTTTCCGCAAGGGATGTGTACGGGCGTCGTTGGCCTGCCGGGGATGGGGAAAACCACCCTCATGAACTGCATCGCCGGGAGAGTGCCCGTCGAAAGCGGCAGCATCATCTGGCACGAGGCGGGGGCCCCGCCGCGCGATTTGCTCAACCTGCCGCCAGAACCGCGTTCAGGGCCGGGGATAGGCTATGTCCCGCAGGACAGGCGGATCTTCTCCCAGCTGACGATTGAGGAGAATCTGCATATCGCCATGCGGGCGATGGGGAAACCCAACCCGGAAGCGAAAAGTGACGTTTACGACCTGTTTCCGACGCTCTACGCGCTGCGACAGACCCGCGCTAACGCGCTCTCTCCGGACGACCAGTATCAGCTGGCGCTGGCCAATGCGCTGGTCAACCGTCCGCACCTGCTGATCCTCGATGAGCCCCTGCACGGCGCAGGATACAGCTTCGCCCAGAAGCTGGGGCAGCTGCTGGTGCGCTTAAACCGGGAGTTGGGTATGACGGTGCTGTTAGCGGAGCAGCAGCTGTCGTTTATCCGCCGGGTGGCGGACCGTTTCTGCCTGCTCTATCGCGGGCGTAACGTGGCGCAGGGCCACGTTAACGAGCTGGATGACGAGCTTATCGCTCACTGGATGTCGCGGGAAGCAAGGCGCTGAGATCGAGATAACGCCCGGTGTCGGCCTTTTCCACGCCGTCAGCCAGCCAGGGGATCTCCCCGAGGCACGGTGCGGGCAGGACGCGCCCGAGCGTCGCCAGATATTCCTGGTGTCGTTTACCCGGCGCAACCACGTCGTTGGCTATCCAGCCCGCCAGACGCAGCCCGGCCTGCCGTACGGCCTGCGCGGTCAGCATGGCGTGGTTAATACAGCCCAACTTAACGCCGACCACCAGAATGACCGGAAGCCGCTCGGCCTGCACCCAGTCAGCAAACGTCTGCGTGTCCGAAAGGGGCGTAAACCAGCCGCCTGCCCCCTCCACCAGCACCCAGTCGGCCCGGCTTTCCAGCGTTCGTAATCCGGCAGACAGCACGGCGAAATCAATCGGACGTTCTTCGTCGGCGCTGATAATGTGCGGCGAGGTCGGCTCGGCAAAGGTGTACGGGTTCACCGCGGAGTAGGCAAGCTCAAGGGTACTGTTGCGCTGGAGCGCCAGGGCGTCGGTATTGCGTAGCCCCTCCGCCGTCATCTCGCTGCCGGAAGCGACAGGCTTGTATCCGGCGGTATTTTTCCCGAGCCGTCGCGCCGCCTGCAGCAGCGCCGAGCTGGC
Organism: Enterobacter cloacae complex sp. ECC445; assembly: GCF_021892025.1. NCBI lineage: Bacteria > Pseudomonadati > Pseudomonadota > Gammaproteobacteria > Enterobacterales > Enterobacteriaceae > Enterobacter > Enterobacter cloacae complex sp. ECC445. The sequence continues at coordinate 71,651 of NZ_JAKLRZ010000021.1, read as the reverse complement.
AACCGTTTTGCCCACTTCCGTATCCGTGCCGGTGACAAAATAACGTTCAGTCACGTTCGATAATCCCATGAAAAAGTTGATAAGAGAGCGGGAAATGCCCCCGCTGCTGCGGCCAGGCCAGCTCCAGCCGCTGTAGCTGTCCCCGGGTCAGCGGCTTTTTCTCCCGCCCGGCGTGCAGGTGCGTGGCGCCGATGCCCTTCAACGAGCGCATGGCGCTAAGCGCATCGCCAAAATTGAGGGTGATGGTCTGCACCGTGCTGCGGTAGCGCCAGCCTGCCAGCGCCTGCGTCACCTGCTCGTGCGATAAAAAGCGGTTAGCGTGCGGCTGTTCGTCCACCGCTTTCCACGCCTGATTCAGCTCCGGCAGCGAACTTTCCAGCAGGGTGGTAAAGGCCACCTTCCCGCCCGGCCGCGCCACGCGATACAGCTCGCGTAAGGCCTGCGGCAGGCTGCTGCACCACTGCACCGCCAGATGACTCCAGACCAGATCGAACTGCGCATCCCCCAGCGGGATCGCCTCGATATCGGCCTGCAAATAGCGATCTGCTGCCTGCCCCTGACGCGCCACGTCAAGCATCCGGTCCGAGAGATCGATAGCCGTCACCCGGCTTCCCGTCCCGCGCCAGTAGCGGCTATTGCTGCCTGGACCACAGCCGGCGTCGAGCACCTGCGCAAAGCGGTTCTCGCCAAGCGCGGCCAGAAGCCCCTCCGCGCTCTGGCGCTGCAGGTCGTCGTGCTGCGAATAGCTCCGGGCGGCCCGACCAAAGGCCGCCGCGACGGCCTGCTTATTCACCGGCATCATGGAGCGCCTCCAACAGAGTCTGGATATCGCGCGCTTCATGCGCCGCCGTCAGGGTTAAGCGCAGCCGCGCCGTGCCCGGTGGGACGGTGGGCGGGCGGATGGCGGTCACCCACATGCCGCGCTGGCGCAGCGCCTGTGCCAGGGCCAGCGCGCGGCCGTTTTCGCCGACAATCACCGGCTGGATGGCGCTTTGGGAATCGGGGCTGCGGAAGGGTAATTCCGCTAATCCCTTGCGGAAGCGGGCGATATGCTCAGCCAGACGCTGGCGACGTTCATCCCCTTCCGCGCTGCGGATCACCGCCAGGGACGCAGAGAGCGCCACCGCCTGCGCCGGGGGCATGCTGGTGCTGTAGATCAGGTGTCGGGCAAACTGCAGGAGGTAGTCGGCGACGGACTCGCTGCACAGCACGGCGGCGCCGCTGGCGCCAAAGCCCTTGCCGAAGGTGACGATCAGCAGCTCCGGCTTGACGTTTTGCTGATGCGCGCTGCCGCGGCCTTCGTCGCCCATGACGCCAATGCCGTGGGCATCGTCCACCAGCAGCCAGGCGTTTTGCCGCTTAGCGGCCTCGTGCAGCGCGGCAAGCGGCGCGCTGTCGCCGTCCATGCTGAACACCCCTTCCGTGACCGCCAGCTGTTGGCCGTCGCAGGGTTTATCCAGCAGCGCAGCCAGCTGTCCCGCATCGTTATGGGCAAAGCGGCGCAGCTGGGCGGGGCTCAAATTTGCCGCCTCCAGCAGCGAAGCGTGGCTGAGTCTGTCGGCGACAATGCGATCGTCCTTCCCCATCAGGGCCGTGATGACCGCCTGGTTGGCGGCAAAGCCGGAGATAAAGAGCAGCGCGCGCGGGTAGCCGAGCCAGTCGGCAAGCGCCTCTTCCAGCGCCTGATGCGCCGTGGTGTAGCCGCTGACGTGTCCCGAGCCGCCGCTGCCCACGCCAAACCGCTCCGCGCCCTGCTGCCAGGCGCGGACGATGGCCGGATGCTGGCTCAGCCCGAGGTAATCGTTGCTGGAAAAATTGCAAAACTGCCGCCCCTCGCGGGTAAGAAAACGGCCCGCGCCGTTTTCCACCACCCTGCGGACGCGAAACGCCTCTGCCGCCCTGCGTCCATCCAGCGCGGTATTAATTCGTGCCTGCCAGGTCATACGGCTGCCGCGTTGTAGAACTGGTCGGTGTCGGCGTTAAAAATCTGCTGCTCCAGCTGCTGCTGTTGCTCGTTATCGCCCGTCAGCACCTCGGTCTGATGCGGGTTCAGCCCCAGCTTGCGGAACAGCTGCACGTCTTTGTCCTCTTCCGGGTTCGGCGTGGTCAGCAGCTTGCAGCCGTAGAAGATCGAGTTGGCCCCGGCCATAAAGCACATCGCCTGGGTTTGCTCGTTCATCTGCTCACGACCGGCAGAGAGGCGCACGAAAGAGGTCGGCATCATGATGCGCGCCACCGCGATGGTGCGGATAAAATCAAACGCATCCACGTCGTCGTTATCCGCCAGCGGCGTGCCTTTGACCTTCACCAGCATGTTGATCGGCACGCTTTCCGGCGGGGTCGGCAGGTTCGCCAGCTGCAGCAGCAGACCCGCGCGGTCTTTCACCGTTTCGCCTAAGCCCACGATGCCGCCGGAGCAGACCTTGATCCCCGCGTCACGCACTTTATCCAGCGTGTCCAGACGCTCCTGGTAGGTACGCGTGGTGATGATGTTGCCGTAAAACTCCGGCGAGGTGTCGAGGTTGTGGTTGTAGTAGTCCAGACCCGCCGCGGAGAGGCGCTGCGCCTGCTCGTCGTTCAGCGTGCCGAGCGTCATACAGGCTTCGAGGCCCATCTCCTTGACGCCCTTGACCATCTGCTCCAGATACGGCATGTCGCGATCGTGCGGGTTCTTCCACGCCGCGCCCATGCAGAAGCGGGTTGAGCCCGCGTTTTTCGCCTTGCGCGCGGAGTCGAGCACCTGCTCGACTTCCATCAGGCGCTCGGATTCGAGACCGGTTTTGTAGCGCGCGCTCTGCGGGCAGTATTTGCAGTCTTCCGGGCAGGCGCCGGTCTTGATTGACAGCAGCGTGCTGACCTGAACATGGCGGGGATCGAAGTGCTGACGATGCACCTGTTGGGCTTCGAACATCAGCTCAAGGAAAGGTTTGTTGAATAATTCAGTAACTTGCGACATCGTCCAGCGTGCGTGGTGAGCCATCGGGCTTCTCCAAAGGGTTTTGTTAATTTTCGGTTCGGTTTATACTCGTAAACCTAAAACTTTTCAAAATGGTTTACAAGTCGATTATGACCCAGGACGATCTCGCCTTCGACAAGCAGCATATCTGGCACCCTTACACCTCCACGACCCGCCCTCTTCCCGTCTACCCGGTGGCCTCCGCCCACGGCTGCGAGCTGCACCTCGCCAGCGGCGAGCGGCTGGTTGACGGGATGTCCTCCTGGTGGGCGGCCATTCACGGGTACAACCACCCGCGCCTGAACGCGGTGATGAAGGCCCAGATTGACCAGATGTCGCACGTGATGTTTGGCGGGATCACCCATCAGCCCGCGGTGGATCTATGCCGCCGTCTGGTGGCAATGACGCCTGACTCGCTGGAGTGCGTATTCCTGGCCGACTCCGGCTCCGTGGCGGTGGAAGTGGCGATGAAGATGGCGCTGCAGTACTGGCATGCGAAGGGCGAAGCGCGCCAGCGGTTCCTCACCTTCCGCAACGGCTATCACGGGGATACCTTCGGGGCGATGTCGGTGTGCGATCCGGACAACTCCATGCACAGCCTGTGGAAGGGCTACCTGCCGGAAAACCTGTTTGCTCCGGCCCCGCTGAGCCGCTTCGACGGCGAGTGGAACGAGATGGACATGGTAGGCTTCGCGCGGCTGATGGCGGCGCATCGTCACGAGATTGCTGCCGTCATTCTTGAACCGATCGTGCAGGGCGCGGGCGGCATGCGGATGTACCACCCGGAATGGCTGCGGCGCATCCGCAAGATGTGCTACCGCGAGGGCATTCTGCTGATTGCCGACGAGATCGCCACCGGATTTGGCCGCACCGGGAAGCTGTTTGCCTGCGAACATGCGGGCATTGCGCCGGATATTCTGTGTCTGGGCAAAGCGCTGACCGGCGGCACCATGACGCTCTCGGCCACCCTCACCACCCGCCACGTTGCCGACACCATCAGCGACGGCGAGGCGGGCTGCTTTATGCACGGCCCGACGTTTATGGGTAATCCTCTCGCCTGCGCCGTCGCCAGCGAAAGCCTTGCCATTCTGGAAAGCGGCGAGTGGCAGACGCAGGTGGCGGCGATTGAGGCGCAGCTGAAAGACGAGCTGAGCGCCGCCTCGGGCACCCATTTTGTGGCGGACGTGCGCGTGCTGGGGGCCATCGGGGTGATTGAAACCACCCATCCGGTAAACATGGCGGCGCTGCAGCGCTTCTTCGTGGACCACGGCGTCTGGGTGCGGCCTTTCGGCAAGCTTATCTACCTGATGCCCCCTTACAGCATTGCGCCGGAGCAGCTGCGTAAATTAACCGACGCGGTTGTAACAGCCGTTAACATTCCCGCGCATTTCGTGATTTAACCCGATGCATTACACTTGCTGAACGAGCGATCAACGAGGGTAAACCGTATGAAAATCATCAGTAAAGATCTGCGCGACGGTGAAAAGCTGCCGGAACGCCACGTATTCAACGGCATGGGGTATCAGGGAGACAATATCTCTCCACACCTGGCGTGGGACGAGGTTCCGGCAGGCACCAAAAGCTTTGTCGTGACCTGCTACGACCCGGATGCGCCAACCGGCTCCGGCTGGTGGCACTGGATCGTGGCGAACCTGCCCGCCGACACGCGCGTGCTGCCGCAGGGTTCCGGTTCAGGTCTGGTTGCCCTTCCTGAAGGCGCTATTCAGACGCGCACTGACTTTGGTAAAGCGGGCTACGGCGGCGCGGCGCCGCCAAAAGGGGAAACCCACCGCTATATCTTCACGGTGCACGCGCTGGACGTGGAGCAGATTGAGGTCGATGAAGGCGCAAGCGGCGCGATGGTCGGGTTTAACGTGCATTTCCATACGCTGGGTAGCGCGTCGATTACGGCGATGTATTCGTAATCGTGCGGGCTGATGCCCTCTCCCAAAGGGAGAGGGAGAAAACCTGACAATTCCCTCTCCCTGTGGGAGAGGGTTAGGGTGAGGGCAAAAATCACAGCACCGAAGGTAACAACCCTACCAGCCGCCCTTCTTCCAGAAGCTGCATCGCCTTATCAATGTCCGGCGCAAAGAAGCGGTCATCATCGTAATGCGATACGTGCTCACGGAGCACCTGACGCGCCTGTTCCAGCAGCGGGCTGGATTTTAGCCCTTCACGCAGATCGATGCCCTGACTCGCCGCCAGCCACTCTACCGCCAGCACGCCGCGGGTGTTTGACGCCATCTCCCACAGGCGGCGCCCGGCAGCCGGTGCCATCGAAACGTGATCTTCCTGATTCGCCGAGGTTGGCAGGCTGTCCACGCTGTGCGGATGCGACAGCGCCTTGTTCTCGCTTGCCAGCGCTGCGGCCGTCACCTGCGCAATCATAAAGCCCGAGTTGACCCCGCCGTTGCGCACCAGGAACGGTGGCAGCTGCGACATGTGTTTATCCATCATCAGCGCGATGCGGCGCTCGGACAACGCGCCGACTTCGGCAATCGCCAGGGCGATATTATCCGCCGCCATCGCCACCGGTTCGGCGTGGAAGTTGCCCCCGGAGACCACCTCGTTTTCCTCGGCGAAGACCAGCGGGTTATCGGACACCGCGTTGGCCTCCACCAGCAGCACCTCAGCCGCCTGGCGCAGCTGCGTCAGGCACGCGCCCATCACCTGCGGCTGGCAGCGCAGGGAATACGGATCCTGCACCTTCTCGCAGTTGTGGTGCGAATCCGCGATTTCACTCGTATCGGTAAGCACGTGACGGTACATCGCGGCGGCATCAATCTGCCCGCGCTGGCCGCGCACCTCGTGGATGCGGGCATCGAACGGACGACGCGAGCCCAGCACCGCTTCGGTAGTCAGCGCACCGCACACCACCGCCGAGGCAAACAGATCTTCCGCCTCAAACAGGCCGCGCAGCGCGAAGGCGGTCGACGCCTGGGTGCCGTTCAGCAGCGCCAGCCCCTCTTTCGCCGCCAGCGTGATCGGGTTCAGGCCCGCCTTATTCAGCGCCTCTTTCGCAGGAAGCCATTCGCCCCGCCAGCGCGCTTTGCCTTCACCCAGAAGCAGCAGCGACATGTGCGCCAGCGGCGCGAGATCGCCGGAAGCGCCGACGGAACCCTTCGCCGGGATCCACGGATAGACCTCCGCATTGACCAGCGCCATCAGCGCCTGGATCACGTTCAGGCGAATGCCGGAAAAACCGCGCGCCAGGCTGTTGATTTTGAGCACCATCATCAGACGGACAATCTCGTCGTCCAGCGGCTGGCCGACGCCCGCCGCGTGCGACAGCACCAGCGAACGCTGCAGGTTTTCCAGATCGTGCGTGGCGATGCGGGTCTGCGCCAGCAGGCCAAAGCCGGTGTTAATCCCGTAGGCGGTACGCCCTTCGGCCACGATGGCTTCAACGCAGGCGACGCTGTCGTTAATGGCGGCGTGGGCGCTTTCATCCAGCGAAAGGGTGACCGGCTGACGCCAGACGCTACGCAGCTGTTTCAGCGTCAGCGAGCCGGGAGTGAGTGTTAACGCGTTCATTCATGCTTTCCTTGTGTGGCAGGGATCATCGGCAGGTTAAGCCCCTGCTCTTTGGCACAGTCAATGGCAATCTCGTAGCCCGCGTCCGCGTGACGCATCACGCCGGTGGCCGGGTCGTTGTGCAGCACGCGAGCGATACGCGCGGCGGCTTCATCCGTTCCGTCACAGACGATGACCATCCCGGAATGCTGGGAGAAGCCCATCCCCACGCCGCCGCCGTGGTGCAGCGACACCCAGGTCGCACCGCTGGCGGTATTCAGCAGGGCGTTCAGCAATGGCCAGTCGGAGACCGCATCCGAGCCGTCGCGCATGGCTTCGGTTTCACGGTTCGGGCTGGCAACGGAGCCGGAGTCCAGGTGGTCGCGGCCAATGACGATTGGCGCGGAGACTTCGCCGCTGCGCACCATTTCATTGAAGGCCAGCCCCAGCTTTTGCCGCCACTCCAGGCCTACCCAGCAGATACGCGCCGGCAGCCCCTGGAAGTTAATGCGCTCGCGGGCCATGTCCAGCCAGCGGTGGAGATGTTCGTCATCGGCGACGATCTCCTTTACTTTAGCGTCGGTTTTGTAGATATCTTCCGGATCGCCGGACAGGGCAACCCAGCGGAACGGCCCAATGCCCCGGCAGAACAGCGGGCGAATGTAGGCAGGCACGAAGCCCGGGAAGTCAAAGGCGTTATTCACGCCCATCTCTTTCGCCATCTGGCGGATGTTGTTCCCATAATCGAAGGTCGGAATGCCCATCTGGCTAAAGGCCAGCATGGCGGAGACGTGTTCAGCCATCGAACGTTTCGCGGCGAGCACCGTACCTTCCGGATCGGTTTCCGCTTTCTGCTGGTAGGCGTCCCACGTCCAGCCTTTTGGCAGATAGCCGTGCAGCGGGTCATGGGCGCTGGTCTGGTCGGTGACCAGGTCCGGACGCACGCCGCGGGCGACAAGTTCAGGCAGAATATCCGCCGCGTTGCCGCACAGGGCGATCGACACGGCTTTGCCTTCCGAGGTGTATTTTTTGATGCGCGCCAGCGCATCGTCGAGGCTATCAGCCTGCTCATCGACGTAGCGGGTACGCAGGCGGAAATCAATGCGGCTCTGCTGGCATTCAATGTTCAGCGAGCAGGCACCGGCGAGCGTGGCGGCCAGCGGCTGCGCGCCGCCCATGCCGCCGAGACCGGCGGTCAATACCCAGCGGCCTTTGAGCGAGCCGCTGTAGTGCTGGCGACCGGCCTCCACGAAGGTCTCGTAGGTGCCCTGCACAATCCCCTGGCTGCCGATGTAGATCCAGCTCCCGGCGGTCATCTGGCCATACATTGCCAGCCCTTTCGCGTCCAGTTCGTTGAAGTGTTCCCACGTGGCCCAGTGCGGCACGAGGTTAGAGTTGGCGATCAGTACGCGCGGCGCGTTTTTGTGCGTTTTGAACACGCCAACCGGCTTGCCGGACTGCACCAGCAGGGTTTCGTCGTGTTCGAGTTCGGTCAGGGATTTTACAATTGCGTCATAGCATTCCCAGTTGCGCGCGGCGCGGCCGATGCCGCCGTAGACCACCAGCTCGTGGGGGTTTTCCGCCACCTCAGGATCGAGGTTGTTCATCAACATGCGCAGCGGGGCTTCGGTGAGCCAGCTTTTGGCGGTAAGCGTGGTGCCGCGCGCGGCGCGGACGTCCTGCTGGCGGTATTTACCTGACGACATTGTGTGCTCCTCATACGGGACAGTGATGCATTTAGATATACTTGTATAGACAAGCACACACAAGGTCGGATTTAACAAAAAAGATACAATTTTGTTATATTGCGTTAGCGATCACGCTTATAAAACTTATGACATGAAGTGGCCCTGCAGCCGGTAGCGATTCCCCGGGAAAAGCAGCCGGGCATGGGACACAATGTGCGACGAGGACCAGGTACGACGGCGGATCAGCAGGCACGGATCGTGCTCCTTAATGCGCAACCTTTCGCACTCCTGCGGCGTGGCGCGCACGGCCTCCACGATGTGCTCCCCTTCCGTCAGCGGTGCGACGAGCGAGAGATAGGCATGCGGCGTGGTCTGGGTGTAATCCTGGCTGAGATAGTCCGGGATCCGTTCTGCATTGACGCAGCGATCTTCAATCTGTACCGGAATGTCGTTCTCAAAGTGCACCATCACCGAGTGGAAGATGCGGCTGCCTTCTTTAACATTCAGCTCTGCGGCCTGCTCGGCGCTGGCCTGAGTCTCTTCAAGCACCAGCACCTCGCAGCGGTGCTGATGATTTCGCGAGTGTATCTCATCGGCAATACTGCGGATTTCAAACAGCGCCGACTGCCCTTTCGGCTCCGCCACGAACGTCCCCACCCCCTGCAGGCGCACCAGCAGCCCTTCGTCGGTCAGCTCGCGCAGCGCCCGGTTGATGGTCATCCGGCTGAAGCCAAACTGCGCCACCAGCTCGGCCTCCGACGGAATGCGGTCGTGCGGCCGCCAGACGCCGGTGGCGATTTTTTCGCTGATCGCCTGCTTCACCTTTTCGTAGAAAGGCGCGGGAGGGCTCGACGGCGGCAGAGGTGAGCGTGCAAACATGGTGACTCCTTAAATCGTGTTATGCCCACCAGTGAGCAATTTGCCAGGCCAGACGGGCGGCGAGCTTAGCGCCTTGTCCGTCGCGGTCGTACTGCGGGTTAAACTCTACCAGATCGGCGGCCTGTAGCTTACCGCTTCGGCAGATTTGTTCAATCAGGGGGAGGAGATCCCGTGCCGGTATGCCTAACGCCGCCGGTGCGGAAACGGCAGGCATTTCGCTGGCGGGCAGAACGTCCAGATCGATTGTCAGGTAGACGCGGTCGGCCTGCGCCAGCACCTTTTCCAGCGCAGGCTGCGCATCGCGACTGAAATGCAAATCCTCCACCAGCGTGACGTTCAGGCGTTCTGCCTCATCCCAAAGCGCCTGCGTGTTCGCCGCCCGGCTAACGCCAAAGCAGGCGTAGTGAAATGCCCGCCCGCGCTCATCGCAGTAGTGCGCCAGCTGGCGAAACGGCGTGCCGGACGTGGCCCGCTCGGCCTTGCGCAGATCGAGATGCGCATCAAGGTTGATAATGGCCACCCGCTCGTGCGGGAAGGCGTCCAGAATGCCCCGCCCGTGCGCCCAGGCGGTCTCGTGCCCGCCGCCAAAGACCAGCGTGCGCATTCCGGACTGCTGGCATAACGTCACCGCATCGCTTAACGCCTGCTGTGCCGCCTCAAGCTCGTCGCCTTCAACGTACACCGACCCCATATCCGCCAGCCGTTCGTGACCCTGATGGCTGGCCATATTCGCCAGCGCTTTGCGCAGGATATCAGGGGCCTGCGCGGCGCCGGGCCTGCCCTGATTGCGCTTAACGCCTGCATCACATTCAAAGCCCATCAGCGCGATGCCGGATGATAGCGGCGTGAACTGCCCCTGCTGCCTTATCGTCTGGAAAATGCGCGTTGCGTTGCTGGCCTCGGCGCTGTCGTCGCGCCCCTGCCAGACCGTTTCGGCTACCGGCCGCCATAACCTCATACTGCCTCCCCACGGAAAATACGTTGATACAGCGGATTGCGTCCCGGCTCGTAGACCATCTCTACCGGATGGTGAGCATCCCAGACGATAAAATCAGCGACAAATCCGGCCCGCAGCTGTCCGTGGGTTGCGCCACGCCCCAGCGCCTGCGCCGCGTGTCGCGTCACGCCAGCCCAGGCCTCTTCCGGCGTCAGGCCAAACTGGACGCAGGCCATATTCATCGCCAGGTGCAGGCTCGCAAACGGGCTGGTGCCGGGGTTGTAGTCGGTGGCGACGGCCATCGGGACCTCCTGTTTTCTGAGCCGTTCCACCGGCGGACGCTGGCGCTCCTGCAGGAAATAGAACGCGCCGGGAAGCAGTACCGCCACCGTACCGCTTTGCGCCATCGCCTGAACGCCCGCGTCGTCAAGATATTCGATATGGTCGGCGGAGAGTCCTCTATACCGGCTGACCAGCGCCGCGCCGCCCTGATTCGACAGCTGCTCGACGTGCCCTTTCACCGGGATACCGAGCGCGGTTGCCGCCTGAAAGAGGCGCTCGGTTTGCGACGGCGTAAAGCCGACGTTTTCGCAGAACACATCTACTGATTCGTATAACTCTTTTTGCCACAGCGCGGGCAATATCTGCTCGCAGACCAGCGTGAGGTAGGCATCCGGATCCTGTCGGTATTCCGGCGGAACCGCATGGGCCGCCAGCAGCGTTGGGCTGATATCGATCGGATTATTAAGGCTCAGCTGGCGCGCGACCTGGAGCATTTTCTCTTCGGCCTCGGCGTTGAGGCCGTATCCGGATTTAATTTCAACCGTGGTGACGCCCTCATTCATCAAACGCTGAAGACGCTGCTGCGCCAGCGTAAGCAGGGTTTCCGGCGAACTGCTGCGCGTTGCCGTCACGGTAGCGTTAATCCCGCCGCCCTGCGCGCTGATGGCTTGATAAGAGACGCCGTTCAGACGCTGCTCCCACTCCGCCGCGCGGTCGCCGCCAAACACCAGGTGGGTATGGCAGTCAATCAGGCCAGGCGTGACCAGACGCCCCTGGAGATCGATACAGCGAGGGTGTCCGGCAGGAATGTCAGATTCAGGGATCACGGCCAGAAGGGTGTGGCCGCGCACGACCAGGGCATGTTGCTCTTTCAGTCCATAGGGTGCGGAGACGTCGGGCGCCATCGTAGCCAGTCGCGCATTTTGCCATATTACATCGTCGGGATGAATCTGCTGCATGGGCATTCCACTTGTCATGGGTTGTATAGACATTTATTTTCATCTGCTGTCTGCTGTCAACCGACTTTGCGGAAATTGTTATTTATTTGTGATCGTTTACCTGCCGCGCCGGGGCGAAAAATGCAACTTTTACCCTTTTTATCTTCCCGTTTCGCTCAACTTAGTATAAAAAAGCAGGCTATTTCGTCTATCCCGTAAAGACTTGCATACCCAGGAGCTTCACCTTGAACATTTCCAGGATTTCCCGTCTGGCGTTGGCACTCGCCTTTGGCGTGACCTTATCCGCATGCAGTTCAACCCCGCCGGATCAGCGCCCTTCTGAGCAGGTTGCGCCCGGTACCGCCTCGCGCCCGATTTTGTCCGCAGATGAAGCGAAGAACTTCAATCGCGCGCACTACTTCTCGGCGATGGATCCTAACGCTGCGCCGTGGACACCGTCCTCAATCAACCTGCCTAAACAGCCTGACTTCGTGGTTGGCCCGGCGGGCGCGCAGGGCGTAACGCACACCTCGATCCAGGCTGCGGTCGATGCTGCCATCACGAAACACAGCGCGTCTCGCCAGTACATCGCGATCCTGCCGGGTGAATATGAAGGCACCGTGTATGTTCCGGCAGCCCCGGGCAGCATCACGCTTTACGGTCTGGGCGAAAAAGCGATCGACGTTAAAATTGGCCTGGCGATTGATTCCGAAATCGACAGCAACACCTGGCGTCACCTGGTTAACCCGGCCGGTAAATACATGCCGGGCAAACCGGCGTGGTACATGTTTGATAACTGCCAGAGCAAGCGTTCCGCCACCGTTGGCGTGATGTGCTCGGCGGTATTCTGGTCTCAGAATAACGGCCTGCAGCTGCAGAACCTGACCATTCAGAATACCCTGGGCGACAGCGTTGATGCCGGTAACCACCAGGCCGTTGCGCTGCGTAGCGATGGTGACCAGGTGCAGATTAACAACGTTAACATCCTGGGTCGTCAGAACACCTTCTTCGTGACCAACAGCGGCGTGCAGAACACCCTGCAGAACAACCGCCTGACCCGTACCCTGGTGACCAACAGCTACGTTGAAGGTGACGTGGATCTGGTGTCCGGCCGCGGCGCGGTGGTATTTGATAATACCGATTTCCGCGTGGTCAACTCACGTACTCAGCAGGAAGGTTACGTGTTTGCCCCGGCAACCCAGTCGAACCTCTTCTACGGCTTCCTGGCCGTGAACAGCCGCTTCAACGCTGCCGGTGACGGCGTGGCGCAGCTGGGACGCTCCCTGGACGTGGACGCTGCGACCAACGGCCAGGTCGTGATCCGCGACAGCGTGATTAACGAAGGCTTTAACATGGCGAAACCGTGGGCGGATGCCGCAGTCTCCAAACGTCCGTTCTCTGGCAATACCGGTGCGGTGGATGATAAAGGAAACGTGCAGCGCAACCTGAACGACGCGAACTTCAACCGCATGTGGGAGTACAACAACCGCGGTCTGGGTAGCAAAGTGGTTGCTGAGCCGAAGCAGTAATAAGATGAAAGTAAAAGGGGGAAATTAATCCCCCTTTTTACTGCGACTGAATGCGTCAGGCACCAAACTTAAGATACGCATCCAATAGTTGCATAATCGCAACCATGAGTTGCAGGAACAGAATTGCCCATTCCACACCGCTCATACGCCACTCCTTTGGTATAGAGCACTTCTCCCCTGGTTTACCTTTCCGCTGCCTGTCACCAGAGGTGTGTTGGTTATGTTTTGATGTGCTCCGCAGTTTAGGCACCGTCGGCACCACCCGACAGCCAGGACTGAATACGGATCCTGAATTGCGGAACTGCAGCACATCAAGCCAACGGACAGAATGATATCAAATCACTACTGTATATAAAAACAGTTAAAATCAGTTTGGGATTCTATAAAGAATACGTATGTAAGGGACTGATTATTATAAAAATAGAAATTTCTGATCATTCCACGTTCTTTGCCCTTCATTGACGATGAATTTACTTCGCTTTGAATCGACATTATGATGAACATGTTGGTTACGTTTTGATGTGCTCACCCGGCTACCACCGGGCATAAAAAAACCTCGCATTCGCGAGGTTTTTTATTTTAAGCCGCTTAGTGAGCGTTAACCACGACCCACATTGGCCCCTGGCCTACGGCGTAGCGGCCTTTCTCTTCCAGCAGACCCTGCTCGCCTTTAATTTCATACAGCGCGATGTGGTGGGATTTCTGCCCCGCCGCAATCAGGTATTTTCCGCTGCGATCGATGTTAAAGCCGCGCGGCTGGGTTTCCGTTGGCTGGAAGCCTTCAATCGCCAGCACGCTGCCGTCTTCAGACACGCTGAACACGGTAATCAGGCTGGAGGTACGGTCGCAGGCGTACAGATGACGTCCGTCAGGCGTGATGTGGATATCTGCCGCCCAGCGGGTGTCGGAGAAGTCAGACGGCATCATGTCCAGCGTCTGCACGCACTCAATCTGGCCGTTAGGATCTTTCAGCTCCCAGACGTCCACAGAGCTGTTCAGTTCGTTAACCACGTAGGCGTACTGCTGGTTCGGATGGAACACCATATGGCGCGGACCCGCGCCCTCTACCGTCGTGACTTCAGCAGGCGTCTGCGCCACCAGGTGACCATCGTCGCTCAGGGTGAACAGACAGATGCGATCCTGCTTCAGCGCGGGCACCCACAGCGTGCGGTTGTCCGGAGAGACGTTAGCCGAGTGGCAGCCTTCCAGCCCTTCCACCACGTCGACGGTTTCTAGCGGAATGCCGTCGTCAAGACGGGTCACGCTGACGCAGCCCGCATTGTAAGAGCCGCTAAAGATAAAGCGCCCTTTACGATCGGTAGAAATGTGGGTTGGGCTGCCCGGCAGCGGCGCTTCGGCAGTGTAGGTCAGCGCGCCGTCGTCAGGCGAAATGCGGTAGGCCAGCACCCGGAACTCAGGGCGTACGCCAACATAGAGAAAACGTTTATCCGGGCTGACGACCATTGGCTGTACCTGCCCCGGAACATCAACAACCTGAACCAGCGTGAGCGAACCTTCTGCATTCAAACGCCAGACGTGGATCTGCTGACTTTCAGGACTGGCGGTATAAACGGTTTGTTTCATGAACACTCCTTTCCTCACTGCGCGTGAAAGTGATTATTTTTAACGGTGAATGCTGAATTTTAGCCAGGAATTTTGCAGCGATTTACTCTCGGTGTAACATCGCCTGAGACCCAAAATTCAACATTAACCCGGAAGAACAAATGACCTCGCGTGTGATTGCACTGGATTTAGACGGAACATTACTTACCCCTCAGAAAACCCTGCTCCCCTCCTCCCTTGAAGCGCTTAAGCGCGCTCAGGAAGCAGGATATCAACTTCTTATCGTTACGGGTCGACATCACGTTGCCATTCATCCTTTTTATCAGGCACTGGCGTTAGATACACCTGCAATTTGTTGTAATGGCACTTATTTGTATGATTATCAGGCAAAAAAGGTTTTAGCCTCCGACCCGCTGCCGGTTCCACAGGCGCTGCAGCTGATTGATCTGCTGGATGAGCATGACGTTCACGGCCTGATGTACGTGGACAACGCGATGGTCTACGAGCGCCCTACCGGCCACGTGGTGCGCACCAGCAACTGGGCGTTGTCCCTGCCTGAAGCGCAGCGTCCGGTCTTTACTCAGGTCTCCTCCCTGCGCCAGGCGGCTCAGGACGTTGAGGCTATCTGGAAATTCGCCCTGACGGATGAAGACACCACCAAACTGAATGCCTTCGCGAAGCACGTGGAGCAGACGCTGGGTCTGGAGTGCGAATGGTCCTGGCACGATCAGGTGGATATTGCCCGCAAAGGCAACAGCAAAGGCAAGCGCTTGACGCAGTACGTGGAATCGCTGGGCGGGTCAATGCAGGACGTCATCGCCTTTGGCGACAACTACAACGACATCAGCATGCTGGAAGCCGCCGGTACGGGCGTGGCGATGGGCAATGCCGACGACGCGGTAAAAGCGCGCGCCAACGTGGTGATTGGCGACAACACCACCGACAGCATCGCGCAGTACATTTATACCCACCTGCTGTAATCAGGCGGTGATCGAGACGCTCTTAATTTGCGCGTAAAGCCACAGGCCGGGCTTGATCCCTAACTCATCCCTGGCCCACGGGCTGATGCGCGCCCAGAGCGTCCTGCTGCCGACTTCAAGCTTCACTTCAACCTGGCCGTTATCGTCAAAACATTCCGCGACCTTAGCGCGCAGAATATTACGAATGCTGGTTTGCAGCGGCGGCTGCAGCACCAGCGAGACGTCCGACGCCTGGATGCGAATTCGCAGCGCCGACTGTAGCGGTTTGTCGATCTTATTGACCCACAGGTGCTGGTCGCCCAGCGCCAGCGCGGTCATCGCGTAGTGCGGGTGATGTTCCAGCACGCTCACCTTCAGGATGCTGCTCTGCTGCTCCCGGGGTAGCCAGGGGTGCATCACGCTGCTGCCCCACACCTCTTCGAGGTTGCCGAAGGCCTTCACGCTGCCCTCTTCCAGCACCAGCACCTTGTCGGCCAGATGGAGGATCTCATCCAGCGAGTGGCTGACGTAGAGCATCGGAATATTAATCTCGCGCGTCAGGCGCTGTAGATAGGGCAGAAGCTCGCGCTTACGCGGAATATCCAGCGAGGCCAGCGGTTCGTCGAGCAGCAGCAGCTCGGGCGCCGTCAGCAAGGCGCGGCCAATGGCCACGCGCTGTTTTTCTCCGCCGGAGAGCGACGATGGCAGCCTGTCGAGCAATGGCTCAATGCCTAAAAGGGTCACCAGCTTATCGAACTCCCCGGCCATGCTTTTCGCCATGCCGTAACGCAGGTTGCCGCGCACGCTGTAGTGCGGGAACAGGCGCGCGTCCTGGAAAACATAGCCGATTCGGCGCTTATCCGGCGACAGATACACCTTATTTTCCACGTCATTCAAAACGCGGTTATTCAATACGATGCGTCCTGACTGCGGGCGCGTCAGGCCGCTGATGGCATTGATCAGCGACGTTTTGCCCGCCCCCGACACGCCGAAGATGGCGGTAATACCGCTCGCAGGCAGCGTCTCGTTAAGCGTCAGGGTATGGTTTCCCAGCGTCTGGGTGAAGTTCAGTTCCAGCATGCTTATTTCCCCATCCGCTCGCGGCTCAGCCGCGCCAGCCATTCAGACACCAGCAGCGAGGCCAGGGCTAAGACGATCGAGATAATGCACAGCCGCGCCGCCGCGCCTTCTCCGCCGGGCGTTTGTATCAGCGTATACATGGCTGACGGAATCGTCCGCGTCTCGCCGGGAATGTTCGATACAAACGTGATGGTCGCGCCGAACTCGCCCAGCGAACGGGCGAAGGCCAGCACCGTACCAACAATAATACCGGGTAACGTCAGGGGTAGCGTGATGGTGAAAAAGACGCGCCAGCGCCCGGCACCGAGCGTGCGGGCCGCCTGTTCGAGCTTCATGTCCACCCCTTCCAGCGCGAGGCGGATCGCCCTCACCATCAGCGGGAATGACATCACCGCTGCCGCCAGTACCGCACCGCGCCAGCTAAAGGCGAACGTCAGCCCAAACCAGTCGTAAAGCTTCTCGCCGATAAAGCCGCGTCGCCCCATCGAAATCAGCAGCAGGTAACCGACCACCACGGGCGGCAGAACGAGCGGAAGATGAAGCACGCTGTCGAGCAGCGCTTTGCCGGGAAACCGGCAGCGAACCAGTAACCAGGCAAAGACGATCCCAAAGGGCAAACTCAGCGCAACCGCCAGGGAAGAGACTTTAAGGCTCAGCAGAACTGCCTGCCATTCAGGATCGGTCAATATCATCAGTGAGTCGTAAATCCGTAACGTTTAAAGATTGCGGACGCTTCCGGCCCCTTCAGGTAATCGCGGAAGGCCGTCACGGTCGCATTTTTATGTCCATCAACAATCGCAACAGGATATTCCACTTTCTTATGGGAGTCTTCCGGGAACGTTGCCACCACTTTCACGCCCTTGCTGGCAACGGCATCAGAGCCATACACAATGCCCAGCGGGGCTTCGTTGCGTTCCACCAGCGCTAGCGCGCCGCGGACATCTTCCGCCGGGGCCAGCTTCGGTGACAATGTCTCCCATGCCCCCAGCTTTTGCAGCGCTTCTTTGGCATAAATACCGGCCGGAACATGCTCCGGATCGCCCACCGCCAGACGGCCACCGTTGAGCAGGCTCGTCCAGTGAGTCTCTTTGTTGATGGTGAAGTCGGCCTGCGGGCTGGCCTTCGGCGCCACGACAACCAGGCTATTCCCCAGCAGCGTTTCGCGGGTTGCCGCATCAATCGATTTCTTCTCCACCGCGTAATCCATCCACTTCTGGTCAGCCGAAATGAACAGATCCGCCGGTGCACCCGCTTCTATCTGGCGCGCCAGCGTTGAGGAAGAGGCAAACGAGGAGACCACCTCGACGTTTTTCTCTTTTTTATACGCCGCCGCGATATCCTGCAGCGCGTTGGTCAGCGACGCCGCCGCAAAGACCGTGATTTTACCGTCGTCCGCCAGCGCGTGTCCGGTAAGTGAAAGCGTCAGCGTTGCCCCTGCGAAAAGGCGTACCCATGAACGTGCCATCTGTAACTCCTGTGAGTAGCGTTATATACATATTAATATAACGATAACGTCAGGGAGATCCCAGCGTTAAATCGTACCGCTGAAGAGGTAAACCGGCGTGATGCCTAAAATATTATCGGCGAAAATGCGGGAAACTTGAGAGCAAAACGCCCGGGCTGTCCGGGCGTTCTGGAGGGAATCAATGCTGCTTTTTAGGCTGGTCTTTGTGACCAATGTTCGAAAAGAGGTTGAACACTTCACCCAGGCCGTAGATGGCACCGAGGATGATGGCCATCACTACTGGTACCATGATCACGGCGAATACCAGACTTTTCAACAACTCTAACATGGTTTTCTCCAGATATTGTGAATAGCTTATTCTACCCTTTCAGGTGAGAAAAACATCCCCTTTTGTGCGGTACCCTTTGCGCCCTGCGCCATTTGGGTCACAATACTCTTTTTGCCAGGATACCGTTATGCAGGCCGAAATTCTCCTCACACTCCGACTCCAGCAAAAGCTTTTCGCCGACCCGCGACGTATCGCCCTGCTTAAACAAATAGAACAAACGGGCTCGATTAGCCAGGGGGCAAAGAATGCAGGCATCAGCTACAAAAGCGCCTGGGATGCCATCAACGAGATGAACACCCTCAGCGAACAGCCGCTGGTGGACAGAGCCACGGGCGGCAAGGGCGGCGGCGGTGCGATCGTCACGCGTTACGGCCAGCGTCTCATTCAGCTTTACGATCTGCTGGCCCAGATCCAGCAAAAAGCGTTTGACGCGTTGAGCGACGACGATAGCGTGCCGCTGGACAGTTTG
Organism: Enterobacter cloacae complex sp. ECC445; assembly: GCF_021892025.1. Taxonomy (NCBI): domain Bacteria; kingdom Pseudomonadati; phylum Pseudomonadota; class Gammaproteobacteria; order Enterobacterales; family Enterobacteriaceae; genus Enterobacter; species Enterobacter cloacae complex sp. ECC445. The sequence goes on along the minus strand of NZ_JAKLRZ010000021.1, from coordinate 53,062 downwards.
CTGGCGGCCATTTCCCGCTTCTCGCTGCAAACCAGCGCCCGTAACCAGTGGTTTGGGACGGTGACGGCGCGCGATAATCTGCAGGTCCAGCAGCATATTGAGATCCTGCTCGCCGATGGCACCACCCGTCTGAAAGCCGCCATCACGGCGCAGAGCGCAGAACGTCTTGGTCTGGATGAAGGTAAAGAGGTACTGGCGCTCGTGAAAGCGCCGTGGGTGAACATCACGCGCGATCCCGACAGCGCAAAGGCAGCCGATAACCAGCTACGGGCCGCAATCGGCCATATCGAACGCGGCCAGGCACAGTGCGAAGTGCTGATGACCCTGGCAGACGGACAACGGCTTTGCGCGACGATCCCGCTTAGCGAAGCGGAGGGCCTGGAAGAAGGTATGATTGTTACCGCCTGGTTCAACGCGGACCGGGTGATTATCGCCACATTGTGCTGAGCGCATTGACAATCGCGCCGACAGTGCGTATCCCTGATATCTATTGCTGCAAAAACAGGGATAAATCATGTCATCATTGCATATTTCGCAAGGCACGTTTCGTCTTAGCGATACAAAAACGCTGACGATTGCCGATTTGACGATACGCGCGGGTGAAAGCTGGGCGTTTGTCGGCACTAACGGCAGCGGTAAATCCGCGCTGGCCCGCGCGCTGGCCGGAGAGCTCCCCCTCCTCAAGGGCGAATACCAGAGCGACTTTACGCGCCTGACGCGCCTGTCCTTTGAACAGCTGCAAAAGCTGGTAAGCGACGAGTGGCAGCGCAATAACACCGATTTACTCAGCCCTGGCGAAGACGATACCGGCCGCACGACGGCGGAAATTATTCAGGATGAGGTGAAAGATCCTGCCCGCTGTCAGCGCCTGGCGGAACGGTTCGGCATCACCACACTGCTGAACCGGCGCTTTAAATACCTCTCTACCGGCGAAACGCGAAAAACGCTGCTCTGTCAGGCGCTGATGAGCGAGCCCGAACTGCTTATCCTCGACGAACCGTTTGACGGCCTTGACGTGCAGTCCCGTGCGCAGCTGGCGGCCCTGCTGGCGTCGCTTAATCAGCAGGGATATACCCTGGTTTTGGTGCTTAACCGCTTCGATGAAATTCCGGACTTTATTCAGCACGCAGGCGTACTGGCCGACTGTAGCCTGACCGAGACCGGTGAAAAAACCGCGCTCCTTCAGCAGGCGCTCATTGCCCAGCTTGCGCACAGCGAACGGCTCGACGGAATTGCCCTTCCGGAACCTGACGCTCCGTCGGCGCGCCATGCGCTCGCTCCCCACCAGCCGCGCATCGTGCTGCGGGATGGGATTGTCTCTTATGACGATCGTCCGATCCTCAATCGCCTCAGCTGGACGGTCAATCCCGGCGAGCACTGGCAGATTGTTGGCCCCAACGGCGCGGGAAAATCCACGCTGCTGAGCCTGGTAACCGGCGATCACCCGCAGGGCTATAGCAACGATCTCACGCTGTTTGGCCGCCGTCGCGGCAGCGGCGAAACCATCTGGGATATCAAAAAGCATATCGGCTACGTCAGCAGCAGCCTGCATCTGGATTACCGGGTCAGCACCACGGTACGCAACGCGATCCTCTCCGGATATTTTGATTCCATCGGTATTTATCAGGCGGTATCGGACAAACAGCACAAGCTGGCCCAGCAGTGGCTGGATATCCTGGGCATGGACAGCCGGGTCGCTGACGCGCCGTTTCATAGCCTGTCGTGGGGGCAGCAGCGCCTGGCCCTGATCGTTCGCGCGCTGGTGAAACACCCTACGCTGCTGATCCTCGACGAACCGCTGCAGGGACTCGATCCGCTGAACCGACAGCTCATCCGCCGCTTTGTGGACGTGCTGATTAGCGAAGGCGAAACGCAGCTGCTGTTTGTTTCACACCATGCCGAAGATGCTCCCTCCTGTATCACCCATCGACTTGAGTTTGTTGCGGACGGTGAACGCTATCACTATCGGCAAAGCAAAATCGATTAATCCCGGGAGGGCACTGCCCTCCGTTTTTCAGATAACCTGCACTAAGACATTGCTATCCCGTTGATCTACAATGCCTCATGGCCGCTGAAAATCGGATTTTAAAAACAGTGTAAACGATTCCACTATTTTATCCCGTGTCACACTTTTCACGTCTCTGTTATGCTATGGTTATTACATACCATAAGCCCAATGGAGCGAATTATGCGAGTTCTGGTAACAGGTGGTAGCGGTTACATCGGAAGTCATACCTGCGTGCAGCTGCTGCAAAACGGTCATGACGTCATCATTCTCGACAACCTGTGCAACAGCAAGCGCAGCGTGCTGCCGGTGATTGAACGTCTTGGCGGTAAACAGCCCACCTTCGTGGAAGGCGACATCCGCAACGAAGCGCTGATGACCGAGATCCTTCACGACCACGCCATCGAAGCGGTGATCCACTTCGCGGGTCTGAAAGCGGTCGGTGAATCCGTTGCGAAGCCGCTTGAGTATTACGATAACAACGTCAACGGTACCCTGCGTCTCATCTCCGCCATGCGTGCGGCGAACGTCAAAAACTTCATCTTTAGCTCCTCCGCCACCGTCTACGGCGATCAGCCCAAAATCCCTTACGTTGAGAGCTTCCCGACCGGGACGCCGCAAAGCCCGTACGGCAAAAGCAAGCTGATGGTGGAGCAGATCCTGACCGACCTGCAAAAAGCGCAGCCGGAGTGGAGCATCGCCCTGCTGCGCTACTTCAACCCGGTCGGCGCCCATCCGTCTGGCGACATGGGTGAAGATCCGCAGGGCATTCCGAACAACCTTATGCCGTATATCGCCCAGGTGGCGGTAGGCCGTCGCGAGTCGCTGGCGATTTTTGGCAATGACTACCCGACCGAAGACGGCACCGGCGTGCGCGACTACATCCACGTGATGGATCTGGCCGACGGTCACGTGGCGGCCATGCAGCAGCTGGCGGATAAACCCGGCGTGCATATTTACAACCTCGGCGCCGGGGTAGGCAGCAGCGTGCTGGACGTGGTCAATGCCTTCAGCAAAGCCTGCGGTAAGCCGGTGAGCTACCACTTCGCCCCGCGTCGTGATGGCGACCTGCCCGCTTACTGGGCCGACGCCACCAAAGCCGACAAAGAGCTTAACTGGCGTGTCACGCGCACGCTTGATGAAATGGCACAAGATACCTGGCACTGGCAGTCACGCCATCCGCAAGGCTATCCGGACTAAGGATCCGTCATGACGCAATTTAATCCCGTCGATCACCCGCATCGTCGTTTTAACCCGCTAAGCGGGCAATGGATTTTGGTTTCTCCGCATCGCGCCAAGCGTCCCTGGCAGGGGGCGCAGGAGACGCCTGCAAAACAGACGCTGCCACAGCACGACCCGGACTGCTTCCTGTGTCCGGGCAACACGCGCGTCACCGGAGATAAAAACCCGGACTACAAAGGCACCTTCGTTTTCACCAACGATTTTGCCGCCCTGATGACCGACACGCCGGACGCGCCGGAAAACCACGATCCGCTGATGCGCTGCGAAAGCGCGCGCGGTACCAGCCGCGTGATCTGCTTCTCGCCCGATCACAGCAAAACGCTGCCAGAGCTGAGCGTTGAGGCGCTGAAAGAGGTGGTCAACACCTGGCAGACGCAAACCGCCGAGCTGGGGCAGACCTATCCATGGGTTCAGGTGTTCGAAAATAAAGGTGCGGCCATGGGCTGTTCTAACCCACACCCGCACGGCCAGATCTGGGCGAACAGCTTCCTGCCCAACGAAGCCGAGCGTGAAGACCGTCTGCAGAGAGCGTATTACGCGGAAAACGGTTCGCCGATGCTGGTGGACTACACCCAGCGCGAGCTGGCCGACGGCAGCCGCACCGTGGTGGAAACCGAACACTGGCTGGCCGTCGTCCCCTACTGGGCTGCCTGGCCGTTTGAAACGCTGCTGCTGCCTAAAGCGCACGTGCAGCGCATCACCGATCTCAGCGACGCGCAGCGCGACGACCTTGCCCTGGCGCTGAAAAAGCTGACCAGCCGTTACGATAACCTGTTCCAGTGCTCCTTCCCGTATTCCATGGGCTGGCACGGCGCACCGTTTAACGGTGAAGAGAATCCACACTGGCAGCTGCACGCCCATTTCTATCCGCCGCTGCTGCGCTCTGCGACGGTACGTAAATTTATGGTGGGCTATGAAATGCTGGCGGAAACCCAGCGTGACCTGACGGCGGAACAGGCGGCAGAACGTCTGCGTGCCGTTAGCGACGTCCACTATCGCGAATCAGGAGTCTAAAAAATGAGTCTGAAAGATAAAACACAATCCCTGTTTGCTGAGAAATTTGGCTACCCTGCCACCCACGTTATCCAGGCGCCCGGCCGCGTTAACCTGATTGGTGAACACACCGACTATAACGACGGTTTCGTGCTGCCGTGCGCTATTGATTACCAGACCGTCATCAGCTGTGCAAAGCGCGACGACCGTAAGGTCCGCGTGATTGCGGTGGATTATGGTAACGAAACCGACGAGTTTTCCCTCGATGCGCCAATCGTGACGCACGACAGCCAGCAGTGGTCTAACTACGTGCGCGGCGTGGTGAAGCATCTGCAGAAGCGTAACAAGAACTTTGGCGGTGCGGATTTAGCGATCAGCGGCAACGTGCCGCAGGGGGCGGGCTTAAGCTCCTCTGCGTCGCTGGAAGTCGCCGTTGGCACCGTGTTCCAGCAGCTTTATCATCTGCCGCTGGACGGCGCGCAAATCGCCCTGAATGGTCAGGAAGCAGAAAACCAGTTCGTGGGGTGTAACTGCGGCATTATGGACCAGCTGATCTCCGCGTTGGGCAAAAAAGAGCATGCCCTGTTAATTGATTGCCGCTCTCTTGGCACCAAAGCCGTTCCCCTGCCAAAAGGCGCGGCTGTGGTGATTATCAACAGCAACTTTAAGCGCACGCTGGTGGGCAGCGAATACAACACCCGCCGCGAGCAGTGCGAAACCGGTGCCCGCTTCTTCCAGCAGCCTGCCCTGCGCGACGTATCGCTCAATGAATTTAACAAAGTGGCGCACGAGCTGGATCCGGTCGTCGCCAAACGCGTTCGTCACGTGCTGACGGAAAACGCCCGTACCGTTGAAGCCGCATCCGCTCTGGCGAAAGGTGACCTGAAACGCATGGGTGAGCTGATGGCGGAATCCCACGCCTCCATGCGCGATGATTTTGAAATCACCGTTCCGCAGATCGATACCCTGGTGGACATCGTTAAAGCCACCATCGGCGACAAAGGCGGCGTGCGCATGACGGGCGGCGGTTTTGGCGGCTGCATCGTTGCGCTGGTGCCTGAAGAGCTGGTCCCTGCCGTACAGGATGCCGTGGCGAAACAGTACGAAGATAAAACGGGCATCAAAGAAACCTTCTACGTGTGTAAAGCATCACAAGGAGCCGGACAGTGCTAAACGAAACGCCTACCCTCGCACCGGATGGTCTACCGTATCGCCTGTTAACCCTGCGCAACAGCGCGGGGATGGTCGTTACGGTGATGGACTGGGGTGCAACCCTTCTTTCAGCCCGCGTACCGATGCCGGACGGCAGCGTGCGCGAGACCCTGCTCGGCTGCGCCTCGCCCGAGCAGTATGTCAATCAGTCCGCCTATCTGGGCGCGTCCGTTGGACGCTATGCTAACCGCATCGCGAAGAGCCGTTTTGAACTCGACGGCGTGCAGTACAGCCTGCTTTCAAGCCAGGGGGAAAACCAGCTGCACGGCGGACCGGAAGGGTTTGATAAACGCCGCTGGAAAATTGTCCGCCAAAACGACAGCGAAGCGGTGTTCTCGCTGGATTCGCTCGATGGCGATCAGGGGTTCCCGGGTAATCTTATCGCCACCGCGCGCTTTACGCTGACGGACGATAACCGTATCGCCATTGAATACCGTGCGACGGTCGACAAACCGTGTCCGGTCAACCTGACCAATCACGCGTACTTTAATCTGGACGGTAGCCAGTGCGACGTGCGTGAGCACAAGCTGCAGATCCTGGCGGATGCGTATCTGCCGGTTGACGAGATGGGCATTCCTTATCAGGGCCTTAAAGACGTAAGCGGCACCAGCTTCGACTTCCGCAATGCAAAAGCTATCGCCAGGGATTTCCTGAGCGATGACGATCAGCGCAGGGTGAAAGGCTACGACCACGCTTTCCTGCTGCAGGCCAAAGGCGATGTGAAACAGCCTGCCGCGCAGGTCTGGTCCGCGGACGAGAAGCTGCAGATGACGGTATATACCACCGCCCCTGCCCTGCAGTTTTACTCCGGCAACTACCTCGGCGGCACGACGGCGCGCGAACACGATGAATACAGCGACTGGCAGGGCCTGGCGCTGGAGAGCGAGTTCCTGCCGGACAGCCCGAACCACCCGGAATGGCCGCAGCCGGACTGCGTGCTGCGCCCGGGTGAAGAGTACGTGAGCGTCACCGAGTACCATTTCATTCCGCACGCTTAACGCCCGGCGGCGCCGCGCTTGCACGGGCCTAAGAATGCAGGCCGGATAAGCGCAGCACCCTCCGGAAAAAACGCCAGCCCTCACCACGAGGGCTTTTTTCTGCGCCCCTTGCTGAAAATAGCGCCGATCGCAGACAAAATCATAACCGGGGATTCACAAGCATCTTACACTCAGAGACTATTTTCGCTATGGTTAGGGTTAAGCGTTGCTGGTGGCGTGGCCACAGCAATATAATGAGAATTGTTATCATTCTAAAAATGCTTGAGGAGTAAGAGATGGCTATTACTAAGCTGGTCCTGGTGCGTCACGGCGAAAGCCAGTGGAACAACGAAAACCGCTTTACCGGTTGGTACGATGTTGATCTGTCCGAGAAAGGCGTAAGCGAAGCAAAAGCAGCAGGTAAACTGCTTAAGGAAGAAGGCTTCAGCTTTGATTTTGCTTACACCTCTGTGCTGAAACGTGCCATCCACACCCTGTGGAACGTGCTGGACGAACTGGATCAGGCCTGGCTGCCGGTTGAGAAATCCTGGAAGCTGAACGAACGTCACTACGGTGCGCTGCAGGGCCTGAACAAAGCGGAAACCGCTGAGAAATACGGCGACGAGCAGGTTAAACAGTGGCGTCGCGGCTTCGCAATCACCCCGCCAGAGCTGACCAAAGATGACGAGCGCTACCCGGGCCACGATCCGCGTTACGCGAAGCTGACCGACGCCGAGCTGCCAACCACCGAAAGCCTGGCGCTGACCATCGATCGCGTTGTGCCTTACTGGAACGAAACCATTCTGCCGCGCCTGAAAAGCGGCGAGCGCGTGATTATCGCCGCTCACGGCAACTCCCTGCGTGCGCTGGTGAAATACCTGGACAACATGGGTGAAGACGAAATTCTCGAGCTGAACATCCCAACCGGCGTACCGCTGGTGTATGAGTTCGACGAGAACTTCAAGCCAATCAAACACTACTACCTGGGTAACGCGGACGAAATCGCGGCGAAAGCAGCGGCCGTTGCGAACCAGGGTAAAGCGAAGTAATTTTCGCTGACCATAAAAAAAGCGCGGAGCCTTCCGCGCTTTTTTATTTGTGCCTGAGCATTCAGCCGCGACGCGCTTTAACCGCATTCGCCAGCTGGCGCAGGAGGGCGTCGGTATCGTCCCAGCCGATGCAGGCATCGGTGACGCTTTTGCCGTACACCAGCGTCTCGCTGCCTTCCAGGTTCTGGTTACCTTCAACCAGGTGGCTTTCGATCATCACCCCAATCACCGCCTTCTCGCCGCCGGCAATCTGCTGGCAGACGTCTGCGCCCACTTCCATCTGCTTTTTGAACTGCTTGCTGGAGTTGGCGTGGCTGAAATCGATCATCATCTGCGGCGACAGCCCGGCTTTCTCCAGCCCGACCTTCACTTCTGCCACATGTTTTGCACTGTAGTTTGGCTCTTTACCGCCGCGCAGAATGATATGGCAGTCACCGTTACCGCTGGTATTCACGATGGCGGAATGACCCCATTTGGTCACGGAGAGGAAGCAGTGCGGCGCACCCGCTGCGTTGATGGCGTCGATAGCCACCTTAATGGTACCGTCAGTGCCGTTCTTGAACCCTACCGGGCAAGAGAGGCCGGACGCCAGCTCGCGGTGAACCTGAGATTCAGTGGTGCGGGCACCAATTGCCCCCCAGCTCATCAGGTCTGCCAGATACTGCGGCGTAATCATGTCCAGGAACTCACCGGCCGCAGGCAGGCCGCTGTCGTTGATCTCCAGCAGCAGCTTGCGCGCAATGCGCAGGCCGTCGTTGATCTGGAAGCTGTTATCCATGTGCGGATCGTTAATCAGCCCTTTCCAGCCCACGGTGGTGCGCGGTTTTTCAAAGTAGACGCGCATGACGATTTCCAGCTCGTCCTTCAGCTCTTCACGCAGGGTGAGCAGACGGGCGGCGTACTCTTTCGCGGCGGCGGGATCGTGGATCGAGCATGGGCCAATCACCACCAGAAGACGATCGTCATTACCTTTCAGGATCTTATGGATCGCTTTACGAGCATGAGAAACCGTGTTTGCGGCATGTTCAGTGGCGGGGAATTTCTCAAGGAGCGCTACGGGAGGTAATAACTCGTTGATCTCTTTAATGCGTAAATCGTCGTTCTGATAATTCATTTTCTTTCCAGCTCTGCCATATCTTTAGTAATGAAAGCAATCCTTTCAATCTATCTTGTCGACCAGTAAGTGTAAACACGGTTTTACACTTCACGCAGATAATTCCTGGAATTCACCTAAAAATCGCCACAAAATAGCGAAAAACGAGATCTAACCTAAGCTTTTTAACTGTAACAACCACTTTTACATGCTTAAACGCGATTCCCTACTGACGTAAGTCCGTATGGCGGAATCTTTCGCCTCTGAAAAGATGCACTTTTGGAGAATGTTATCCAGCGTAACGACAAGAACAGGAGCACCATGATGAAAATGACAAAACTGGCAACCCTCTTTCTGACCGCCACACTCACTTTAGCCAGCGGCAGCGTCCTGGCCGCGGAAACGGGTACCTCAGACAGCAACGGTGATGCTAACGCAGCTGCGGCAGCAGGCCAGGTTGCCCCTGATGCGAAACAGAATATCGCCCCAAATAACGTCGACAACAGCCAAATCAATACCGGGAACACCAACACTGGCGGCACCATGATGCATCCCAACGGCGGCAGTTCCGGTACCATGAACCATGACAACATGAGTTCAGATGAGGTTCATAAGAACTCCATGTGCAAGGACGGCAAATGCCCGGACCCTAACGACAAAGTGGGTAGCGACGCCAATACCAAAACCGATGGTACGACCCAGTAACGGGTTCCGATCGGGAAACAAAAAGGAGAGCTCAGGCTCTCCTTTCTTTTTTGGAGTAACCTATTAAAAACGCTACACTAAAAACAATAACACATCAGGAAAGCAGACATGGCGCACTCCCATTCCCACTCGCACGCTCCCGGCAACGACAACGCAAAACGACTGCTGCTGGCCTTTGGCGTCACGGCAACGTTTATGATTATCGAGGTCATTGGCGGCCTTGTGTCCGGCTCTCTGGCGCTTCTGGCAGATGCCGGGCATATGCTGACCGATGCCGCCGCGCTGCTCTTCGCCCTGCTGGCCGTGCAGTTCGCGCGTCGGCCAGCGAACGCGCGCCATACCTTCGGCTGGCTGAGGCTGACCACCCTTGCCGCGTTTGTTAACGCCATCGCGCTGGTGGTCATTACGATCCTCATCGTCTGGGAGGCCGTACAGCGCTTCAGACACCCTCAGCCTATCGCCGGGGTAACAATGATGGTCATTGCGGTGGCGGGACTGCTGGCCAATATTCTGGCGTTCTGGATTTTGCATCGCGGTAGCGGGGAAAAGAACCTCAACGTGCGTGCGGCGGCCCTGCATGTGCTGGGTGATTTGCTCGGTTCAGTTGGGGCGATTGTCGCAGCGCTGGTGATCCTCTACACCGGCTGGACGCCTGTCGATCCGATTCTGTCCGTGCTGGTATCGTGTCTGGTCTTGCGCAGCGCCTGGCGGCTGCTGAAGGAGAGCGTCAATGAACTGCTTGAAGGGGCGCCTGCCTCCATGGACATCGACGAGCTGAAGCGTAACCTGCGCCGTTCAGTTCCGGAAGTGCGCAATGTTCATCATGTGCACGTCTGGCTGGTGGGTGAAAAACCGGTGATGACGCTGCATGTCCAGGTGATACCGCCCCACGACCACGATGCGCTGCTTGAACGCATCCAGCACTTTCTTGAGCATCACTACGACATCGGCCACGCCACCATCCAGATGGAGTATCAGCCCTGTAACGGTCCGGACTGCGGCCTTAACGAGGTGCAGCCCGGACATTCACATCACCATCACCACTAGCTGGAAAGCGCGTGGGAACCTCGCTCGCGCGCGCTGTTAATCCACATCCGGCTACCGTTGAGCGCGATGAAGGTCAGCAGCAGGTACTCCAGCGACATGGCATAGACGCCCTGTAGCGCGAAGATCGCTACGCTGATGACGTTGATAACGACCCACAGCAGCCAATTCTCAACGTATTTGCGGGTCATCAGGATCATCGCCGCAATCGACAGCACCATCATGCAGGAATCCCAGAACGGGAAGGCATCCGGCTGGAGCACAGGCATCGTCACGTTCAGGCCTAAACCGGACATGACCGACACCGCAACGCGGGTCAGGAACGCAAACACCGGGTTGATGTAGACGGTCATTAAGCCAATGGCGACCACGCAGGCAACAAACCAGGCGATGGCTTTCGGCAGGGGGAGCCAGCGGATCTGCAGCTCAGCTTCCTGCTGGCCGTTCTGACGCGACCACGCGTACCAGCCGTAAATATTGGCGGCGAAGAAAAACAGCTGCAAAAGCAGGCTGGCGTAAAGCTGGATCTGAAAGAAGATAATCGCAAAGAGCGTGACGTTAATCAGCCCGAATGCATAATTGCTAATCTTCTCCAGGCTTGCCAGCCAGATGCAGAGTAATCCCGCCAGCGTGCCGACGGCCTCAATCCATGACAGGTCATAGCCACCTGCACCAATCGGTATATGTACCAGAATGTTCTGCGTGCTAAAAAAATCCATCTTTTCCCCGGGACGTGTTGAATTAAGTACGTAGTGTAGCCGCAAAATCCAGCATGAGGTTAAGCGGAATTAACGCGCCTTCACGCAGAGCGGCATCCACGTGGATTTCATGCGCTGCGCCGCCTGTCTCCAGCCCTTCGGCAATGGCCTTCAGGCCGTTCATCGCCATCCACGGACAATGCGCACAGCTGCGGCACGTCGCGCCCTCGCCCGCCGTTGGCGCCTCAAGGAGCTCTTTCTCCGGCACGGCCTGCTGCATCTTGTAGAAAATACCGCGATCGGTCGCCACGATGAGCTGCCTGTTTGGCAGCGTTCTGGCTGCGTTGATAAGCTGGCTGGTTGATCCCACGGCATCCGCCATGTCGACAATCGACTGCGGTGACTCAGGGTGAACAAGAATGGCGGCGTCAGGGTACAGCGCCTTCATGCGTGCCAGCGCCTGGGTTTTGAACTCATCGTGCACAATGCAGGCACCCTGCCAGCAGAGGACGTCAGCGCCCGTCTGCTTCTGAACATAATTGCCGAGATGGCGGTCAGGTGCCCAGATAATTTTCTCGCCCAGGCTGTCCAGATGCTCAATCAGCTCAACGGCGATGCTGGAGGTCACGACCCAGTCTGCCCGCGCTTTTACCGCCGCGGAAGTGTTGGCGTAAACCACCACGGTCCGGTCAGGATGCGCGTCGCAGAAAGCCGTGAATTCATCAATCGGACAGCCGAGATCCAGCGAACACTCCGCATTAAGCGTGGGCATCAGAATGGTTTTTTCAGGGCTGAGGATCTTTGCCGTTTCGCCCATAAAACGCACGCCGGCGACGAGCAGAGTGGAAGCGGGATGTTTTGCACCGAAGCGCGCCATCTCCAGCGAGTCAGAAATACAGCCCCCCGTCTCTTCCGCCAGCTGCTGGATTTCCGGGTCGGTGTAGTAATGGGCTACCATCACCGCATCGCGCTCTTTGAGAAGACGTTTGATCTTCTCGCGGTAGAATTGCTTTTCATCAAGGCTCAGCGGGGCAGGCTTTGGCGGAAAGGGGTAGATTGCGGCTTCGGGATCAAACATCACGCTCATTATGGCTTCTCGTTTTACTGGCTTAACAATATTGCCTTTCTTTTGCCTGACATAGCAAAACGCATGGCAATTGTGTTTTGTATACTAAACAAGATAGCGAATATGAGAGAAAAAGTCACCGGAAATAGGTGCGGATAGCATTTGTCGGGTGGCGGCTTCGCCTTACCCGACCTACAAAAGCTCCAGATAGCAAAAAGGCGCCTTTAGGGCGCCTTTCTACACTGGTGGGTCGTGCAGGATTCGAACCTGCGACCAATTGATTAAAAGTCAACTGCTCTACCAACTGAGCTAACGACCCCTTGCGGGATTTTTTCTTCGAAGTGGTGGGTCGTGCAGGATTCGAACCTGCGACCAATTGATTAAAAGTCAACTGCTCTACCAACTGAGCTAACGACCCATTCGGGTGCTGACTTCGAAGATTTTTACTCGGTACCACTTTTAAGTGGTGGGTCGTGCAGGATTCGAACCTGCGACCAATTGATTAAAAGTCAACTGCTCTACCAACTGAGCTAACGACCCGAGTGGTGGGTGATGACGGGCTCGAACCGCCGACCCCCTCCGTGTAAAGGAGATGCTCTACCAACTGAGCTAATCACCCACTCTGTACTGCCGGAACTGCTTTAAGTGGTGGGTCGTGCAGGATTCGAACCTGCGACCAATTGATTAAAAGTCAACTGCTCTACCAACTGAGCTAACGACCCACTTTTACGCTGTTTTCACGTTGTTTGATATCCCGTGGCAACGGCGGCATATATTACTGATTTAAGAATTCAGCGCAACAAAAATTTCGATGAAGATCACTTAACTGCTTAGTAATCATGCTGCACGACCAGAAATAACGCGATTTCTGGTCATGCGATAATCATCCCATCGAATTCAGACGTTTTTGCGCCTGCTTAGCACCTTCGGTACCTGGGAATTTTGCGACCACCTGCTGATAAACCGCTTTGGCTTTCGCCGTATCGCCTTTGTCCTGCATGATGACGCCCACTTTGTACATCGCATCAGGCGCTTTCGGCGATTTCGGGTAATTTTTCACCACGGAGGCAAAATAAAACGCCGCATCGTCCTTTTTACCCTTGTTGTAATTCAGCTGACCGAGCCAGTAATTCGCATTCGGCTGGTAAGTGGAATCAGGGTATTTCTTAACAAAGCTCTGAAACGCAGCAATCGCGTCATCCTGACGAGATTGATCCTGTACCAGGGCAATGGCCGCATTGTAGTCCGTATTCGCGTCACCGCTCTGTACAGGCGCACCTGTTGAAGCAGACGCATCCGCAGCCGGAGCTGATGTTGCTGCACCGCTCTGATCGCCCGCGGCTGGCTGTGCTTGTGCTGCACCACCGCTGCTCAGGCTATCAATTTGCAGCAAAATCTGCTTCTGGCGCTCCACTACCTGGTTCAACTGATACTGGCTTTCCTGAATCTGACCGCGGAGAGAGTCAATATCATTCTGGTTGTCGGAAAGTTGTTGCTGGAGCTGGGTTAAAAGCTGGCTGTGAGCGTTAGAAATACGCTCGAGTTGAGTGACCCGGTCTTCTACCGAGCCTGAGCCGACACTACTGATTGGTGCCTGAGCAAAAGCGGCCCAGGGGGCCGCTATTCCAACCAGTAACGACAGACTCAACAGATGATGTCTGAAGTTACTGCTCATGCCATTCTCTTAGTAAACCAGTACGGCACGACGGTTTTTGGAGTAAGCCGCTTCGTCGTGACCCAGTACTGCAGGTTTTTCTTTACCGTAAGAAACGATGGAGATCTGGTCAGCAGAAACGCCTTTACCCTGCAGGTACATTTTAACAGCGTTAGCACGACGTTCACCCAGGGAGATGTTGTACTCTGGGGTACCACGTTCGTCCGCGTGACCTTCTACGGTGACTTTGTAAGATGGGTTGCTACGCAGGAAGTTAGCGTGAGCATCCAGCATCGCAGCGAAGTCAGAACGGATGTCGTATTTATCCAGATCGAAGTAAACGATGTTGTTCTGCTGCAGTTGCTGCATCTGAAGACGCGCCTGCTCTTCAGAAGACATGTTGCCATTGCCGTTCGCGTCCATACCGGTGCCGGCACCCATCATGCCTTCGCCGCTCTGGTCATTGCTGGCGTTCTTGTTAGAAGAACACGCTGCGATTGCCATTACAGGCAGAGCGATCATCAGCCCCTTCAGCACTTTGTTCAGTTGCATTTCTATGATTCCTTTAGTAATCAATTAATTATTATTTACAGATACGGCGACCAGGCAGGTGATTTTACCTGTCCATCAGTGGCCGGAATACGCGCTTTGAAACGCCCATCTGTAGAAACCAGATTCAGCACAGATCCCATCCCCTGAGAAGAGCTGTAGATTACCATCGTGCCGTTAGGTGCCAGACTTGGCGTTTCATCCAGGAACGTTGACGACAGAACTTGAACGCCACCCGCTACCAGATCTTGTTTGGCAATGTGCTGCTGCCCACCGTTGGAGCTGACCATTACCATAAATTTACCGTCGGTGCTCACGTCTGCGTTCTGGTTCTGTGAACCTTCCCAGGTAATACGCTGCGGAGCACCGCCGTTGATGTTGACTTTATAGATTTGTGGACGGCCAGCCTGGTCAGAGGTAAACGCCAGGTTTTGACTGTCCGGGAACCATGATGGTTCGGTGTTGTTGCTGCGACCATCCGTCACCTGACGGATCTGGCCAGAGCCAATGTCCATCACGTACAGGTTCAGGCTACCGGTTTTTGACAGCGCAAACGCCAGTTTAGACCCGTCCGGAGAGAACGAAGGCGCGCCGTTGTGACGTGGGAAGGACGCTACCTGACGAACGGCACCGTTTGCCAGCGTCTGAATAACCAGCGCTGAACGGCCGCTTTCGAAGGTCACATAGGCGAGCTTAGAACCGTCCGGAGACCAGGCTGGAGACATCAGCGGCTGTGAGGAACGCTTCACCAGGAACTGGTTGTAGCCGTCGTAGTCAGAGACGCGCAGCTCATACGGGAACTGACCACCGTTGGTCTGCACTACATAAGCAATACGGGTACGGAACGCACCTTTAATGCCGGTCAGTTTTTCAAATACCGCATCGCTGGCAGCGTGAGCCGCGTAGCGCAGGTACTGTTTAGTGACCTTGTAAGAGTTCTGAGCCAGAACGGTACCCGGTGCACCACCGGTATCCACCAGCTGCCAGGCCACGTTGTAAGAGCCGTCCGGGTTAGGGGTAACCTGACCCACAACGACCGCATCAATACCCAGCGCAGACCATGCAGCAGGCTGTACTTCCTGCGCGCTGCCCGGCTGCTGAGGCAGACGAGAACGATCTAACGGGTTGAATTTACCGCTGTTACGCAGGTCAGCCGCCACGATGCCACCGGCATCTTCAGGTGCAGCGCCAGGACCGGCCCACTGGAACGGAACAACGCCGATTGGGCGTGCCGAGTCCACCCCCTGGGTGATCTCGATACGTACTTCTGCGTGCAGGACTGCTGCCCACAGCATTAAAAAACCAAACGCTACACGTAATGCCTGCTTCATCATATCTCCCTTATCCGGGTAACCTTACCCACGATAATTTAGCAGAATGTTAACAAACTCAAATAGACAAAACTACCGAACCCTGTGACTAAACCTGGTCTATTTTTCCCCGTTTGCACGGGGAAAATGTAACTTAAGGTTTGAAGTCCAGCGGCGCATTTTTGAAGACTTCGTAGACTGCCTGCGAAGGCGGTTTAGGCATCTTCGCCTGACGCGCTGCAGCCAGGGCCGCAGTGCATAAAGCCGGGTCGCCACCTTCAGACTTAATATCCAGCAGCATGCCGTCCGGAGCCAGTTTTATACGCAACGTACACGTTTTACCGGCATAGGAAGACGCATCATAGAATCGGCTTTCAATAGCGGATTTAATCTGCGCGGCATAACCGTTGATTTCAGCCCCTGTCGCACCGTTACTCTTAGTGTTACCGCTTCCCGTCGGCGCTGCGTTGTTTCCTTTCGCACCACCGCCCGTTTTCGGCGCATTCTTACCGGAGCTCAAATCGCCCAGCAGATCGTCAACCCCTGCGGCGGCAGCAGCTTTCTCAGCGGCGGCGGCCTTCTTCGCAGCGGCTTTTTCAGCTGCCGCTTTCTTATCGGCAGCGGCCTTCTCAGCTGCAGCTTTTTTATCAGCAGCGGCTTTTTCGGCGGCTGCCGCTTTTTCTGCTGCGGCTTTTTCTGCTGCTGCTTTTTCAGCAGCAGCCGCTTTCTTCGCGGCCTCGGCAGCAGCTTTCTTCTCTGCTTCCTGAGCGGCTTTTTTCGCGGCTTCCGCTTCGGCTTTCTTCTGAGCATCGGCAGCGGCTTTCTTCGCGGCTTCCGCTTCAGCTTTCTTCTGAGCATCAGCAGCGGCTTTCTTCGCGGCTTCCGCTTCGGCTTTCTTCTGGGCATCAGCAGCGGCTTTCTTCGCCGCTTCTGCCGCTAATTTTGCCTGGGCATCAGCCTGCGCTTTCGCGTCCGCTGCGGCTTTTGCTGCCGCCTCTTCCGCCTGCTTTTGCTGCTCCTGGGCTTTCTTCGCGGCCTCTTCGGCTTGTTTCTGCTGTTCCGCCTGCGCTTTCGCGGCTTCCTGCGCCTGCAAACGTTCTTTCTCAAGCTGCTTCAAACGCTCCTGCTCTGCGGCCTGCTTTTCACGCAGCTCTTCCGCCTGCTGTTGCGCCTGTTTTTCACGCTGCTCTTCAGCCCGTTTGGCACTCGCCTTCTGCTGTTGTTCGCGATTATAGTTCTGTACTACCGCACCGGGATCCACCATCACGGCGTCAATGGAAGACCCTCCACCGCCGCCGGCTGATGCATCAATATGCTCGTCGAACGAACTCCAGATCAGCGCTGCAAAAAGAATAACGTGCAGCACTGCGGAGACGATTATCGCTCGCTTAAGCTTGTCGTTCTGTTCGGTTGCCTTTGACACTATCGGTTCCCAAAAACTACGCGGATGATCAAATAGGTTGGGTCATTAAGCCAACTGACTTAACACCCGCACTATGTAGCAAGTTCAGCGCTTTAATAATTTCATCGTAGGGTACGTCCTTCGCGCCACCGATTAAGAAGACCGTTTTCGGATTTGACGCCAGGCGACGCTGCGCTTCAGCAATAACCTGCTCAGGCGGCAGCTGATCCATACGATCTTTCTCGACAACCACGCTGTATTGCCCTACGCCGGAAACCTCAATAATAACAGGAGGATCGTCATTGGTGCTCACCGCCTGTGATTCTGTCGCATCCGGCAGATCCACTTCCACGCTCTGGGTAATGATGGGCGCTGTTGCCATGAAGATCAGCAGCAGTACCAGCAGGACGTCCAGCAGTGGAACGATATTGATTTCGGACTTGAGCTCGCGACGACCTCGTCCACGCGATCTGGCCATGGTTTACCCCTTGTTGCTCTCGGTGCTGGTAAACGCCTGACGGTGCAGAATCGCAGTGAACTCTTCCATAAAGTTGTCGTAGTTCAGTTCCAGTTTGTTCACGCGCTGGTTCAGACGGTTATACGCCATAACCGCCGGAATGGCCGCAAACAGACCGATAGCGGTCGCAATCAGTGCTTCAGCGATACCCGGTGCAACCATCTGCAACGTCGCCTGCTTCACCGCGCCCAGCGCGATAAAGGCGTGCATGATCCCCCACACGGTACCAAACAGGCCGATATACGGGCTGATGGAACCGACAGTGCCGAGGAAAGGAATGTGCGTTTCGAGATTTTCCAGCTCACGGTTCATCGAGATACGCATCGCACGCGAGGCACCTTCCACCACCGCTTCCGGCGCATGATTGTTTGCACGATGCAGACGAGCAAACTCTTTGAAACCGCTATAAAAAATTTGCTCGGAGCCTGTAAGGTTTTCACGGCGTCCCTGGCTTTCCTGATACAGACGAGAAAGCTCAATACCCGACCAGAACTTATCTTCAAACGCTTCAGCTTCACGGCCAGCGGCATTGAGGATACGCGTTCTCTGGATAATGATGGCCCAGGATGCGATTGAAAAACCAATCAAAATCAACATGATAAGTTTAACCAGAAGGCTTGCCTTCAGGAACAAATCAAGGATATTCATGTCAGTCACTGCTTAAACTCCGCGACAATAGACTTAGGAAGCGCACGAGGCTTCATTATGGTTGGATCAACACAAACAATCAGCACTTCAGCTGAGTTCAGTACGGTATTCTCTGCGTTGACTATCCGCTGCGTGAAGACCAGTGAGGTCCCGCGCATTGATGTAATTTCAGTTTGGACTTCGAGCATATCGTCGAGTCTGGCAGGCGCAAAGTACTCAAGCGTCATCTTGCGTACCACGAAGGCAACTCGCTCAGCCAACAGCACCTGTTGACTAAAGTGATGATGGCGCAGCATCTCTGTGCGTGCCCGTTCATAAAAAGCAACGTAGCTGGCGTGGTAAACCACACCACCGGCATCGGTGTCTTCGTAATAGACGCGAACCGGCCATCGAAACAGCGTTGTATTCACTTTACATCCCAGTAATGCAACAAAAGTTAATGCTTTTAAACTTCGCTACTATACGCGCGGGAATGAGGGTTGGGAATGGGAGAAAGTAAACGGAGAGTAAATTTTTATGGGCTTGGGTAAGCCCATAACGTTAACGGACATTTCTTATTCAGAAGAAGAAGAAAATCAAACCGGCGAGAAGCACCAGGTCGGCAATCAGCGGGCAAAAAATTCCCTGCCAGTGAACGGCTTTCGGACGAAAGCCCACGCCGTGGATCACGCCTGCGCAGACCGCCCACATAATGAGGAAGCCGTGCCAGATTTCAAGCTCGCTGGTTTTCGCTGCAAAGCGCGACGGGTCCCAGAAGATACAACCTGCCAGCAGTAATGCCATCACTAAAGAAAGCGCCCGTAACGGGCGCTTATCCATTACCGCATATAACGTTGCGATAATATTCATCAGTGTTTTTCTTCACCCGCTTTGGTCGCTTCGACGTGCTCAAGCGCCAGAGCAGTGATGACACCAAATGCACAGGCAAGAAGCGTCCCTAAAATCCATGCGAAATACCACATATTCAGCTCCTTACTTAGTACATAGAGTGGGTGTTGCTTTCGATATGTTCTTTGGTGATGCGGCCGAACATTTTCCAGTAACACCAGATGGTGTAGGCCAGAACGATCGGAACAAACACGCAAGCAACGTAAGTCATCAGGTTCAGCGTCATGTGGCTGGACGTTGCATCCCACATGGTCAGGCTAGCATTCAGCATGGTGCTGGATGGCATGACGAATGGGAACATGGCAATACCCGCCGTCAGGATGATGCATGCCAGAGTCAGTGAAGAGAACACGAACGCCAGCGCGCCTTTCTCCAGACGAGACGTCAGCACGGTCAGCAGCGGCAGCAGCACGCCCAGCGCCGGAATCGCCCACAGCGCAGGGGTGTTGTTGAAGTTCACCAGCCATGCCCCTGCCTGACGCGCCACTTCTTTGGTCAGCGGATTAGACGGCGCGGTATGGTTGATCGCAGAGGTCACCACGTAGCCATCAATACCGTACACCACCCACACACCGGCCAGCGCGAAGCAGACCAGCGTGACCAGCGCAGCAACCTGAGCCGTCGCGCGGGAACGCAGGTGCAGCTCACCCACCGTACGCATCTGCAGGTAGGTAGCGCCCTGGGTGATGATCATCGCCACGCTCACCACACCCGCCAGCAGACCAAACGGGTTCAGCAGCTGGAAGAAGTTACCGGTGTAGTAGAGACGCATGTATTCGTCCAGATGGAACGGTACGCCCTGCAGCAGGTTACCGAACGCCACGCCGATCACCAGCGGTGGAACGAAGCTACCGATGAAGATGCCCCAGTCCCACATGTTGCGCCAGCGGGTGTCTTCAATCTTGGAACGGTAGTCGAAACCGACCGGACGGAAGAACAAAGAGGCCAGCACCAGAATCATCGCCACATAGAAGCCGGAGAACGCAGCCGCGTAGACCATCGGCCAGGCAGCAAACAGCGCGCCGCCTGCGGTGATCAGCCACACCTGGTTACCGTCCCAGTGCGGGGCGATGGAGTTGATCATGATTCGACGCTCGGTGTCATTACGACCGAGGAAACGGGTGAGCATCCCCACCCCCATGTCGAAACCATCGGTGACGGCGAAACCGATCAGCAGAACGCCAATCAACAGCCACCAGATAAAACGCAATACTTCATAATCGATCATTTGATGACTCCTGTCTTAGCGTGCCGGCTGAGTAGTCGCAGTGGACTGCTCGTAGTGATAGCGACCGGTTTTCAGGCTGCTTGGGCCAAGGCGCGCGAACTTGAACATCAGGAACAGTTCAGCCACCAGGAACAGGGTGTACAGACCACAAATCAGCAGCATGGAGAAGATCAGATCGCCCGCTGTCAGGGACGAGTTCGCTACCGCGGTTGGCAGTACCTCACCAATCGCCCATGGCTGACGGCCATACTCGGCAACAAACCAGCCGGATTCAATCGCGATCCACGGCAGTGGAATACCGTACAGCGCGGTGCGCAGCAGCCATTTTTTCTCGCCGATACGGTTGCGAATCACGGACCAGAAGGAGGCCGCAATGATCAGCAGCATGATGATGCCGCAGCCCACCATGATACGGAATGCAAAGTACAGCGGCGCAACGCGCGGAATGGAGTCTTTGGTTGCCATCTGGATCTGCGCTTCCGTCGCATCAGAAACGTTCGGGGTATAGCGTTTCAGCAGCAGACCGTAACCCAGATCTTTCTTCACGTCGTTGAACTGGTCGCGCACCGTCTGATCGGTAGAACCGGCACGCAGCTGTTCCAGCAGCGAGTAGGCTTTCATACCGTTACGAATACGCTCTTCGTGCTGAACCATCAGCTCTTTCAGACCGGTTACCTGCTTATCAACAGAACGGGTGGCGATGATGCCCAGCGCGTAAGGGATCTGAATCGCGAAGCGGTTTTCCTGCGCGTCCTGATCGGGAATACCGAACAGCGTAAAGGCGGCAGGCGCCGGCTGGGTTTCCCATTCGGCTTCGATCGCAGCCAGTTTGGTTTTCTGCACGTCACCCATTTCGTAACCGGATTCATCACCCAGAACGATAACAGAGAGGATGGCAGCCATACCGAAGCTTGCAGCGATAGCAAAGGAGCGCTTGGCAAACGCGAAGTCGCGACCGCGCAGCATGTAGTAGGAGCTGATACCCAGGATAAACATCGCGCCGCACACGTAGCCAGAGGCAACGGTGTGAACGAATTTAACCTGCGCAACCGGGTTCAGGACCAGCTCGGCAAAGCTGACCATCTCCATGCGCATGGTTTCGAAGTTGAAATCAGACGCGATAGGGTTCTGCATCCAGCCGTTCGCCACCAGGATCCACAGCGCGGACAGGTTCGAACCTAATGCCACCAGCCAGGTCACCGCCATATGCTGGACTTTACCCAGACGGTCCCAGCCGAAGAAGAACAGACCTACAAAGGTGGATTCGAGGAAGAATGCCATCAGACCTTCAATGGCCAGCGGCGCACCGAAGATATCCCCTACATAGTGGGAATAGTAAGACCAGTTAGTCCCGAACTGGAACTCCATGGTCAAACCGGTTGCCACGCCCAGTGCGAAGTTGATACCAAACAACTTGCCCCAGAACTTGGTCATATCTTTATAAATCTGTTTGCCGGAGAGAACGTATACCGTTTCCATGATGGCCAGCAGGAACGCCATACCGAGCGTCAGCGGCACAAAAAGGAAGTGGTACATCGCGGTCAAGGCAAACTGTAAGCGCGACAGTTCGACTATATCTAACATCATGACTCCTTGCTCATCGCATGAAGACTCCGAGAGTGAACCCCGTCAGAGAGAGATCCACACGCATGCCCCAATACAAATTATTCGCATCCTTGTCGTCGTTATTACCCTAAAGGAAGATAAAAACGATGACGTGAGGTTACAAATACGTTAATAAAAAACTCAAATTGATCCCGCAAATATAATACGCTGCAAAACCCTTACAATAAACAGGTTTTTATTGAATCACATTTACGTTTTTCGACGGCGATCAATTTATAGCAAAATTACCACTTTTCGGCCATTTTGATCGGGGACAATTTAGCGCCTTTTGATGGGTTTTTCCAAGGATTAAACATTGATTTAAATCAAAAACAATCCGTTATGTTAATTGTGTTTTGATGTGGTGAACATGGTAAAAACCATGTTAAAGATATGTATATGAAATACAATTAAGGTTATCGAATCGACAGATAAATATAAACAGAAGTGATTTTTATTAACTCAGCAATCCTGAACGCCCGATTTATTCAGGACATAAATTTTAGTGTATTTTTCATTTTTTTCCATCTGCTCGCTGCAAGGTAAATGAATAACAATTATTTTACTTTCACACCCTCTCTAATTAACACCACTGTGTGACTATTACATGACGCCCGGCAGGCAATAAAAAAGGCCGCTTTACAGCGGCCAACCATGTCGAAACGGACATTTTTATACTGCAACGCCCCCCTTTCGGGGAGCAGAGAGGACTTACTTAATGATGGATTTCAGTGCTTCGCCGATATCCGCCAGGCTGCGAACGGTCTTCACGCCTGCGGCTTCCAGCGCTGCGAATTTCTCATCAGCCGTACCTTTACCCCCGGCGATGATCGCGCCTGCGTGACCCATGCGCTTGCCTTTCGGCGCGGTCACACCGGCGATGTAACCGACAACCGGCTTGGTCACGTGTTCTTTGATGTAAGCAGCCGCTTCTTCTTCCGCGCTACCACCGATCTCACCGATCATCACGATCGCTTCGGTCTGTGGATCTTCCTGGAACATCTTCAGGATGTCGATGAAGTTAGAGCCCGGGATCGGGTCACCGCCGATGCCCACGCAGGTGGACTGGCCGAAGCCGTAGTCGGTGGTCTGCTTAACCGCTTCATAAGTCAGGGTACCGGAACGGGAGACGATGCCCACTTTGCCCGGCTTGTGAATGTGGCCCGGCATGATGCCGATTTTGCATTCGCCCGGGGTGATAACGCCCGGGCAGTTCGGGCCGATCATGCGCACGCCGGCTTCATCCAGCTTCACCTTCACGGTCAGCATATCCAGCGTCGGGATGCCTTCGGTGATGGTGATGATCAGCTTGATGCCCGCGTCGATCGCTTCCAGAATGGAGTCTTTGCAGAACGGTGCCGGAACGTAGATCACGGTCGCGGTTGCGCCCGTCGCTTCTACGGCTTCACGCACGGTGTTGAACACCGGCAGGCCCAGGTGCGTGGTGCCGCCTTTACCTGGCGTTACGCCGCCAACCATCTGCGTGCCGTAGGCAATCGCCTGTTCGGAGTGGAAAGTCCCCTGGCTACCGGTGAAGCCCTGGCAGATAACCTTGGTATCTTTATTAATTAAAACTGACATTATTTCCCCTCCACTGCGGCAACAACCTGCTGAGCTGCATCCGTCAGACTTTTCGCTGCAATAATATTCAGGCCGCTGTCAGCCAGTTTTTTCGCGCCGAGTTCAGCGTTGTTACCTTCCAGACGCACAACTACCGGAACGTTAACGCCCACTTCTTCTACCGCACCGATGATACCGTCGGCAATCAGGTCGCAACGGACGATACCGCCGAAGATGTTCACCAGAACGGCCTTCACGTTGTCGTCAGAGAGAATGATTTTGAACGCTTCGGTTACGCGCTCTTTGGTTGCGCCACCGCCCACGTCGAGGAAGTTCGCTGGCTCACCGCCGTGCAGCTTAACGATGTCCATGGTGCCCATTGCCAGGCCCGCACCGTTAACCATGCAGCCAATGTTGCCGTCCAGCGCCACGTAGTTCAGCTCCCACTGTGCAGCCTGTGCTTCACGCGGGTCTTCCTGAGACTGGTCGCGCATTTCGCGCAGATCCGGCTGGCGGAACAGCGCGTTGCCGTCAGCGCCCAGCTTGCCGTCGAGGCAGATCAGGTCGCCCTGGGTGGTGATCACCAGCGGGTTGATCTCGATCAGCGCCAGATCGCGCTCCAGGAAGATGGTCGCCAGACCCATGAAGATCTTGGTGAACTGCTGAACCAGCTTGCCTTCCAGGCCCAGCTTGAACGCCAGCTCGCGACCCTGATAAGGCATTGGGCCCGCCAGCGGATCGATAGCCACTTTGTGGATCAGGTGCGGGGTCTCTTCCGCCACTTTTTCGATTTCCACGCCGCCTTCGGTAGACGCCATGAACACCACGCGACGAGAGCTACGGTCAACAACCGCGCCCAGGTACAGCTCTTTTGCGATGTCGGTCGCGGCTTCAACCAGGATCTGGTTAACCGGCTGGCCGTTCGCATCCGTCTGGTAGGTCACCAGACGCTTGCCGAGCCAATGTTCCGCAAACGCGCGAATCTCTTCTTTGCTCTTAACAACCTTCACACCGCCCGCTTTACCACGGCCACCAGCGTGAACCTGACATTTAACTACCCACGGGCCGGAACCGATTTTAGATGCGGCTTCTTCTGCTTCACGCGGGGTAGTACAGGCATAACCCACCGGAGCCGGTAAGCCATACCGGGCAAACAGCTGTTTGGCCTGATATTCATGTAAGTTCATGTGTTCTATCCATCCTTCAGGGTAATCGTTATCTTCAAACCTGTAGACCGGCGCAGCGTGTGCCGGCCTACGGGGCAGGTGATGCTATAAGTGACTAGACGTCCAGCAGCAGACGCGTTGGATCTTCCAGCAGCTCTTTAATGGCAACCAGGAAGCCCACGGACTCGCGGCCGTCGATCAGGCGGTGGTCGTAAGAGAGCGCCAGGTACATCATCGGCAGGATCTCAACTTTACCGTCGACCGCCATTGGACGATCTTTAATGGCATGCATACCCAGGATCGCGCTCTGCGGCGGGTTGATGATCGGGGTAGACATCAGCGAGCCGAATACGCCGCCGTTGGTAATGGTGAAGTTACCGCCGGTCAGGTCGTCTACGGTCAGCTTGCCGTCACGGCCTTTCACGGCCAGCTCTTTAATGTTTTTCTCGATGTCAGCCATACCCAGGGTATCCACGTCACGCAGAACCGGGGTGACCAGGCCGCGTGGAGTAGACACCGCCATGCTGACGTCGAAATAGTTGTGGTAAACCACGTCATCGCCATCGATGGACGCGTTCACTTCCGGGTAGCGTTTCAGCGCTTCAACCACCGCCTTCACGTAGAAGGACATAAAGCCAAGACGGATACCGTGACGTTTTTCAAACGCGTCGCCGTACTGCTTGCGCAGGTCCATAATCGGCTTCATGTTCACTTCGTTGAAGGTGGTCAGCATCGCGGTGGAGTTTTTCGCTTCCAGCAGACGCTCGGCCACGCGCTTGCGCAGGCGGGTCATCGGCACGCGTTTTTCGCTGCGGGCACCCAGAGCAGGCTGAGCTGCTGCTGGCGCTGCCGCAGGGGCTTTCGCTTCTGCCTGAGCAGGCGCTTTCGCCAGGTGCTTGTCGATGTCTTCGCGCGTCAGACGGCCGCCCACACCGGTGCCTTTGATAGCGGCCGGGTCGAGGCTGTGTTCAGCCAGCAGGCGACGGATCGCCGGGCTGAGCGCGTCGTTCGTCTGTTCTTCCAGGGAGGCCTGCTGGCGCTGCGCTGGCGTAGACGCTTTCTCTTCAGATTTCGCGCTGGACTCTTTGCCCGCGCTGTTGCCTTCACGCAGGCGACCCAGGATCTGGCGAGAGGTGACGGTGGTGCCTTCATCTTCCAGCACCGCGTCCAGTACGCCATCCGCCGAAGCCGGTACTTCCAGTACCACTTTGTCAGTTTCGATTTCTACCAGCACTTCATCGCGCTTAACGGCATCGCCTGGTTTTTTATGCCAGGTAGCGACGGTCGCATCTGCTACGGATTCAGGCAGGTCGGGAACAAGAATATCTACGCTACTCATTTTGTATCCTTTAATTAATCGACGTTCAGCGCGTCATTGACCAGATCTTGTTGCTGCTTCTGGTGAACGGACATATACCCTACCGCCGGAGAGGCGGAGGCCGGGCGACCTGCGTAACGCAGAGCGGACCCAAATGGAATCACTTCACGGAAATGATGCTGGCTGCAGTACCATGCGCCCTGGTTGAGCGGCTCTTCCTGGCACCAGACAAAATCATGTACGTGAGCATATTGTTTCAGCACTTCCTGCATCGCCTGATGCGGGAACGGATAAAGCTGTTCGATACGCACGATGGCGACATCTTTCTGATCGTTCTTGCGGCGCTGTTCAAGCAGGTCGTAATAAACCTTACCAGAACACATCACCACGCGCTTCACGCCCTGCGGATCCAGCTCGTCAATTTCACCGATGGCTGGCAGGAAGGTGCCGTTCGCCAGCTCGTCCAGGCTCGACACCGCCAGCGGGTGACGCAGCAGGGATTTCGGCGACATGACCACCAGCGGACGGCGCATACCGCGCAGCGCCTGACGACGCAGCATGTGGTACACCTGCGCCGGGGTAGACGGCACGCAGACCTGCATGTTCTGCTCGGCGCAAAGCTGCAGATAACGCTCCAGACGCGCGGAGGAGTGCTCCGGACCCTGGCCTTCATAGCCGTGCGGCAGCAGCATCACCAGACCACACATGCGGCCCCACTTCTGCTCGCCGGAGGAGATGAACTGGTCGATAACCACCTGCGCACCGTTGGCGAAGTCACCGAACTGCGCTTCCCAGATGGTCAGGGTGCGCGGTTCCGCCGTGGCGTAACCATATTCGAAGGCCAGTACCGCTTCTTCAGACAGCACGGAGTCCCAGACCTTGAACTGGCCCTGGCCGTTGTGCACGTGCTGCAGCGGAGTATAGGTTGAACCGTTGGACTGGTTGTGAACCACCGCGTGACGGTGGAAGAAGGTGCCGCGGCCCGCATCTTCACCGGACAGACGTACGGGAATGCCTTCGTCAACCAGCGTCGCGTAAGCCAGCGTTTCCGCGCCGCCCCAGTCGAACAGCTTCTCGCCTGCCGCCATGGACTGACGGTCAGCGTAGATTTTCTGCACGCGAGACTGCATCTCGATGGCGTCCGGCACGGTGCTGATGCGTTTAGCCAGCTCCTGCAGGCGCTTCATCTCAACCTTATTCGGGTAGCTCTCATCCCACTCGTGGTTGAGGTACGGCGACCAGGTAAAGGAGTGCATGTTCATCGGACGCAGCTCTTTCACCACGCATTCACCCGCATCCAGCGCGTCGCGGTAGAGGTTGACCATTTCGGTCGCATCTTCCAGCGTCGTCACTTTGTCGCTCTCCAGCTTGTCAGCATAGATTTTGCGCGGGGTCGGATGCTTTTTGATTTTCTGGTACATCAGCGGCTGGGTTGCACTTGGCTCATCCGCTTCGTTGTGGCCGTGACGGCGGTAGCAGAAGAGGTCAATGAACACATCGCGTTTGAAGGTATTACGGAAGTCCAGCGCCAGACGGGTAACAAAGGCAACAGCTTCCGGGTCATCCGCGTTAACGTGGAAGATTGGCGCCTGCACCATCTTACCGATGTCGGTGCAGTACGGGGTAGAACGCGCGTCCAGCGGGTTAGAGGTGGTGAAGCCCACCTGGTTGTTGATCACGATGCGAACGGTACCGCCCACTTCGTAACCACGCGCTTTCGACATGTTCAGGGTTTCCTGAACCACGCCCTGCCCTGTGACCGCCGCATCGCCGTGGATGGTAATTGGCAGAACTTTATTGCTGCTCGGCTCGTCCAGACGATCCAGGCGCGCGCGCACGGAACCGATAACCACCGGGCTAACGATCTCCAGGTGCGACGGGTTAAACGCCAGCGCCAGGTGAACCAGACCACCTTCGGTTTCGATATCAGACGAGAAGCCCATGTGGTACTTCACGTCGCCGGTGCCGAGGTGTTCTTTATGTTTGCCCGCGAACTCGTCGAACAGGTCCTGCGGTTTTTTACCCAGCACGTTGACCAACACGTTCAGACGACCGCGGTGCGCCATGCCCAGCACCACTTCACGGGTGCCGCTCTTGCCTGCGTGACGAATCAGCTCCTTCAGCATCGGCACCAGCGCGTCGCCGCCTTCCAGCGAGAAGCGTTTTGCGCCCGGGAATTTCGCGCCCAGGTAGCGCTCAAGCCCTTCCGCTGCGGTGAGTTCGTTCAGGAAGCGTTTTTTCTCGTCAGCCGAGAAGGTCGCGTGGCCCGCTACGGATTCGATGCGCTGCTGGATCCAGCGTTTCTCTTCGGTAGAGGTAATGTGCATGTATTCCGCGCCGATGGAGCCGCAGTAGGTTTGCTTGAGCGCGTCAATCAGATCGCCCAGCTTCATCGTGTCTTTGCCGATGGCAAAGGAACCTACGTTAAAGCTTTCCTGGAAATCGGCCTCGGTCAGATCGTGATACGCCGGATCGAGATCGGCCACACGGTCTTGTTTCCACAGTCCCAGCGGATCGAGATTCGCATGCTGGTGACCGCGGAAGCGATAAGCGTTGATAAGCTGCAGGACTTTAACCTGCTTCGCATTGGTGTCAGGGTCGGAAATCGCAGAAGAGTAACGTGAGGCATCCTTCGCCAGACGACGGAAATAATCACGTGTTTTGGAATGGAATTGATCCGGTTTGACCCCTGTGCCAGGCAACTGCTGGAACATGGAACGCCAGTTTGCGTCCACTGAGTCAGGATCGGTTAAGAAGTCTTCATAGAGCTGTTCAATCCAGCTCTGGTTTGCACCAGAAAGGAAAGAAGAGTCCAGCCAGGCTTTCATTGCGCCGTTCTGCATCGTGATCCCTTAAGCATTTTTATGCTTACTTTCGCCGTAGAAACTACCACGCACACCGCGTGTACGTGCCGGGGTTCACCTGCGAGCTCTATGTGGCCCGCGAAGGAACCTTTAGAAACTGTCTAAATAATCTTCGTCGTTCCGGCTGCGACTGCGTTGCGGCTTTCACTCACCCCAGTCACATAGTTCACTATGCTCCTGGGGATTCGTTCAACCGCGCCTTGTCTCGCGCTGAACGTCTCGATTATTTACTTATCTGGCAGTTTTTAAAGGTTTCTGCAATCTGTTCCCTCTCCCTTTGGGAGAGGGTTAGGGTGAGGGGAACAGCGCTCCCCTCTCACGACTTACGCACTGCGCTGCAGCAGCATCGACTTAATATGGCCGATGGCGCGCGTTGGGTTCAGCCCCTTCGGACACACACTGACGCAGTTCATGATGCTATGGCAGCGGAATACGCTGAAAGCGTCACTCAGTCCTTCCAGACGGCTATCGGTTTCGGTATCGCGGCTATCGATCAGGAAGCGATAGGCAGCCAGCAGGCCGGCCGGGCCGATAAACTTGTCCGGGTTCCACCAGAACGACGGGCAGGACGTAGAACAGCATGCGCAGAGAATACACTCGTATAACCCGTCGAGTTTTTCACGCTGCTCGGGAGACTGTAAGTGCTCGCGAGCGGGTGGATTTTGCCCATTATTCAATAAGTAAGGCTTAATCTTCTCATATTGTGCATAGAATTGCCCCATGTCTACCACCAAATCACGCACGACCGGCAGGCCTGGCAGAGGACGGATAACAATTTTCTGACCAGGACGCTGCAGCGCGGAAATTGGCGTGATGCAGGCCAGGCCATTTTTGCCGTTCATGTTCACCCCGTCAGAGCCACACACCCCTTCACGGCAGGAGCGGCGGAACGACAGCGTTGGATCTTTTTCTTTCAGCTGGATTAAGGCATCCAGCAGCATCATGTCGCGACCTTCTTCCGCTTCCAGGGTGTAGTCCTGCATGCGCGGAGCGTCATCAACATCCGGGTTATAACGATAAACTGAGAATTCGAGTTTCATTATCCTGTCTCCGCATTAGTAAGTACGAATCTTCGGCGGGAACGCCGGACGCAGTTTCGGTTCCATGTTGACGCTACGACGCGTCATGGTTTCCGACTCTGGCAGG
This sequence comes from Enterobacter cloacae complex sp. ECC445, assembly GCF_021892025.1. Taxonomy (NCBI): domain Bacteria; kingdom Pseudomonadati; phylum Pseudomonadota; class Gammaproteobacteria; order Enterobacterales; family Enterobacteriaceae; genus Enterobacter; species Enterobacter cloacae complex sp. ECC445. The sequence continues at coordinate 23,123 of NZ_JAKLRZ010000021.1, read as the reverse complement.
TACAGGGAATGGCACAGCCAGTTTTCGTCATCACGATCCGGGAAGTCGAAGCGGCTATGCGCGCCACGGCTTTCGGTACGGAAGTTTGCCGACATCGCGGTCGCGAACGCGGTTTCCATCAGGTTATCCAGCTCCAGGCACTCAACGCGCTGGGTGTTGAACTCGCTGGAGGTATCGTCCAGACGGGCATTTTTGAGACGCTCGCGGATAGCTTTCAGCTGCTCAAGGCCTTTGGCCATCGCATCGCCTTCACGGAATACCGAGAAGTTGTGCTGCATGCATTCCTGCAACGCTTTACGGATCTCCACCGGATCTTCGCCGTTACGGTTACCGTTCCAGCGGTTGAGGCGCTCAAGAGAGGCATCAATTTCGTCGTCGGTTGCATCACGCAGCGCGCCCTGCTCGGCAATAGACTCCTGCAGATGCAGACCCACCGCGCGACCAAACACCACCAGGTCCAGCAGGGAGTTGCCGCCCAGACGGTTTGCGCCGTGTACGGATACGCAGGCAATTTCGCCTACCGCGAACAGACCAGGAATAACCACGTCTTCGCCCTGCTCGTTCACGGTCAACGCCTGACCGGTCACTTTGGTCGGAATACCGCCCATCATGTAGTGGCAGGTTGGGATAACCGGAATCGGCTCTTTCACCGGGTCGACGTGTGCGAAGGTGCGGGACAGCTCCAGAATGCCCGGCAGACGGGATTCCAGCACTTCTTTACCCAGATGGTCGAGCTTCAGCTTCGCGTGTGGACCCCACGGGCCGTCACAGCCGCGGCCTTCGCGGATTTCGATCATGATGGAACGCGCCACCACGTCACGACCCGCCAGGTCTTTCGCATTCGGGGCATAACGCTCCATGAAGCGTTCGCCGTGTTTGTTCAGCAGGTAACCGCCTTCACCGCGGCAGCCTTCCGTTACCAGAACGCCCGCTCCGGCGATACCGGTTGGGTGGAACTGCCACATTTCCATATCCTGCACCGGCACGCCCGCGCGGATAGCCATACCGACACCGTCACCGGTGTTGATGTGGGCGTTGGTGGTGGACTGGTAAATACGGCCTGCGCCGCCGGTCGCCAGCACGGTCGCGCGGGCTTTGAAGTAAACCACTTCACCGGTTTCGATGCACAGCGCGGTACAGCCAACAATTGCGCCGTCGGCGTTTTTCACCAGATCCAGCGCGTACCACTCGGAGAAGATGGTGGTGTGGTTTTTCAGGTTCTGCTGATACAGAGTGTGCAGCAGCGCGTGGCCGGTACGGTCAGCCGCCGCCGCGGTACGTGCCGCCTGCTCGCCGCCGAAGTTTTTCGACTGGCCGCCAAACGGACGCTGGTAGATGGTGCCGTTTTCCAGACGGGAGAACGGCAGGCCCATATGGTCCAGCTCCAGAATCGCTTCCGGGCCGGTCTTACACATATATTCGATGGCATCCTGGTCGCCGATGTAGTCGGAACCTTTCACCGTGTCGTACATGTGCCATTCCCAGTTATCTTCATGGGAGTTACCCAGCGCAACGGTGATACCGCCCTGCGCGGATACGGTGTGGGAACGGGTTGGGAACACTTTAGAGAGCAGCGCACAGGTCTGGCCGCTCTGGGAAATTTGCAGTGCGGCACGCATACCTGCGCCACCGGCACCGATTACAACAGCATCAAATTCTCTGACTGGCAGTTTCATTACACACCCCACACCACAACGAATCCATAAATAACGTAAACCACCAGTGCAACGACAATGGCCAGCTGCAGCGGGAGGCGAATCGCCAGCGGTTTAACGTAATCGGTCAACACCTGCCACATACCAATCCAGGCATGAATAAGGATGGAGAACAGCGCCAGCAGGGTGAACACTTTGGTGAAGGCGGATCCGAAGAACCCACTCCAGATTTCCCACGTCAGCGTGCCGCTGGTCGCGAAGAAACCGATCATATAGATGATGTAAAGGGTGAGAACGATAGCGGTAGCACGGACAAGAATGAAGTCATGTACGCCGTTGCGTCCTAATGCGGAGGCGTTGCTTACCATACGAGAACTCCTGCGAGAAGTGAAAGCACGACTGTAATCACAAAGGAAATGTTAGCGGAGCGTTTCCCGGCTTCGAAAGTCTCTTCCAGGTAGCCAAAGTCCATCAGCATATGGCGAACGCCGACAACGACGTGATACGCCAGCGCGGTCAGAATGCCCCACATGATGAATTTCACGAAGAAGCTGTTCATGATGGCGGAGGCCTGGAGGAATCCTTCAGGGGAAGAGAGGCTGGTACCCAGTAACCACAGCAAAATGCCGACCGCCACAAACGTAATCACACCAGAAACGCGGTGCAGAATGGACGCTATTGCTGTTACGGGGAACCGGATCGTTTTGAGATCCAGATTGACAGGTCTTTGTTTTTTCACATTTCTTATCATGAATAACGCCCACATGCTGTTCTTATTGTTTCCTTCCTCCGGACTGCGATGCGGGTCAAGCAGCGTTCCTTTTCTATAACTGCGCGTCATGCAAAACAGTGCTTCCAGATGCTAAAACGACACGTTACAACGCTGGGTGGCTCGGGATTGCAGGGTGTTCCGGAGACCTGGCGGCAGTATAGGCCGTTCACAAAATCATTACAATTAACCTACATACAGTTTGTCGGGTTTTCTCTGGAACAGTGATCGGGGTCACGATAACAACATCTTTTTAATTTTTAATCATCTGATTTGACAAATGTTAAACAATATTGTTACAAACGTCATCAGAAAAGGCATATAATGCGCAAAAGTTATGAGGTCTCTCTTTCACCTGACAAATAGTTATGTAACAGTGTGATGGTATTGACCGAAGTTATCAGGACAGTTATTAGTGATATACAGGTTTGAATAATTCGGACTGCAAAAACGCTGATTTGCTGTTGTTTCACTGATATTTCATTCGTTTACCTGCAAGGCGCCATAGCTCTGTACCCTGGTTTGTCCTCGTGAGCTGAGCGGTAAGCCAAATAACAATCTGGTAACGGTGATTAACAGCTGAAAGCAAATCCGGTAAAGCGCAGTCTTAAGCATAAGGCGCTAAGGAGACCGTAAATGGCTGATACAAAGGCAAAACTCACCCTCAACGGTGGTGATGCTATTGAACTGGATGTGCTAAAAGGCACGCTCGGTCAGGATGTTATTGATATCCGTACGCTGGGTTCTAAAGGTATGTTTACCTTTGACCCTGGATTCACCTCTACCGCATCTTGCGAATCCAAAATCACCTACATTGACGGTGACGAAGGTATCCTGCTCCATCGCGGCTTCCCCATCGATCAGTTAGCCACCGAATCCAACTATCTGGAAGTGTGCTACATCCTGCTGAACGGCGAAAAACCGACGCAGGCACAGTACGATGAATTCAAAACCACCGTGACCCGTCACACCATGATCCATGAGCAGATTACCCGTCTGTTCCATGCGTTCCGTCGTGACTCTCACCCAATGGCGGTGATGTGCGGGATTACCGGCGCGCTGGCGGCGTTCTACCACGACTCCCTTGACGTGAATAACCCGCGTCACCGTGACATCGCGGCGTTCCGCCTGCTGTCCAAAATGCCGACCATGGCGGCGATGTGCTACAAATACTCTATCGGCCAGCCGTTTGTGTATCCGCGCAACGACCTCTCCTACGCGGGTAACTTCCTGCGCATGATGTTCTCCACGCCGTGCGAAGAGTACGAAGTGAACCCGGTGCTGGAACGCGCGATGGACCGTATTCTGATCCTCCACGCTGACCACGAGCAGAACGCATCGACCTCCACCGTGCGCACCGCGGGCTCTTCAGGCGCGAACCCGTTCGCCTGTATCGCTGCGGGCATCGCCTCCCTGTGGGGACCGGCGCACGGCGGCGCGAACGAAGCGGCACTGAAGATGCTGGAAGAGATCAGCACCGTTGAGCACATTCCTGAGTTCGTGCGCCGCGCGAAAGACAAGAATGACTCCTTCCGCCTGATGGGCTTCGGTCACCGTGTTTATAAAAACTACGACCCGCGCGCCACCGTGATGCGTGAGACCTGCCACGAAGTGCTGAAAGAGCTGGGTACCAAAGATGACCTGCTGGAAGTGGCGATGGAGCTGGAACACATCGCGCTGAACGACCCGTACTTCATCGAGAAGAAGCTCTACCCGAACGTCGACTTCTACTCCGGTATCATCCTGAAAGCGATGGGTATTCCGTCCTCCATGTTCACCGTAATCTTCGCGATGGCCCGTACCGTAGGCTGGATTGCGCACTGGAACGAAATGCACAGCGAAGGCATGAAAATCGCCCGTCCTCGCCAGCTGTACACCGGCTACGAGCAGCGCGATTTTAAGTCTGACCTGAAGCGTTAAAAGAGGTTGGGCGCGGCCTGATGCCCTCACCCCGGCCCTCTCCCACAGGGAGAGGGTGAAAACCTTAAAAACGGTAACCCTTGGGTTACCGTTTTACTTTTATTTCTGGCAGTGCGGGCACCAGTAAAAAGGTCTCGAAGAGAGCATCATCCTGTCGATAATCCCGCCGCACCGCTCGCACTTTTTCCCCGCCCGATGAAACACCTTGAACCGGAACAGCGCCCCGTGATGCCTGTTCTCATCCACCACGCCGCGCGTCGTGTAGGATAAACGCGGAACGTCCAGCAGCGCATGGGACAGCGCTTCCAGCCGTTCATCGCTGAGCTGCGAGGCTTTATGCTGCGGCGCCAGCCCGACTTCCCAGAGGATTTCCACCCGCAGGTAGTTGCCGAGCCCGGCCAGAAAGGCCTGGTCAAGAAACAGGCCGGAAAACTGTCGGTTGCGGAATTTAGGCGATAATAAGCGTGCTTTAACATCGCCCGCCGTCAGGCGCATGTCCAGCACGTCCGGCCCGACCCGCTGTAAGAACGGGTGAGTGAGCAGCTGCTCAGGCGTTAACATTTCGATATCAGAGGCGCTATAGAGCAGGATGGCCTTATCCGCCGTTTGCAGCCTGACGCGCAGCACGCGGGTGGTTTGCGGCTGTTCATCCGCCTCCACCACGCGCCAGACGCCGTAAAGCTGGTTATGGCTATATAACGTGAGGTTATGGGAAAAGTGCGTGAGCAACGCCTTGCCGCGCGTTTCAATGTGGGTCACCGTCTGCCCCACCAGCTGTGATTCAAACGGTTTTAGCTGAGGAAAAGCAAACCAGACACGCGTCAACGGTTTGCCCTTTATCGCCGCCTCCAGGCTATCCGCCGCGCGGCGGATCTCCGGACCTTCTGGCATGTTATTGTCCTTTCATGATTATTCTGCGCTAACGAGGATACCCTCTTCAGAGAACGCGGCCCGCAAGCGGCGCGCGAACTGAAGCGCATGCTCGCCGTCGCCGTGTAAACACACCGTATCGGCCTGAACGTTCGCTGAGGTTCCGTCCACCGCGGTCACCCGCCCGGTGCGCACCATCTCCAGCGTTTGCACCAGCGCTTTATCTTCATCGGTAATCAGCGCCCCGGCCTGAGCGCGCGGCACCAGGCTGCCGTCCGGCCGGTATCCCCGGTCGGCAAACACTTCCTGACGCGTCGTCAGCCCCAGCCGCTGCCCGGCGCGAATCAGCTCGCTGCCCGCAAGGCCTACCAGAATCAGCTGCGGATTACAGTCCCTCACCGCGCGGGCAATCGCCTCCGCCAGCGCGGGATCTTTTGCCGCCTGGTTGTAAAGCATCCCGTGCGGCTTCACGTGGCGCAGCACACCGCTCTCAGCGCGCACCATCGCTTCCAGCGCGCCGATCTGGTAAAGCACCTGAGCGTAGACCGTCTCAGGCGGCAGGTCCATCGCCGTGCGGCCAAAGTTTTCCCGGTCGGGGAAGCTCGGATGCGCGCCTATCGCGACGCCATTTTTGATGGCATGACGCACGCTCTCCAGCATGGTTTGCGCATCGCCCGCGTGAAAGCCGCAGGCGATGTTGACCGAGGTGACCAGCGTCATCAGCTCTGCGTCGGCGCTGCCGCCCTCGCCCAGATCGGCGTTTAAATCAATCTTTACCATCAAGCCTCCACGCCAGCTGCTCCAGATAACGCTGCTGATCCTGCCGCGCCTTCAGCGCCTCCTCCAGCGAACACTGCACGAAGTGAATCGGCTGGCCGAGGGGAATTTGCGCCAGATGGTAACGATCGGCTTCAATAATGCAGGCAATTCGCGGATAACCACCGGTAGTTTGCGCATCGTTCATCAGCACGATGGGCTGCCCGTTGCCCGGCACCTGAATGACGCCCGGCAGCAGGCCGTGGGAGAGCAGCTCCCGGTCCGTCGTGCGGGTCAGCGGCTGCCCCTGCAGGCGGTAGCCCATGCGGTTACTCTGTGAGCTGAGCTTCCACGGCGAGCGCCAGAAGGACTCTTTCGAAGCCTCGTCGAACTCATGGTATTCCGGCCCCGGTAAGGCGCGGATCTGGTTTCCCCAGAGAAGCTGTTTCACCCCCTGAGCCGTCGAGAAGTGGCGCGATGAAGGCTTAATCGCCAGGCGATCGCCGTCGCGCAACAGGCGTCCTTCGTGACCGCCGATCCCGGCTTTCTGATCGGTACTGGATGAGCCCAGCACCTCCGGCACGTCAATGCCGCCCGCCACCGCGAGATAGCTACGCACGCCGTGCAAAGGGCGCTTTAAGGTCAGACGCTGTCCGGCTTTCGCCCGCAGCCGCCAGCCGGTCCAGACGGCTTTGCCATCCAGCGTGGCATCACAGCCTGCGCCGGTTAAGGCAAACCAGGTTTCCTGACCAAACTCAATGACGCACTGGCCGAGCGTAATTTCGAGCGCGGCCGTATTGCCGGGGTTACCCACCAGCACGTTAGCAATCTCCAGCGCGGGCCTGTCCAGCGCGCCGCAATAGCTCACGCCAGACTGGCGCATGCCAAAGCGCCCGGCATCCTGTACGGAGGTATAAAGCCCGGCGCGAATAAGCGTTAACATACCCCCTCCTTCTGCGGGATAAAGCGCAGGGTATCGCCCGGACGCAGGAGTATTGGCGACTCCAGCCCGGGTTCAAATAACGGCGTAGCGGTATGCCCAATCAGCTGCCAGCCGCCAGGCGACGTCAGCGGATAGACGCCGGTCTGCTCGCCGCCAATCGCCACCGTGCCCGCCGGTACGCTCAGCCGCGGTTCAGCGCGACGCGGCGTATGCAGCTGGGGTGATAATCCCCCCAGATACGGGAATCCGGGCTGGAAACCCAGGAACCAGACCACGTAATCAACCGAACTGTGCAATTCAACAACCTGCTTTTCCGTTAATCCGCAGTGGTCTGCCACCACGCCAAGATCCGGCCCCCCCGTCCCGCCGTAAACGACCGGGAGTTCGATGGTGCGCGATTCCGGCTCCAGCGCCTCGCTCTCTTCCCACCAGCGCTGCAAACGTTCGATAGCGTCCAGCGCCACGGTATGCGGGCTACGCAGCACCACCGTGATGTTATTCATCCCCGGAATGGCTTCAACCACCTCGGGCAGTTCGACCAGACGCTGGGTGAGCCGCCAGATACGCTTTTGCGTGGCAAGGGTTACCGGCGGTTCAAGCTCCAGAACCACTGCCGTTTCCCCCAGAAGATAACAACGCGCTCGCTGCACTCAGGCACCTCTCATCAGGCCGGGTTAGGGATATCAATAAAGGTCACGTCGAGATCGGTATTTTCCGTCAGCCATTCGCTGAGGGCGCGAATGCCGCCGCGCTCGGTGGCATGATGGCCGGCCGCGTAAAAATGCAGCCCCTGTTCACGCGCCGAATGAATGGTCTGCTCGGACACTTCGCCAGTGATAAAAGCATCGACGCCGAAACGCGCGGCGCTGTCGATAAAGCCCTGGCCGCCGCCGGTACACCAGGCGACACGCTTCACCGTATCCGGGCCGGTATCGCCGCTCCACAGCGGGCGACGCCCCAGGCGCGCTTCAATCCACGAGGCGAGTTCCAGCCCCGGCACCGGCATCGCCAGCTCGCCCCACGGCACCAGCGGCTCGATTTCGCCCATCACGGTAATCCCCAGAAGCTGCGCCAGCTGGACGTTGTTACCGAGTTCCGGGTGCGCATCCAGCGGCAGGTGGTAACCGTACAGGTTAATGTCATTTGCCAGCAGCGTTTTCAGGCGGTTGCGCTTCATGCCGCGAATAATCGGCGATTCGTTTTTCCAGAAATAGCCGTGATGGACAATCACCGCATCGGCCTCCTGGCGCACCGCTTCATCCAGCAATGCCTGACTTGCCGTCACGCCGGTGACGATTTTTTGCACCGCCTCACGGCCTTCCACCTGCAGGCCATTCGGACCGTAGTCGCTAAAGGCGCTGATATTCAGTTTTTCGTTGATCAGGCGTTCCAGTTCACTGTTTTTCATCTTTACTCTCTCACACTTTTCGGGCGGCTTCGTACGCCGCCAGCGTGGCGACGCGCGCCTGCTTATGGTCAACAATCGGACGAGGATAATCCAGCTTTACGCCCTGTTTATCCGCCCACGCCCAGGGATCATGGATCGCTTTTGCCGGAACATTCCTGAGCGCGGGCAGCCAGCGGCGAATGAAGTCGCCGTCCGCATCAAATTTTTGCCCCTGCGTGGTCGGATTAAAAATCCGGAAATAAGGTGCCGCATCGGTGCCCGTTGAGGCTGCCCACTGCCAGCCGCCGTTATTCGCGGCAAGATCGCCATCGATCAGCTGAGAGATAAAATAGCGCTCCCCGACACGCCAGTCGATAAGCAGATCTTTCACCAGGAAGCTGGCGGTAATCATTCGCAGACGGTTGTGCATCCACCCCGTCTCATTGAGCTGACGCATCGCGGCATCCACAATCGGATAACCCGTTTCCCCTTTTTGCCAGGCCTGTAAAAGGGCCTCGTCGTGCTGCCATTTGACGTTATCGGTCCAGGGAATGAACGGACGATGCTTGCAGAGATCGGGATGAAACGTCATCAGATGGCGGTAGAACTCGCGCCAGATAAGCTCATTCAGCCAGACAGAACCGGTGCCCCCCTCCAGCGCCTGCGGCTGCTCGGCCAGCAGGCGGTGTAAACACTGACGCGGGGAGATTGCGCCCAGCGCCAGGCTCGCGGATAAGCGGCTTGTGCCTTCAATCCCCGGAAAATCCCTGCGCGCGTCGTACTCTCCCGCGCCCTGCTTGCAAAACTGGCGCAGCTTCGCAATAGCGGATTTCTCATCGGCAGGGAACAGAAGTTCATCGAACGCCTGTTGGGGATAGTTAAACGTTAATTCAGGGAGATCGGTGATGGCATCGCCGCGAGCGGCGGGCGCGGCCACGCACTCGGGCAGCGCCTCTTTCAGGCGTTTAACAAACGCATTTTTAAACGGCGTAAACACTTTGTACATTTCCTGACTGCCGGTCATGACGCTGCCCGGCGCCAGCATCACGCTGTCATCAAATCCTTCACAAACCACACCCTGCAGCAGCTTATCCAGCTGACGGTCGCGCTGCTGCTCGTTGAATTCGTACTGATAGTTGTAAAACAGACGCGTGACGTTGTGCTGCTTGCAGATCTCCTGCACCGTCTGCAGCTGTGCGGAAAAATCACTCACCTCTTTATAGAGAAGCGGTATCCCCTTTCCGGCAAGCGAGTGCTGCAGATCGGTCAGATACGCACGCAGCAGGGCCGCCTGGCGGGGCGCCATGTCATGCTGTCGCCACTGCCCGGGCGTAGCCACAAACAGAGCCAGTACGTTAGCGTCTTTGGCGCGGCAGGCCGCCGCGAGTGCGATGTTGTCATGTACGCGCAGGTCCGCGCGAAACCAAACCAGATGGGTGGGCATAAAACTCCAGGCAGTTATCCATTATGTCCGTAAGGGCATGCCGTCAAAGGAAAAAGCATGCATTGAACTACTTTGCCATGAAGTGTAGACGGGATGAAATAAAAAAGGCCGCCCAGGGCGGCCTTAACGCTACTTGTCCTGCGCTATCGTGTTAAATGCAACAAACCCCATCGGTTCATCACTTTTGACAACGAGTACGCTGGCGACAATGAACGCGATGCAAAAATAGCGTTTCATTATGCGGTCCCTGCTGCTAACCGCTCCACCGTTCACCACCGGTGATAAGTCGGTGGACACAAGCTCTGACGAGAGCCTGACTTACGGCTGTGGTCACGCCTTTCCCGAGACCGGTGCCCATGTGCGAGATGGCGGAAAGGGACGCTGCATAGTAGTTGGCCGTGGCGTAAAACGTAATCCACCGAAAAGGTTTTTAAGAATATATTTAGGGAGTTGCAGTTTGATTACTTAAGGACCCGAGATATTCTTATAAGCCTCTGACGAGAGCCTGAAGACTACCCAACGGACCGCGAATCCCGAGGGACAAAAAAACCGCCACATTGCTGTTGGCGGTTTTTTTATTGCTGCGTGTAGTCTTTCTTTTAGTAAAAATCGCAGGTCGCTTTCTCGGCCTGATCCATCCACACCGGCTTCTCGCTGGTTTTCGCCCAGACGCGGTGCAGATAGCTGTAAAAACGGGCGCGATCTTTCCAGAACAGCATCACCGGCAGAGCCAGCACGCCAGCCACTACGGCGAAAGCGCGGCGCATGAACACGATATGAGCCGGAAACTCTTTATAAAGATCCATATTTTTCTCCCCTATAGTTGGCCGGAAACGTCATCCGGAAAATTCAAAATCTGTGACCTGGCTAAAATAATATCGCTTTGTTTGTAATTTTACTACTCATCCGACCACCTATTTTCATCCGTTTAGGGAAAATTTACATTTACCCCGTAACTAAGTTACAAAAAAGTTAACAATTTACTTATCAATAGTTAAATTGTGGGCTTTGCCATTTTTATACTTTTTTTACACCCGCCCTTCCCATTTTTGCGAAATCTTTGCGCCATAAATCCTACCGTTAACACAACAACGAAAGTCACCCGGAGGTGGATTGTGAGTGCAGGTCTTATTGCCGGCATCGTGCTGGTGTTCCTGTTATTGGGTTATCTGGTTTATGCCCTGATTAATGCGGAGGCATTCTGATGGCTGCTCAGGCGTTTTTGCTTATTGCCAGTTTCTTAGTGGTGTTGTTTGTCCTGGCAAGACCGCTGGGCTCGGGGCTGGCGCGGCTAATCAATAACGTTCCCCTGCCCGGCACGGGAAGCGTTGAAAAAGGGATCTGGCGCGTCCTGGGCATCGACGATCGGGAGATGAACTGGCGCGACTATCTGATTGCCATTCTGCTGCTGAATATCGTTGGACTCATTGCGCTTTTTGCCATGCTGATGCTGCAGGGTATCCTGCCGCTGAATCCGCAACAGTTACCGGACCTGTCCTGGCATCTGGCGCTGAACACGGCGGTCAGCTTTGTCACCAACACCAACTGGCAGTCCTATTCCGGTGAAACCACGCTGAGCTACTTCAGCCAGATGGTCGGTTTAACCGTGCAGAACTTCCTCTCTGCCGCGAGCGGTATTGCGGTGATCTTCGCGCTGACGCGTGCATTTGCGCGCCAGAACGTGAGCACGCTGGGTAACGCGTGGGTGGACCTGACGCGCATTACGCTGTGGATCCTGCTGCCGATTGCGCTGCTGATTGCGCTGTTCTTTATCCAGCAGGGCAGCCTGCAAAACCTGCTGCCTTATGCGCCTTATACCTCGCTGGAAGGGGCGAAACAGCTCCTGCCGATGGGGCCAGTGGCGTCGCAGGAAGCCATCAAGATGCTCGGCACCAACGGCGGCGGCTTCTTCAACGCCAACTCGTCGCACCCGTTTGAAAACCCAACCGCCCTGACCAATTTTGTGCAGATGCTGGCGATCTTCCTGATCCCCGCCGCGCTCTGCTTTGCCTTTGGTGACGTGGTGAACGATCGCCGTCAGGGGCGCACCCTGCTCTGGACCATGTCGCTTATCTTTGTGGTCTGCGTTGCGCTGGTGATGTGGGCCGAGTGGAACGGCAACAGCCATTTCATGCAGCTTGGGGCTAACAGCAATATCAACATGGAAGGCAAAGAGAGCCGCTTTGGCATTCTCGCCAGCAGCCTGTATGCGGTAGTGACCACGGCGGCGTCGTGCGGGGCGGTCAACGCCATGCATGATTCCTTTACGGCGCTGGGCGGCATGATCCCGATGTGGCTGATGCAGATTGGCGAGGTGGTGTTTGGCGGCGTGGGCTCGGGTCTGTACGGCATGCTGCTGTTCGTGCTGCTGGCGGTGTTTATTGCCGGTCTGATGATTGGCCGCACCCCGGAATATCTGGGTAAAAAAATCGACGTTCGCGAGATGAAGTTAACCGCGCTGGCGATTCTGGTCACCCCGGCTCTCGTGCTGATCGGCACCGCGCTGGCGCTGATGACCGAAGCCGGACGCAGCGGCATCTTCAACCCCGGCATTCACGGCTTTAGTGAAGTGCTGTACGCCGTCTCTTCTGCCGCCAACAACAACGGCAGCGCCTTTGCAGGCTTAAGCGCCAACTCTCCGTTCTGGAACTGCCTGCTGGCGTTCTGCATGTTTGTGGGTCGCTTCGGGATCATTGTGCCGGTGATGGCGATCGCCGGATCGCTGGTGAATAAGAAAATTCAGCCGACCACCACAGGGACATTGCCGACCCACGGCGCGCTGTTTATCGGCCTGCTGACCGGCACCGTATTGCTGGTCGGCGCCCTGACCTTTATCCCCGCCCTCGCGTTAGGCCCGGTCGCGGAATACCTCTCTTTACGCTGATTTTGCGGAGAAATTGTCATGAGTCGTAAACAACTGGCCCTGTTCGAACCGTCATTAGTTCGCCAGGCGCTCATGGATGCGGTGAAAAAGCTGAGCCCGCGCGTGCAGTGGCACAACCCGGTGATGTTTATTGTCTGGGCGGGAAGCGTCCTGACCACCGCCCTGGCGATTGCCATGGGAACGGGCCACATGCCGGGGAATGCGATGTTTACCGGCGCCATCAGCCTGTGGCTGTGGTTTACCGTGCTGTTCGCCAACTTTGCGGAAGCGCTGGCGGAAGGCCGGAGTAAAGCCCAGGCCAACAGCCTGAAAGGGGTAAAAAAGACCGCCTTCGCGCGCAAGCTACGTGAACCGAAATACGGTGCGCAGATGGACCACGTTCCGGCGGATGAACTGCGCAAAGGCGACGTGGTGCTGGTGGAAGCCGGGGACATCATCCCGTGCGATGGCGAAGTCATTGAAGGGGGCGCCTCGGTGGATGAGAGCGCTATTACCGGGGAATCCGCGCCGGTCATTCGTGAGTCCGGCGGCGATTTTGCCTCCGTGACCGGCGGGACGCGCATTCTCTCCGACTGGCTGGTGATCCAGTGCAGCGTTAACCCTGGGGAAACCTTCCTCGACCGGATGATCGCCATGGTGGAAGGCGCGCAGCGTCGTAAAACGCCGAACGAGATTGCCCTGACCATCCTGCTGGTGGCCCTGACCATTGTCTTCCTGCTGGCAACCGCGACCCTGTGGCCGTTCTCCGCCTATGGCGGCACCGCGGTCACCGTCACGGTGCTGGTGGCGCTGCTGGTTTGTCTGATCCCCACCACCATCGGCGGCCTGCTGTCGGCCATCGGCGTGGCCGGCATGAGCCGCATGCTCGGCGCCAACGTCATCGCCACCAGCGGGCGTGCCGTAGAAGCCGCCGGTGACGTGGATGTGTTGCTGCTGGATAAAACCGGCACCATTACCCTCGGTAACCGCCAGGCGTCGGATTTCTTACCCGCCCCGGGCGTGGATGAAAAAACGCTGGCGGATGCCGCCCAGCTCTCATCCCTTGCCGATGAAACCCCGGAAGGCCGCAGTATCGTGATCCTCGCCAAGCAGCGCTTTAACCTGCGCCAGCGCGACGTTCAGAGCCTGCACGCTACGTTCGTGCCCTTCACGGCGCAAACCCGCATGAGCGGCATTAACATTCAGGATCGCATGATCCGCAAAGGCTCGGTTGACGCGATCCGCCGCCACATTGAGGCCAACAACGGCCACTTCCCAGCGGAAGTGGACAGCCTGGTCGAAAGCGTGGCCCGTCAGGGGGCGACGCCGCTGGTGGTGGCCGAAGGCGCGCGCGTCCTCGGGGTGATTGCCCTGAAGGACATCGTCAAAGGCGGCATTAAGGAGCGCTTTGCCCAGCTGCGTAAGATGGGGATCAAAACGGTGATGATCACCGGGGATAACCGTCTGACCGCCGCCGCGATTGCCGCCGAGGCGGGCGTGGATGATTTTCTTTCCGAAGCCACGCCGGAAGCGAAGCTGGCATTGATTCGTCAGTATCAGGCGGAAGGCCGCCTGGTGGCGATGACCGGTGACGGGACCAACGATGCCCCTGCCCTTGCACAGGCCGACGTGGCGGTGGCGATGAACTCCGGTACCCAGGCGGCAAAAGAGGCGGGCAACATGGTCGACCTCGACTCGAACCCAACCAAGCTGATTGAGGTAGTGCACATCGGCAAGCAGATGCTGATGACGCGCGGCTCGCTGACCACGTTCAGCATCGCCAACGACGTGGCGAAGTATTTCGCCATTATCCCGGCCGCGTTTGCTGCGACCTATCCGCAGTTGAATGCGCTGAACGTGATGCACCTGCACTCCCCGGCCTCGGCCATTCTCAGCGCGGTGATTTTTAACGCCCTGATTATTGTCTTCCTGATCCCGCTGGCGCTGAAGGGCGTGAGCTATAAACCGCTCACCGCCGCCGCCATGCTGCGCCGTAACCTGTGGATTTACGGTCTGGGCGGGCTGGTGGTGCCGTTCATCGGTATCAAGGTTATCGACCTGCTGCTGACGCTGTTTGGCCTGGTTTAAAAGGTGATTCAAATGACGATGTTACGTCCCGCTATACTTCTGTTTATTCTGCTGTCCCTCATTACCGGCGGGCTGTACCCGCTGGTCACCACCGCCCTGGGCCAGTGGTGGTTTAAGGATCGGGCCAACGGCTCGCTGATACTGCAAAACGGTGAAAACCGCGGCTCTCGCCTGATTGGTCAGAACTTTACGGATGCCCGCTACTTCCAGGGACGCCCTTCCGCCACTGCCGAAAGCCCGTATAATCCGATGGCATCCGGCGGCAGCAACCTGGCGGGCAGCAACCCTGAGCTGGATAAAGCCGTCGCCGAGCGCGTAGCGGCCCTGCGCGCCGCCAATCCGCAGGCCAGCCGTGAGGTTCCCGTAGAGCTGGTGACCGCCTCGGCCAGCGGGCTGGACTACAGCCTGACGCCTGCAGCCGTGGCCTGGCAGATCCCGCGCGTCGCTGCCGCCCGTCAGCTGACCGTCGAGCAGGTGAGCAGGCTTGTGGCAGAGCACACGCAAAAGCCGCTGGTCAGCTTCATCGGCATGCCCGTGGTAAATATTGTTGAGCTGAATCTGGCGCTGGACGCGCTAAGGAAAAACTAAATGACCGACGAGCCCATGCGCCCGGATCCGGACAGGCTGCTTGAACAAACGGCTGAAGCCCATCGCGGCAAACTGAAAATTTTCTTCGGCGCCTGCGCGGGCGTCGGGAAAACCTTCGCCATGCTGACGGAAGCCCAGCGGCTTCGGGCGCAGGGGCTCGATATTCTGATTGGCGTGGTTGAAACCCACGGCCGCAAAGAGACGGCATCGCTGCTGAAGGGGCTGGCGACCCAGCCGCCCCGCCGCATCAGCCATCGCGGTCGGTTAGTCACTGAATTCGA
Organism: Enterobacter cloacae complex sp. ECC445; assembly: GCF_021892025.1. Classification (NCBI taxonomy): domain Bacteria; kingdom Pseudomonadati; phylum Pseudomonadota; class Gammaproteobacteria; order Enterobacterales; family Enterobacteriaceae; genus Enterobacter; species Enterobacter cloacae complex sp. ECC445. The sequence continues at coordinate 7,559 of NZ_JAKLRZ010000021.1, read as the reverse complement.
TCTCGATGCCGCCCTCGCCCGCCGTCCCGCGCTTATCCTGATGGACGAGCTGGCGCACAGCAATGCGCCAGGGTCGCGCCATCCCAAGCGCTGGCAGGATGTTGAAGAGTTACTCGAAGCCGGTATTGATGTGTTCACCACGGTGAACGTTCAGCATCTTGAGAGCCTGAACGACGTGGTGAGCGGCGTGACCGGCATTCAGGTGCGCGAGACGGTGCCCGATCCCTTCTTTGATTCCGCAGACGAGGTGGTGCTGGTCGACCTGCCCCCGGATGATTTACGCCAGCGCCTGCACGAAGGCAAAGTCTACATCGCAGGCCAGGCCGAACGCGCCATCGAACATTTTTTCCGCAAAGGCAACCTGATTGCCCTGCGCGAACTGGCCCTGCGCCGTACTGCCGATCGCGTTGACGATCAGATGCGCGCCTGGCGTGACCTGCAGGGCCAGGAACGCGTCTGGCATACGCGAGATGCCATCCTGCTGTGCGTGGGTCACGGCAGCGGCAACGAAAAGCTTGTTCGCACCGCCGCGCGCCTGGCGGCAAAATTTGGCAGCGTCTGGCATGCGGTGTATGTCGAAACGCCGCAGCTCCACGCCCTGCCCGAAAACCAGCGTCGTGCGATCCTGAGTTCGCTGCGCCTGGCGCAGGAGCTGGGTGCCGAAACCGCCACCCTTTCCGATCCGCAGGAAGATAAAGCCATTCTGCGCTACGCCCGCGAGCACAATCTGGGGAAAATCGTGATTGGCCGCCGCCAGCATCGCCGCTGGTTTAGCCGCGAATCCTTTGCCGACAAGCTGGCCCGCCGCGCGCCGGATCTGGACCTGGTGATCGTGGCGCTGGATGATAAACCCACGCCCCTTCCCAGCCGCGCCCCGGACAGCCGTACTTTTGGTGACAGGTGGCGCATTCAGCTTCGCGGCTGTCTTGTCGCCGTCGTGCTCTGCGCCCTGATAACCGTGATTGCCAGCCAGTGGCTAATTGCCTTTGATGCCGCCAACCTGGTGATGATCTACCTCCTGGGCGTGGTGGTGGTGGCGCTCTTTTACGGGCGCTGGCCGTCGGTGCTGGCGACGGTGATTAACGTCATCAGCTTCGATCTCTTCTTTATTGCCCCCCGCGGGACGCTCGCCGTCTCGGACGTGCAGTACATTCTCACCTTTGCGGTGATGCTTACCGTCGGCCTGGTGATCGGGAACCTGACAGCGGGCGTACGCTATCAGGCCCGCATCGCCCGCTATCGCGAACAGCGCACGCGCCATCTCTATGAGATGTCAAAATCGCTGGCGGTGGGCCGCACGCCGCTGGATATTGTGCAGACCAGCGAGCAGTTTATTCGCTCAACGTTTCATGCCAGCAACCTGATTTTACTCCCGGACGAACACGGCAAGCTGCGCCCGCTGACCTCAGCCTCGGGCATGACGCCCTGGGACGAAGCCATCGCGCGCTGGAGCTTTGATAAAGGGCTACCGGCGGGCGCAGGGACCGACACCCTGCCCGGCGTGCCCTATCAAATTCTGCCGCTGCGCAGCGCCGATAAAAATCAGGGGCTGGTGATTGTTGAGCCTTCCAACCTGCGCCAGCTGATGATCCCCGAACAGCAGCGGCTGCTGGAGACCTTTACGCTGCTGGTTGCCAGCGCGCTGGAGCGGCTGGCCCTCACCGCCAGCGAAGAACAGGCCCGGCTGGCAAGCGAACGTGAAAGCATCCGTAACTCGCTGCTGGCGGCGCTGTCGCACGACCTGCGAACCCCGCTCACCGTCCTGTTTGGTCAGTCAGAAATCCTGACGCTGGACCTGGCGGCGGAAGGCTCTAAACACGCCCTTCAGGCCAGCGAGATCCGCCAGCACGTGCTGAATACCACCCGTCTGGTAAATAACCTGCTCGATATGGCGCGTATCCAGTCGGGCGGTTTTAACCTCAAAAAAGAGTGGCTCACGCTGGAAGAGGTGGTAGGCAGCGCCCTGAAAATGCTGGAGCCTGGCCTCGGTGGGCGACATATCGCCCTGAACATGCCCGAGCCCCTGACGTTAATTCACGTCGATGGTCCCCTTTTTGAACGGGTACTGATCAACCTGCTGGAAAATGCCGGCAAATATGCGGGCGCCCGTGCCCAAATTGGCGTGGATGCGACGGTGGACGATAGCACGCTTCATCTTGACGTCTGGGATACCGGCCCGGGCATTCCTGCCGGACAGGAACTGGCTATTTTCGAAAAATTCGCGCGCGGCAATAAGGAGTCCGCCATTCCGGGCGTGGGCCTCGGGCTGGCCATTTGCCAGGCGATCGTTGACGTTCACGGAGGCACCATTTCCGCAGAGAATCGTCCGGAAGGCGGGGCGCGTTTTTGTGTTACACTTCCTCTGGAAACCCCGCCAGAACTTAATGAATTACCAGAGGATTTGTGATCAACGTTCTGATTGTTGAAGATGAGATTGCCATTAGCCGCTTTCTGCGCGCTGCGCTGGAAGGGGACGGTCTGCGCGTCCACGATGCGGGTACGCTTCAACGGGGTTTAATTGAAGCCGCCACCCGCAAGCCGGACCTGGTGATCCTCGATCTGGGTCTGCCTGACGGGGACGGCATCGATTTTATTCGGGAGGTTCGTCAGTGGAGCCAGATGCCAATTCTGGTGCTCTCCGCCCGTACGGAAGAGACGGATAAAATCGCCGCGCTGGATGCCGGTGCGGATGATTATCTGATCAAGCCTTTTGGTATCGGCGAATTGCAGGCTCGCCTTCGCGTGGCGCTGCGTCGCCACAGCGCCACCACGCCAGCCGACCCAACCTACACGTTTGGGGATATCCGGGTTGACCTGGCCGCGCGACGCATTGTGCGCGGCGATGAGGAGATTCATCTCACGCCAATCGAGTTTCGCCTGCTCGCCGTGCTGCTCAATAACCACGGCAAGGTTCTCACCCAACGCCAGCTGTTAAGTCAGGTGTGGGGGCCAAACGCAGTGGAACATAGTCATTATTTACGCATATATATGGGGCATCTCCGCCAGAAGCTCGAAATCGACCCCGCGCGCCCTCGCCATTTATTAACTGAAACCGGTATCGGTTATCGGTTTATGCTTTGAATAACTATTCAATTTATTTTTAAATAACACCAAATTATCCCGGGGAATATCTCATAAATATCTCTCTCGTTATTTTTCGGGTTATTTATGCCCACATAAAACATTGGCAACACATCCTGTTAACCCAATCTCAACAAATCAGCATTTTGATCTGCGTTATTCATCAAAAACGACTAATTATTTCTGGAATGATCGATTAACGGTGATCTCCTTCACAGTTAATCGCGTTTTCCTGGATAAAATGACCGTGCTTTCAATTACTGAAAGGAAAATGAAACATGGAAAACAACAATCGCTTAATGCCCCATATAAGGCGGACAACGCATATCATGATGTTTGCCCACCGTAACTGCTTTGACTTTCATCTCTTTAATGCCCGGTAGTCCTTCGACTTCTGGCGCACTCGCTTACAGGTTATCCAGAAACACCTTATTTTACAGGCCATTGCCTGTGAGCTCGTGCGCTCATTCACTTTGATTCAGACTTATCCGCACCGGGCGGACTGAATTTCAATCATCAAAAAAGCAATTCACTGATTTTAATCAGCGGCCACCCTTTGCTTTTTTTCCGGAAAATTATCGATTTCTTTCTCGTAAGAAATCGAGGGACGCTTATTACCTAAAATAAAGAGAGAAAGATGAAAAATTTAAAAATCGCAGCCAGCCGCGCGTGTCCGGACTGCTTCACAACCCAGCGTGAACTGGTCGATGTCCGCGCTTCAGATTATATCGATGTTGCCGCCATTGTTCTGGCGGTCACGGATATTACCAGCGGTATCCTGGACGAAATAGAAGCCACCGGTTTTGGCATTCCTGTTTTTGTCGCGACGCATAAAGAAGAGTTCATCCCGGCAGACTATTTATCGCGCATTCATGGCGTATTTGAGTATTCAGACACCGGCAGCGACTTTTATGGACGCCAGCTGGAAGCGGCAGCCCAGAAGTATGAAACCCAGCTGCGCCCGCCGTTTTTCCGCGCCCTGGTCGACTACGTTAAACAGGGCAACAGCGCGTTTGACTGCCCGGGGCATCAGGGCGGCCAGTTCTTCCGCCGTCATCCTGCCGGCAATCAGTTTGTCGATTTCTTTGGGGAGACGCTTTTCCGCTCCGATCTGTGCAACGCCGACGTGGCGATGGGGGATCTGCTGATCCACGAGGGCGCGCCGTGCATTGCGCAGCAGCATGCGGCTAAGGTTTTTAACGCCGATAAGACCTACTTCGTGCTGAACGGCACCTCGTCGTCCAACAAAGTGGTATTAAACGCCCTGCTCACACCGGGCGACCTGGTGCTGTTCGACCGTAACAACCACAAATCTAACCATCACGGTGCCCTCCTCCAGGCAGGCGCAACGCCGGTCTATCTGGAAACCGCGCGCAACCCGTACGGCTTTATTGGCGGCATTGATGCCCACTGCTTTGAAGAAAATTATCTGCGCGAGCGGGTGGCAGAGGTGGCGCCTGGTCGTGCACGCGACGCGCGCCCGTTCCGCCTGGCGGTGATCCAGCTGGGCACCTACGATGGCACCATCTATAACGCCCGTCAGGTGGTGGATAAGATTGGGCATCTGTGCGATTACATCCTGTTCGACTCCGCCTGGGTGGGTTACGAGCAGTTTATTCCGATGATGGCCGACTGCTCGCCGCTGCTGCTGGAGCTGAACGAAAACGACCCGGGGATCCTGGTGACCCAGTCCGTTCACAAACAGCAGGCCGGCTTCTCGCAGACCTCGCAAATCCATAAGAAAGACAGCCACATCAAAGGGCAGCCGCGCTATGTCCCGCACAAGCGGCTGAACAACGCCTTTATGATGCACGCCTCCACCAGCCCGTTTTATCCGCTGTTCGCCGCGCTGGACATCAACGCCCGCATGCACGAAGGCCAGAGCGGCCGCAACATGTGGATGGACTGCGTGGTTAACGGTATCGAAGCGCGCAAGCTTATCCTGGAGAACTGCCGGTATCTGCGCCCCTTCGTGCCGGAAACGGTAGATGGCCGTCCGTGGGAAAGCTGGGACACGGCGGAAATTGCGACCGATCTGCGCTTCTTCCACTTCGTGCCGGGTGAAAACTGGCACGCTTTCGAAGGCTACGCCGAGCATCAGTACTTTATCGACCCGTGCAAGCTCCTGCTGACCACGCCGGGCATTAACGCTCGCACCGGGGAGTATGACGACTTCGGCGTGCCCGCCACCATCCTCGCCAACTTCCTGCGTGAAAACGGCATCGTGCCGGAAAAATGCGATCTCAACTCGATCCTGTTCCTGCTCACCCCTGCCGAAGATATGGGCAAACTGCAGCAGCTGGTGGCGCAGCTGGTGCGCTTCGAAAAACTGCTTGAGAGCGACGCACCGCTGAAAGAGGTCCTGCCCTCTCTCTACAAACAGCATCCGGACCGTTACGCGGACTATACCCTGCGCCAGATCTGCCAGGAGATGCATGACCTGTACGCCCGCCACAACGTGAAGCAGCTGCAGAAAGAGATGTTCCGCAAGTCTCACTTCCCGCGCGTGATGATGAACCCGCAGGACGCGAACTACGCCTACCTGCGCGGTGAGGTTGAGCTCGTCTCCCTGCGCGACGCGGAAGGCCGCATTGCCGCCGAAGGCGCCCTGCCTTATCCGCCGGGGGTGCTGTGCGTGGTCCCGGGCGAAGTCTGGGGCGGCTCCGTGCTGCGCTACTTTACCGCGCTGGAAGAAGGCATCAACCTGCTGCCGGGCTTTGCGCCAGAGCTGCAGGGCGTGTACGTCGAAGAGTGTGAGGGGCGCAAACAGGTTCGCTGCAACGTCATTAAACAACCCGCCGCTCGGCCCGCGCTGCTGAAAGGAGAGACAGTATGAGTAAGTCCAACAAGATGGGCGTGGTGCAGCTGACCATCCTCACCATGGTCAACATGATGGGGTCCGGGATCATCATGCTGCCCACCAAGCTGGCCGAAGTGGGCACCATTTCGATTATCTCCTGGCTGGTGACGGCTGTGGGGTCAATGGCGCTGGCGTGGGCGTTTGCCAAGTGCGGCATGTTCAGCCGCAAGTCCGGCGGGATGGGTGGCTATGCCGAATACGCCTTTGGCAAGTCGGGCAACTTTATGGCCAACTATACCTACGGCGTGTCGCTGCTGATCGCCAACGTGGCGATTGCCATCTCCGCCGTGGGCTACGGGACGGAGCTGTTTGGCGCGACGCTCAGCCCGGTTCAGATTGGGCTGGCAACCATCGGGGTGCTGTGGATCTGCACCGTGGCTAACTTTGGCGGCGCGCGTATCACCGGACAGCTCAGCAGCATCACCGTCTGGGGCGTGATTATTCCGGTTGTCGGCCTGTGCATCATCGGCTGGTTCTGGTTCAGCCCGACCCTGTACGCCAACTCCTGGAACCCGCACCATGTGCCGTTCTTTACCGCGGTCGGCTCTTCTATTGCCATGACGCTCTGGGCCTTCCTGGGTCTGGAATCGGCCTGCGCGAACGCGGAAGTGGTAGAAAACCCTGAGAAGAACGTGCCGATTGCGGTCCTCGGCGGGACGCTCGGCGCGGCGGCGATCTATATCGTCTCGACGAACGTGATTGCGGGCATCGTGCCGAATATGGATCTGGCTAACTCCACGGCGCCGTTCGGGCTGGCCTTCGCCCAGATGTTCACCCCGGAAGTGGGGAAAGTGATCATGGGTCTGATGGTGATGTCCTGCTGCGGTTCGCTTCTCGGCTGGCAGTTCACCATCGCGCATGTGTTTAAATCCTCGGCTGACGAAGGCTACTTCCCGAAAATCTTCTCCCGCGTGACCAAAGCGGATGCGCCGGTGCAGGGCATGCTGGCGATCGTGATTTTCCAGAGCGGATTGTCGCTGATGACCATCAGCCCGTCGCTGAACAGCCAGTTCAACGTGCTGGTCAACCTGGCGGTGGTGACGAACATCATTCCGTACATTCTGTCGATGGCCGCGCTGGTGATTATTCAGAAGGTCGCGAAGGTGGATCCGGGCAAAGCGAGAGTGGCGAATATCGTGGCGCTGGTTGGGGCAATCTACAGCTTCTACGCGCTCTACTCGTCCGGCGAGGAAGCGATGCTCTACGGCGCGATGGTGACCTTTATGGGCTGGACGCTGTACGGTCTGGTGTCACCGCGGTTTGAGTTGAAGAACAAACATAGTTAGGTCAAAGCAAAACGGCAACCCGAGGGTTGCCGTTTTTAATGTTTTCTCCCTCTCCCCGTGGGAGAGGGCCGGGGTGAGCAGCTGTGTTTAAAGTCAACAGCTGACGACTAAGCTGCCGCCCATTTTTTATTGTCCCGCACCATCGCATTCAGGATTGTTACCAGCTTTCTGACGCAGGCTGTCATCGCCACTTTAAAGGCTTTTCCCTTGCTTCTCAGTTTCTCAAAAAAAGCCTGTATGGTTGGGTTATAACGCACCGCTGACATTGCCGCCATGTACAGCGCTGCACGCACCGCACTTCGTCCTCCCCAGATACATCGTTTTCCTTTCAT